>VGBK01000199.1 GCA_016870535.1 Actinomycetota bacterium | reverse complement strand
GTGCGGCGGTCCACCCAGGCGTGGAAGGGGAGGGTGGTGGTCGTGGTCGTCGTGGTCTCGGCAGTCGTGGTGGGGTCCTCGCCGGTGGTGCTCGTCGGCGCGGAGGTGGAGGTGGTCGGCGAGTTGCCACCGGTCGTGGTGGAAGACGATGTGGCGCCGGCCGTGGTGGTCCCCGGCTCACCGCCGGAGCGGCTCACCACGGCGAAGGCGAGCAGGCTCAAGGCGGCCAGGCCGACGGCAGAGAGCAGGCCCACCAGTATCGGGGAGCGGGGCTTGGCGGGCATACGGCAGTCGAGTCTATGCCCGGACGCCGCCAAGTCTGCCGGGGAGGGGGCGGCGCGGCGGGGACGGGCCCCCACCGTCGCCGGGTGGCGACGACCCTGCGGGCTAGGCTCGGCGGCCCATGACCGCCCTCGAGCAACTGGCCGACCGCGTCTCCGCCGCCATCTGGAGCCTGCATCCGCGCTGGGCGGTTGAGGCGGGAAAGCACGAGTACGACGGGGTGGTTCCGGACGGGACGCCGGAGGCAGAGGAGGCAGCCCTGGAACGCCTCGATCGCCTCCGCACCCGGATCATCGCCCTGGCCGATCTCGACCCCGACGAGCAGATCGACCGGGACCGGTTGCTGGGACTGGTGGATCTGGAGCGGTTCGAGGCGGAGGTGGTAGGCCGGCGGCGCCGGGACCCGGGATGGTGCCTGGAGGCCCTGGACGTCTCGGTCTACCTCGAGCGGGACTACGCCCCGGCGGGGCTTCGGCTGGAACGAGCGGCCGCCGTGCTCGACGAGGCCGGCAGCCTGCTGGCGGCGGTTCGCTCCGGCCTGGAGGAGGTTCTGCCCCGGCCCTGGGTGGAGGCCGCGATGACGGCGGCGCGTCGGCGGGCGTCGCGGCTGGGGGCGCCCCGACTGCCGATTCCGGATGGCGCGGACTCGGCCCGGTGGGCCGAGGCGGCGGGACGCGCCGCCGGGGAGTTGGAGTCGTACGCCAATTGGCTGGAGGGGGAGCGCCTGCCGGCGGCGTCTCCCGGGTTCGGCGTCGGAGGGGACGGGGTGGCGGCCTGGCTGGGGGCGAGCGAGGCCCGGCCGACCCACGCTGCCGCTCTCGCCGCCGGGGGAGCGGCCCGCCTGGAAGAGGACCGCGAGGCCCTTCTCGCCGACGCCTCCGCGCTGGCCCCGGGGCTCTCTCTCGAGGGCGCCTGCCGCCGTTTCGCCTCTGCCGGGGCGGTCGCCGACACCGAGGCCTACTTGGCGGGCGCCCTGGAGGAGGCCCGGCACCTGGTCGCCTCTCAAGATCTGGCCGCTCCGGTGGCGGTTCCCCGGATCGAAGTGATCGCGGGGACCGGGGAGGAGGCCGGCTGGTTGCAGGCCCCCGGGGCCTACGACGACGCAGCGACGGACCCGGTGCTCTTCGCGTCCTCCGGGTGGGCTCCGGCGGCCCTGAACGAACTCGTGGTCGGCGCCGCCTGTCCCGGCCGCCTGGTGGCTCTCCGGCATGCCGCCCGGGCCCCGGGCGAGGTGCGGCGGCGCTTCCCGGCCCGGGGGCTGATCGACGGCTGGAGGCTCTACGCGGGTGATCTCATGGCGGAAGCGGGCTACCGGGACCGGGATCCCGGATGGCGGCTCCTCTGGCGGCGTCGGGTGGTGCTGGCCGATTGCCGCCTGGCCCTGGGGCCGCGTCTCTGGGCGGGGGATCTGTCGCTGGAGGAGGCCCAGGAGACCCTCGGCAGAGAAGCGGGTCTGGCTGGGCCGCCGGCGCGCACCGAGGCGCTTCGGCTGGCGGCCGACCTCGGCTGCTGGAGCGGGGCGCTGGGCCGGGCGGAGATCCTGAGGTGGCGCCGCCGTTGGGAGGCCGCCGGCCGCGCCGGGGCGGGACACCGCGCCTTCCACGAGGCGCTGCTCTCCCCGGGGGCGCTGCCCCTGGGGACGCTGGAGGGGCGGCTGCCGTGAATCCGCTGCCCGCCGCCTACCTGGAGCAGTTCGGCGAACCCTCCGGCTACCTGGAGTTCGCCTCCACCGGCCCGGTGTCGCACCGGGTGCGGGAGGCGGTCGCCGCCGCCCTCGAAGTGGTGGCCTGCCCTCCCGGCAACGCCTCCCAGGCCATCGCCGCCCGGCTGGAGACGGCGGCCGCGGCCATGTCGCGCCTGGTAGGGGTGGCACCCCACCGGGTCACCGCCGTCCCCACCACTTCGGCCGGCATCTTCCAGGTCGCCTTCGGCCTCCTCGGACGCCCGGGCAATGTGGTGATCCCCGCCCATGAGTTTCCGGCCAACGTCTACCCGTGGCTGCGGGCCGAGGAGGCCGGGGGGCCGGAGGTGCGGCGGGTTTCCTGCCCCGACTACCGGGTGACGCCGGAGCGCCTGGCCCCGGCGGTGGATGCCGAGACTCTGGTGCTGGCGGTGAGCCTGGTGGACTTCATCACCGGCTTTCGGGTGGACGTGGAGGCGCTGCGCCTGGCCTTCCCCGCGCCGCTGCTGGTGGTGGACGCCATCCAGGGCCTCGGCGCGGTCGGCGCCACGCTGGAACCGGCCGATGTGCTGGTGGCCGGCGGCCAGAAGTGGCTGCGGGCCGGGTGGGGCAGCGGGCTGATGGCGGTGGGCGAGCGCGCTCTGGAGCGCCTCGCCCCCACCCTGACCGGATGGTGCGGGGTCGAGCGCTTCATGGACTTCGGGGTCGCGGCTCCCCACGGCGCCCTCGGTACGGCCCATCGCTTCCAGGAGGGCTCCCCTCCCTACTTCGGCGCGCTGCAGCTCGGGGCGGCGGTGGAGGTGATCGAGCTGGCCGGGATCGCCGCCATAGAGGGCGCGGTGCTGGAGCGGGCGGCGGCCATGGAAGAGGCGGTGCGCCGCGCCGGGGGAGAAGTCCTCGACCCCTGGCGGCAGCGAAGCGAGCGGGCGGGGATCGTTTCCTTCCGTCTGCCCGCCGAGGATCCCGCGGCCACGGTGTCCCGCCTAACCGACGCCGGCCTGGTGGCGGCACGACGGTCGGGGTGGGTGCGGGTCTCGCCCCACGCCTCGACTCCGCCCGAGACGGCGGCACGCCTGAGAGAGGCACTTCGAGCGTCGGACGGGGACTAGTCCCTGCGTTGCCGACGCGATTGGCTCTCGATCAGGACCACAACGGGTAGTACGGTGACTACTTTGCGTAGTCGTCACTCGGAGGGACCGATGCGAAAGGGCCTGGCCATCGCGGCCGTGGCGGTGCTGGTGGCGGCGCTGCCGGCACTGGCGGTGGCGCCGGCGAGCGCCGAGGACTCCGTCACCTCGACGGTGGCGCCTCCGGCGGCGGGGGCGTTGGGGGTGTCGGTGTTGGCTGGTGGGGTGGCGGCGGGGGTGGCTCCGGGTCCGGAGGTG
>VGBK01000198.1 GCA_016870535.1 Actinomycetota bacterium | reverse complement strand
GGTGAACGAGGCGTTGCGCACCACGCCCCGGTCCACCAGCAACTCCTCCATGATGGCCAGGCCGACTCCCTGCATGATGCCGCCCTCGATCTGGCCGAGCACCGACATCGGGTTGAGGGCGCGGCCGACGTCCTGGGCGGTGTCGACCCGCACCACCCGCACCAGCCCCAGTTCGGGGTCCACGTCCACCACCGCCCGATGTGCCGCCACGCAGAAGCCGGCGTGCAGGTTGCCCTGGCCGGTGGCGCTGGGCTCCTCGGTGGGAGCGTGGCGGAAGCGGGTGTGCTGCTCCAGGGGCCCGGCGGCCAGCAGGTCGTCCAAGGCGGCCACCAACTCCTCCCCGCGCCAGACCCCGGCGTCGTCGAGGCGGTCGCCGCCGCCTCGCTCCAGCACCTGGTCGCGCAGCCCGAGACAGGCCTCCAGGCAGGCCCCGCCGGCCATCTGCGTCTGACGGGAGGCGGAGGTGGACCCGGCCGAACCGATCTGCCCGGTGTGGTCGAAGACCACTTCAACCTGCTCGATGCCGGTAGCGCTGCGGGCGATCTGCTCCAGGATGGTCACCATGCCCTGGCCCACCTCGGCGGCGGCGGTGTGCACTTCCAAGCCCGCCGGGGTGAGCACCGCCCGGGCCTCGGCGTAGTCGTCGAAAGCCTCCGAGAAGAAGATGTTCTTGATGCCCACGGCGAAGCCGATGCCGCGCCGCACCGCCTCCGGCGGGGTGGTGAGGCCCAGGCCTCCGGGGAGGCGGCGGGGGTCGTTGCCGGGCCCCTCGTCGGGCAGCGGCAGGGCGGCGGCGGAGCGGATCACCTCGGCGGTGGGCAGGCTGCCGGTGATCTCCTGGCCGGTGGTGGGCATGCGGTCGCCGTGGCCCAGGGCGTTGCGCAAGCGCAGGGCAACGGGGTCCAGGCCCAGGGCGGCGGCGAGGCGGTCCATCTGCGCCTCGTAAGCGAAGCAGACCTGGTTGGCGCCGAAGCCGCGCATGGCCCCGGCGGGCGGGTTGTTGGTGCGCACCGCCACCGCGTCGACCTGCACCGAGGGGCAGCGGTAGGGGCCCACGGCGAAGTAGGCGGCGTTGGCGATCACCGCCCCGCTGGTCTCCTCGTAGGCCCCGCCGTCGAGGATGATCCGCGCCTCCACCCGCACCAGGTTCCCCTGCCGATCGGCCTCGTGGCGGTACCACAGGCGGGCGGGGTGGCGGTGCACGTGGCCGGCGAACGACTCGGCCCGGTCGTAGACCATCTTCACCGGGCGCCCGGTGTGCCGGGCCAGCAGGCACAGGTGGATCTGCAGGGTGAGGTCCTCGCGGGCCCCGAAGGCACCGCCGATGCCGGCGAGGTGCAGGCGCACCTGGTCGGGCCGCAATCCCAGCGAGTCCACGATCTGGCGGTGGTCCACGTGCATCCACTGGGTGGAGATGTAGAGGTCGACGCCGCCTTCGCCGTCGGGGACGGCCAGTCCCGACTCGGTGCCCAGCATCGCCTGGTCCTGCTGGCCGACCTCGTAGTAGCCCTCCACGGCCACCTCGCCCCGGAGGGACTGGTCGCCGTTGACCACCTGCAGGGAACGGAAGGCTTCGCCGCGGCGAGCGGCCTCCTCCATATCGGTGAGCGGTTCGAGAGGCTCGTAGGTCACCACCACGGCGGCGGCGGCCCGGCGGGCGGCCTCCCGGTCGTCGGCGGCCACGAGGCACACCGCCTCACCCCAGAAGTTGACCTCACCCTCGGCCAGGACCGGTTGGTCCTGCTTCTTCTGCCCGAACCGGGGATTGCCCGGGATGTCCGAGGCCAGCAGCACGGCGTGCACCCCGCTGATCGCCAGGGCCGGGGCGATGTCGACCGAGACGATGCGGGCCCGGGGATGCGGGCTGCGCACCGTGGCCCCCCAGAGCATCCGGTCGTGGTGCAGGTCGGAGGAGTAGGCGAAGGTGCCCCGCAGCTTGGGGATGCCGTCGGGCCGGGGAAGGGAGGCGCCCACCCCGCCTCGGACCACGATCGGCACCTCGAGGCGGGTGGTCATGCCGGCCCCTCCTCCGGAACGGCCAGGGCCCGGACGATGGCCCCGTAGCCGGTGCAGCGGCACAGATTCCCCGCCAGAGCCTCTTTGACCTCTTCGGCGGAAGGCGCCGGGTTCCTTTCCAGCAGGTGGACGGCGCTCATCACGATGCCCGGCGTGCAGAAGCCGCATTGCACCGCGCCGTGGTCGTGCAGGGCCTGCTGCACCGGGTGAAGGCCGCCGCCGGGCCCGGTGAGGCCCTCGACGGTGACGATGTCGGCGTCCTCGGCGTCGACCGACATCACCAGGCAGGAGCAGACGGGCTCGCCGTCGAGGAGCACGGTGCACGAACCGCACTCCCCCTGCTCGCAGGCGTTCTTGGATCCGGGGAGGCCGAGGCGCTCCCGCAGGGTGTGGAGCAGGCTCTCGGGCCCGCCCACCTCGACCAGGTGCTCCGCGCCGTTCACCCGCAGCCGGACGGGGTTCATGCCAGCGCCCTTTCCAGCAGGCGGCGGGCGATGACCCCGGCGGCGTGGCGGCGGTAGGCGGCGGTAGAGCGGTGGTCGTCGATGGGCCGGACCTCTGCGGCCACCAACCGGCCGAACTCGACGACGGCGGCGGAGGAAGGGTGACGTTCGGCCGAGATCACTGCCTCGGCCCGGCGCGCCCGCAGCGGGGTGGGGCCAACGGAGCCCAGGGCGATCCGCACCGCCCCATCGGCGGAGCGCACCAGGCAGGCCGAGGCGATGGAGATCACCATGGCGTTGC
Organism: Actinomycetota bacterium; assembly: GCA_016870535.1. Taxonomy (GTDB): domain Bacteria; phylum Actinomycetota; class Acidimicrobiia; order Spongiisociales; family UBA11373; genus VGBK01. Next base: position 590 of record VGBK01000198.1, on the reverse strand, counting down.
GCGCCCCCACCTTGGCGAACTCCTGGCGCTCGGGCAGGGAGGGGGGCAGGCGCACTCCCAGGATCAACTCACCCGGCTGCAGGGAGTTGCGCTTGGGGCCCACCAGGAACTCGTCCCAGGCCGGCCGGCGGGTGCCCCCGTCCCGGGAGGCCACCTCGACCCGAGCCTCCACCGCCGCCAGGAACGGAAGGCCGTCCCCGGCCGGGCTCGCCGTCCCCAGGTTGCCGCCCAGGGTGCCCAAGGTGCGGATCTGCGGCGAGCCCACCGTGCGCGCCGCCCCGGCCAGGCCCGGCCACGGCGACGCAGCCAGGCGGGACCAGGTGACCCCGGCGCCGATGAAGCTGCCGGTCATCTCCTGCAGTTCCGGCACCCGCCGCAGCGCCACCACCACCTCGGGGCGCAAACCCTGGTAGTTGGCCCGCACCATGAGGTCGGTGCCTCCGGCCAGCAGGGTCGCCCCGGGATGGGCCGCCAGGGCGTCCAGGGCCTCATCCAGGCTGTGGGGCCGCAGGAGCAGCATTGGCCGCACAAGTTACCGCATCAGGGCGCGAACGGCTCCGGCGGCCGCCCCATCCTGCCTTCAGCGAACC
>VGBK01000197.1 GCA_016870535.1 Actinomycetota bacterium | reverse complement strand
CGAGAGCCGCTCGCGTTGCCGACCGCAGGGCGATGCCGAGTTCTCGCAGTTGCTCCTCGCCCACGGGCGTGGGGGACTCGGTCATCGGGTCGAGGCCGGTCTGGGTCTTGGGGAAAGGAATGACCTCCCGGATGTTGGGCTCGCCGAGAAGCACCGACAGCAGGCGGTCGATACCCACGGCGAAGCCGGCGTGAGGCGGGGTCCCATAGCGCAGGGCCCGCAGGAACCAGCCGAACCGGCGCTCCGCCTCCTCGTCGGAGATGCCCAACACCGAGAACACCCGCCGCTGCACCTGCGGGTCGTGGATACGAACGCTTCCCGAGCCGAGCTCGGTGCCGTTGAGCACCAGGTCGTAGGCCCGGGCGACGGCCCGCTCCGGGTAAGCCTCCATCTCGCCGACATCCACCGGGGCGGTGAAGGGATGGTGGGCGGGGGCCAGGCCGCCCTCGGGGGTCACCTCGAACACCGGGAAGTCGACCACCCACAGGAAGTGCAGCTCGTCGTGACCTTCGGGCCGGCCCAGCTCCAGGCGCAGCCTCCCCAGCAGGGTCCGGGTCTCCGGCGCCGGCCCGGCGGCGAGCAGCAAGGTGTCGCCGGCCGCCGCCCCGAAGGCGGCGATCAGAGAGGCGACGGCGGCGGCCTCGAGGTGCTTGGCCAGGGAGGAGCGCAGGCCTCCTCCCTCCTCCACCACCGCGGTCACCAGGCCCCGGCCGCCCAGGGCCCGGGCCCGCGCCACGAGGTCGTCGAGGCCGCGACGCGACAGCCCCAGGGGCCCGGCGTTGAGGCCGGCGACCAGGCCGCCGGCCTCGGCCACCAACCGGAAGGCCTCGAACCCGCCGGCGGCGAACTGCCCGGTCAGGTCCACGATCTCCATGCCGAAGCGCAGGTCCGGCTTGTCGGTGCCGAAGCGAGCCAGCGCCTCAGAGTAGGTGAGACGCGGGAAGGGGACGGCCGGAGGGCTGCCCCGCAGTTCGGCCACCGCCTCGGCCATCACCTGCTCCAGGGTGGCCAGCACCTCGTCTCGGCCCCAGAAGGAGCCCTCGATGTCCAACTGGGTGAACTCCAGTTGCCGGTCGGAGCGGAAATCCTCGTCGCGGTAGCAGCGCGCCACCTGGTAGTAGCGCTCCACCCCGCCCACCATGAGCAGCTGCTTGAACAGCTGGGGCGACTGGGGCAAGGCGTAGAAGCTGCCGGGGCGGAGCCGGCTGGGCACCAGCATGTCGCGCGCCCCCTCCGGCGTGGAGCGAATCAGTGTCGGCGTCTCCACCTCCAGGAAGCCGAGGCGGTCGAGCGCCCGCCGCATCGCCGCGATGCTGCGCGAGCGCGCCCGCAGGTTGGCCGCCATGCGGGGGCGGCGCAGGTCCAGGTAGCGGAACTCCAACCGCCGCATCTCTTCGACCTCGGCGCGGTCGTCGATCTGGAAGGGAAGCGGGTCGGCCGGGCTGACCACCCGCAATTCGGCGACTGCCACCTCGATGTCGCCGGTGGGCAACTCCGGGTTGGTGATCCCCGCCGGGCGCAGCCGCACCGTACCCGCCAGGGTCACGCAATACTCGTCGCGTACCTCGCGCGCCACCGCCGCCGCCTCGGGGGCCGATACCGGGTCTACCACCACCTGCACCACCCCGCTGGCGTCGCGCAGGTCCACGAAGACCACCCCGCCGTGGTCCCGGCGTGCCTTCACCCATCCGGCGAGGCGCACTTCGGTGCCGGCGTGCTCCGGCCGGAGCGTGCCCGCCCCGGTGGTCCTCAGCGGGCCTGCGTCCATGCCGCCACCTCCCCGATCGGCACCGCCTCCTCCTCTCCGGTGGCCATGTCCCGCACCGTGACCAGGCCCCGGGCCCACTCGGCCCCCACCACCGCGACCACGGTCACTCCCCGCCGGGCCGCGGCTCTGAACTGCGCCTTCACCGACCGATCCCCCAGGTCCGAGTCGGCGGCCAGTCCGCCGGTGCGCAGCGCCGCCACGAGGTCGAGGGCCTCCTCCCGCCGCTCCGGGTCGGCCACCACCACGAAGACTCCCCGGTCCTCCCGTCCGGAAACCTCAGGCATCGCGCCCACGATCCGATCCACTCCCATCGCCAGGCCTACGCCCGGTGTGGGTGGCCCGCCCAGCAGTTCCGCCAGCGGGTCGTAGCGGCCGCCGCCGCCGAGGGCGCCCTGCGCCGCGGTGTACGAGGAGGCCTGGTACTCGAAGACGGTGCGGTTGTAGTAGTCGAGGCCCCGCACCAGCCGCGGGGCGATCTCGTAGGGGATGCTTCGCCGCTCCAGCCCGCACCGGACCGCGGCGAAGTGGGTCGCGGCCGCCGCACCCAGGTGATCGAGGGTGGCCGGGGCGCCGGCCACCACCGACGCGTCCTCTTTGCTGTCGAGCACCCGCAGCGGGTTCGTGGCCAGACGGCGGCGCGACTCCGCCGACAGCGCCTCCGCCCGCTCCTCCAGGTAGGAGCGCAGCCGGGTGCGGTAGTCGGCGCGGTCGGCCGGATCGCCGAGGGAGTTCAGCAGCACCACCACCTCTCTGATCCCGGCCTCCTGCAACAGCCGGTAGCCCACCTCGACCACCTCGACGTCGGCGTCGGGCGACGGCTCTCCCAGGTACTCCACCCCCACCTGGTGGAACTGCCGCCGCCGCCCCGCCTGAGGCTGCTCGTAGCGAAACATGGGCCCGGAGTAGGCGCATTTCAGCACGCCGCTTCGCCCCTCCTGCAGGTAGGCCCGCACCACCGAAGCGGTAGCCTCGGGGCGCAGGGTCAGGGAACGGCCTGCCTTGTCGGTGAAGGTGTACATCTGCTTGGAGACGATCTCGGTCTCCTCCCCCACCCCGCGGGAGAACAACTCGGTGGCCTCGAAGACGGGGGTGAGCGCCAACCCGTAGCCGTAGCGTTCCGCCAGGGAGTCGAAGGCGCGCAGCAGCCGGCGCCAGCGCCCCGACTCGGGGGGGAGCACATCGACGGCCCCCTTGGGGGCGCGGGTGGTCACCGGGGCAGATCCTGGAGGAAGGGGTTGGTGGCCAATTCCCGAGCCAGGGTAGTGGCCGGGCCGTGTCCCGGAAGCACATCCGTGTCCGCCGGAAGCGGCACGATCCGCTCCGCCATGGAGCGCAGCAGGGCGGCATAGTCGCCCCCGGGGAGGTCGGTGCGCCCGATGGACCCGGCGAAGAGGTGGTCCCCGGAGAAGAGCACCCCTTCATCCTCCAGCCAGAAGCAGCAGTGCCCCGGGGTGTGGCCCGGGGTCTGGATCACCCGAAAGCGAAGGCCGGCGAGGTCGAGCACCGCATCGTGGGCCAGGGCCTCGTACCGCTCGGCCCCCTCGAACTCCCCGCCGCCCAGGCCGAGCAGCAGCCGAGCCTGGGCGTCCAGGTCGGCCGCCAGCCA
>VGBK01000196.1 GCA_016870535.1 Actinomycetota bacterium | reverse complement strand
GGTGACCAGTTGGGGATGAGCCGCCTCGAGGTCGATGAGTTCGCGCTTCAGCGCGTCGTATCGGGCGTCGGAGACCTCAGGGGCGTCGAGGACGTGATAGCGGTGATCGTGATGCCGCAGCAGGGCGCGCAACTCGGCGGCGCGGGCGGCAGGGTCGGCCGGGAGAGCCACGGGGGAATCTTACGAGGCCTGCCTGTTGAGCAGCCCCGTCCGCTCGGCTGCTGCACAGCCTCGCGCCTCCCGTACCCGCGACGGAGGCAACTGGGCTTCCCCCTCTCGCGGGGGCGGGAGGGGGCTGGGGGGAGGGCTGCTGAGGGCGCTGTTTCTCCCCCTCCCACGGCTGTGGGAGGGGGCTGGGGGGAGGGCTGCTGAGGGCGCGCGTGAGGTCTCGTCGCGCCCTTAGCAGCCCCCTCCGGCGGCTCCCAAAGCCTCGCCGCCACCTCCCCCGTCCCCACGGGGGAGGAGACAGGAGTTGCCGCCCCCGGGGGAACTCACGTCGCCGGCTGGGCTCAGTCGGGCCGGTAGGCGTCTCGCCGGTGGGCTACCCGCAGCAGGATGACCTCCCGGTGGTCGTCGTCTATCAAGTAGAGGACCCGAAAGGTCCCCCGGCGCGCACTCCACACGCCTACGAGTTCACTCCGCAACGCCGCCCCCACCCGGCGCGGGTTGTCGAGGAGAGGACCGGTGACGAACTCGATGACCGCGAACGCCACCGCCTCGGGCAAGCGCTCACTTATGGCGCGTGCTGCTGGAGCGGTGACCACGATCTCGTAACGACCGGCAGTCACCGAGGCCGCAACGCCCTCACGGCTGCCGCGCCACGCACGACATCACCCTCGACATAGGCGCGGTGCGCCTCGACCAGCTCGGCGACGGCTTCTGCGTCGCCCAGTACCGCCACGGTCTCCTCCAGAGACCCCAGGTCGTCCGGACTGATGAGCACGGCCGCCGGCGTCCCGTTGCGGGTCACGACCACCCGCTCGTGATGGTGCTGCACCCGTTCCACGAACTCGGAGAACCGGTCCCGGACCGTTCGAAGAGGCTCGCTCGTCATGGCCACAATTGTGCCACGCCCGGCCCCACAGCGGAAGCCCGCCATCTCCGGCTGCGCGGCACACCCCGCGACAGCGGCAGCGAGGTTCTGCCACCCCAGCATGGCCCGCGTACACTCCCGGCGTGCCCCGACCCGCCACCCGTGCCGACCTCCTCGCCGCCATCGACACCGAGTTCGCCCGTCTGATGAGCGAGGTGGAGCGCGTGCCCCCGGACGACCGCCTTCGCCCCGGCGCCTGCGACCACTGGTCGGTCAAGGACCTGCTCTTCCACCTGGACGCCTGGCACGAGATGGTCCTCGGCTGGGAAGCGGCGGGCTCCCGGGGAGAGAAGCCCGAGATCCCCGCTCCCGGGTACACCTGGGCGCAGATCCCGGCCCTGAACGACGAGATCCACCGGCGCGGTAAGGACTGCCCCTGGGACGAGGTAGCGGCGCGCCTCCGGGGCTCCGCCGCCCGGGTGCGGGCCCTCGCCGAGGCGCACGCCGACGCCGACCTCTTCACCAAACAGCGCTACCCCTGGACCGGGACGACCTCGCTGGGCGCCTACCTCGTCTCATGCACCTCGAGCCACTACGCCTGGGCGAGCCGGCTCATTCGCCGGTTCGCCAAGGCCCCGGCCTGAGGCGCCGCCCCTACACCCCGAAGTACTCCCGCAGTGCCGGGTCCAGGCCGGGCGGCGGTTCGAACACCTCCAGCAGCACCCCGTCGGGCCCCTCCACCATGGAGTACCGGCCCATGCCGGTATCCACGATGGGCCGGGGGTGCCGGCCCGCTGCCTCCAGTTCGGCCACGCAGGCGTCGAGATCGTCCACGCACATCCCCAGGTGATTGATGGGGCCGCGTCGGTTGGGCTCCTGGTCGTAGAAGTGGAGGGCGGCGCCGCCCACCCGCATGAAGACGTTGCGCGCCCCGGCGAACTCCAGGTCCGCCACCACCTCTCCGCCGAAGTGGTCGGTGTAGAAGCACAGAGCCGCCTCCAGGTCGCGGCTCATGAGATGGGCGTGATGCAATCGGCGCATCGGGTCCCTCCGGTCGGTGCGGCCGAGGCTACCCGGCAAGTCCCCGTCGCGACCCCCTTCACCCGAGGCCGCCGCCCCGATACCTTGCCGCCATGTTGAACCTCATCCGCCTCAGCCTGGCCGCAGCGGTGGCCTTCGCCACCGCCTCCCCCGCCGCCGCCGGGCCCAGCACCTCCTCGCCGGTCTGCTTCGGCCGCCCGGCCACCATCGTCGGCACCCCCGGCCCCGACACCATCATCGGCACCCCGGGCCCCGACGTCATCGCCGGCCTCGGCGGCAACGACACCATCGAGGGCCGGGGCGGCGCCGACCTCATCTGCGGGGGAGCCGGCGCCGACCTCATCAAGGGAGGGGCCGGGCGAGACCGGGTGCGCGGCGGCAGGGGCAACGACATCATCGTCGGCGGAGGCGGGCGCGACCGGGCCTTCGGCGGTGCCGGCATCGACGGTTGCGACGCCGAGTTCGAGTACCACTGCGAAGGAGACCCCGTCCCGCCGAACCCGGGCGACAGCAAGGACTGCGGGGACTTCGCCACCCAGGCCGAGGCCCAGGCCTGGTTCGACCGGCACTACCCCCTCTACGGGGATATCGCCCGCCTCGACCGCGACCGCGACGGAGTGGCCTGCGAGGGCCTGCCGGGGCCCGACTGAGCCGGCGGCGCCCTACCGTCCGGGCAGCGCCTCCAGGATGGTGCCGCCCCCCACCACCTCCTCGTCGCGGTAGAGGACCGCGGCCTGCCCCGGGGTCACCGCCGCCTGGGGCTCGTCGAACCACACCCGCCACTCCCCGTCATCCCCCGGCTCGAGGCGGGCGGCGGCGGCCGGGGTGCGATAGCGCACCTTGACTTCCAGGGCGCCCTCCCCGGGTGGTTCCCCGGCCACCCAGGACACCTCCCCGATGCGGCACCCGGCGGCGAGCAGGTCACCGGGACCCCCCACCACCACCGTCGCCGTCTCCGGGCGGATCGCCACCACGTAGCGGGCCGCTCCCAGCGCCACTCCCAGGCCGCGGCGCTGGCCCACGGTGAAGCCGGCCACCCCAGAGTGGCGGCCGATCTCCCGTCCGGCGGTATCCACCACCGGGCCGGGATCGTCCATCTCGGGGTACTGCTCCCGCAGGAAGCGGCGATAGCCGCCGGGGCCGGCGAAGCACAGATCCTGGCTCTCGGCACGCCCGGCGCTCGGCAGGCCCAGGTACCTCGCCCGGCGGCGCACCTCGTCCTTGGTCATCTCCCCCACCGGAAGAGCCAGGCCGGCCAGGTGCTCCTGCCCCAGCATGTACAACACGTACGACTGATCCTTCCCCGGGTCGGCGCCCCG
>VGBK01000195.1 GCA_016870535.1 Actinomycetota bacterium | reverse complement strand
CCCCGGATCCCCGGGCCGGCGTACCGGCGCAGCGGCGGGTACACGGCGATGCCGGCGCACATCAGCACCGCGGCCGCCTCCGCCGCCATCCCGGCCGGCAGGGGGTAGGCGAACCTGCCGTCCACCACCACCGACGAGGCGAAACCCCCGTAGGGCGTCCAGGTGCCGCAGTCGGCTATGTGCAGGCAGAGGTGCTCCTGGGCGGCGCGGCACCATCGGCATTCGCCGCAGCAGCGGCCCTGCCAGCCGATCCCGACCCGATCCCCCACCGACACCCCGGTGACCGCGCTTCCGGCCTCCACCACCCGTCCGACGATCTCGTGGCCCGGCACGATGGGGAACACGAAGACGCCGTAGTCGCCGTCCACGGCGTGGATGTCGGTGTGGCAGACGCCGCAGTGCGTGACGTCGACCCGAACCTGGTCGTCTCGCAGTTCGGGCGCTTCGTAGGCGAAGGGCTCCAGGGCTTGCCCGGCGGATCGGGCGGCGTGGCCCATGACGGAAGACGGCGGCATGTCGAAACCTCCCCCACTCGGCCTCTCTCCGAGCGAGTGTACGGCGGCCGGCCCCCGGCATGCGGCCCGGTGTCGGGCGGCACCGCGGCTCGCAGAGACCCTCTCGGGCCTCGGGCTCCTCGACCGGCGCATCGACAACCCGGCACGCCGGAACGGCGGCGGCTTTGGGCTCGGGCGTGGCCGGCCTACAGGGACGAGGCGTCCCGGCGCTCTCGGGCCGTCTACCTCCGCGCCCTCGGGTAGCCTGAAAAGGGCCCGTCCGTAGAGCCGTTGCGCCCCGCGGCGGCCCGATCCCGTCCGGCACGCCGGCGGATCGTGCCTGCCGGGCGCCCCCTAGAGCAAGGACCAGCGAATGCCTCTCAACCCGGGAACAGGTGCCGGCGCCGCGGTCGCCCGCGAGCGTGTCGTGCCCCGGCTGGAACGCCTGCTGGCCAAGGTGTCGTCGCACCGCAAGGTGCGCCACGCCATCGTCGGGGCTGCCGCCATCGACGGCTCCTGGGAGTGGAGCGCCGCCGCAGGTGAAGCCCGCCCCGATGGGACCCCGATGGGCACCGCCACGCCCTGGTTCCTGGCCAGCGTCACCAAGCTGTACATCGCCTCGGTGGTGCTGCGCCTCTCCGAGCAGGGGCGCCTCGACCTCAACGCGCCGATCTCCGAGTACCTGCCCGACGGCCTGCGGCGCGGCCTGCACGGGCGCGCCGGCGTGGACCGCACCGCCGAGATCACGGCGACCCACTTGCTGGCCCACGCCACCGGACTGCCCGACTCGCTGGTCGAGCATCCCAAGGGTGGCCGGAGCCTGGTGGACCAGATTCAGGAGGCCGACCTGGCGTTCAGCTTCGCCGCGGCGATCGGGCGTGTCCGGGGCCTCGATGCGCACTTCGCCCCCTCGGATCTCGACGGGGAGCGGCCCCGGGTGCGCTACTCCGACACCAACTACCAGTTGCTCATGCTGATCGCCGAGCAGGTGAGCGGCCTGGCGATCGGCGCCCTGCATCGCCGCCTGCTGTTCGAGCCGCTCGGGCTGCGCCACACCTGGTTCCCGGGCGACGCACCGCTGGACCCGGCCGGCCCGCCCGCCACCCCCTGGCTCGGCGACTGGCCGCTGCAGGAGCGTCCGCTGGCGCTGCGCTCGATCGGCGACCTCTACGCCACCACCGCCGACGTGCTCCGCTTCGGCCGGGCGCTCTTCACCGGGGAGGCCTTCGCCGACCCGGCCACCGCCGGGCTCATGCACCGCCGCTTCCGCCGCTTCGGGTTCCCCCGCAGCGCCGCCGCCATCGCGTCGCCGGCGTGGCCCATCGAGTACGGCCTGGGGATGATGCGCTTCGCCCTTTCGCGACCGATGGCCGCCGGGCGACGGCTGCCGCCGCTGATCGGGCACACCGGGTCGACCGCGTCGTGGCTGTGGTACTCGCCACCCCTGGGTTTGGTCCTCGCCGGAACCGCAGATCAGGCCACCAAGGCGGCCTTCCCCTTCCGCGCCATCCCACCGGCCCTGCGCGGCCTGGACCGGTGAGGAGACGGGGGACCGGGGCAGGCAAGGGTCGGGCAGCCCCATCGACCGGGAGCACCTTCGGACCGCCGGATCGGGAGCGCGAGGCGCCTGCGACGCCGGGCGCCTCCCCGAGTCCCGGGCGGGTGATCACCGAGCCCCTCGACGCGCCATCGGACTCGCGAAGGGTCGCCGGATCGCACCGCCCGGCGCGGGGCGACGAACCTGCCCCCCTACTCCCCTTCCGGTCTCTCGGTGTGGACGTCGTCGGCCTCGCGACGGCGCTGCGCTCGCGGCTTCAGCCGGTGGAGGGCGGCCGAGTAGGAGAGGTCGTCCCACATCTTCATGATCCCCTCCGGGTCCTTCTTCCAGTCGACCCTGGCCTGGGGGGCGACGCCGATCCTCGCCCCGGCAGCGTAGGTGTCCTGGTCGGCCCCCAGGAACACGAAGGCCCAGCCGGCCCGGCGCCGCTCCTCGATGAGCCCGAACACCTGCCGGCGGTCGAACCGGGACGAGTGGTTCTCGAGCCCGTCGGTGATGATGGCGACCAACTGGTCCTCCTCGGGCAGGCCCCGGCCGGCCCGCTCGGCGATGTCGGCGTCGAGGCGCTCGATCATCTGCCCCACCGCGTCGTATAGGGGCGTCAGGCCGCGCGGCTCGTACCGGGAGATGTCCAGGTCGGGCACCAGGCGCAGGTCCACCCCGTCGATGAGTACCTCGAAGGGGCCCTCGGAGTCGAACTGGGCCAGGGTGGCCCGGGCGGCTCCGGGCTTGCGGCGCTGCTCGGCCATGAACTGGTTGAAGCCGTTCACGGCGTACCTGGCGAGGGGGCGCATCGACCCGGATCGGTCCAGGACCACCGAGATGTGGATGGGGGCAGGTTCGGTCATGGTGTAGTTCTCCTCAGGCTCATCATGCCAAGAGGGTGTGACAGGAACGCGGGCGCCGGATGAACCCCGTCGTCCCTTGGCACCCCTCCGGGCCGCCCTGTGGCCCCCCGCCCGACGCCGGACGCACCCCCAAAGGGAAGGCGGCACCCGTCCCCTCCGCGAGCAGGTCGATCCGACCGATCGGGGCCAACCGGTCGTCGGCCAGGGCCCGGGGCAGCATCCCCGCCCGGCCCCGGCGGCGTCGGCTCCACCGGCCCGCCGACGCCAGCCGGTTACCCTGGCCCGATGATCGAACTCGAGGTAACCGGCATCGCCCACGGCGGTGAGGCGGTGGGCCGCCTCGACGGGAAAGCCTGCTTCGTCGACGGGGCCATGCCCGGCGAGCGGGTTCGGGGGGAGGTGGTCAAGGACGCCGGCGCCTGGGCCCGGGTCGAGCTGGCCGAAGTGCTGGCGCCCTCGCCGCAGCGGGTCGACCCGCCCTGCCCGCTCTTCGGCGCCTGCGGCGGGTGCCAG
>VGBK01000194.1 GCA_016870535.1 Actinomycetota bacterium | reverse complement strand
TGGCCAGCCCGGCCAAGCGCTGGGCGCTGATCGGCGAGGAACTGAGCGCTCTACGCCAGAAGTACGCCGACGAGCGGCGCACCCGCATCGTGGCCGGCGACGAGGGGGAACTCACCATCGAGGACCTCATCCCCGACGAGGAGGTGGTGGTCACCGTCACCGCCAACGGGTACGTGAAGGCGGTCCCGGCCAACTCCTACCGTCACCAGGGGCGGGGCGGCCGGGGGGTGAAGGGCGCCCAGGTGCGCGAGGACGACGTCATCACCCACCTGGTGCACACCCGCGCCCACGCCAACCTGCTGTTCTTCACCAACCGGGGGAAGGTGTACCGCGTGCGGGCACATCAGATGCCGCGCAAGGACCGCACCGCCAAGGGGGTGCTGGTGCAGTCGGTGCTCCCCATGGCCCCCGACGAGCGGGTGGAGGCTCTGGTCGATACCCGCACCTACGACTCCTCCCGCTTCCTGGTCATCGTCACCCGGCAGGGCATCGTCAAGAAGACCCGCCTCTCCGACTACGACTCGCGACACCAGGTGCTCATCGCGGTGCGGCTCAACGAAGGCGACGAGGTGGTCGAGGTGCTCACCACCAACGGGGAGAACGACGTGCTGCTGTTCACCAACGCCGGCGCCGGCATTCGCTTCTCCGAAGGGGAATTGCGCTCCATGGGTCGCGACACCACCGGGGTGCGCGGCATCCGCCTGCGGCCCGAGGATCACGTGGTGTCGGGAGCCTGTGACGCCGACGGCGACCTGGTGCTGCTGCTCACCTCGGGCGGCTACGGCAAGCGGACCAAGGTGAGCGAGTTCCCCCGCCAGAAGCGCGGAGGCTACGGGGTCAAGGCGATCAAGCCCACCCGGGTGCGGGGCACGCTGGTGGCGGCCCGAGGGGTTACGGCCGGGTCTGAGATCTTCGTCACCTCGTCCGACGGGGTGGTCATTCGCACCGCGGCCGACACCATCAGTCGGCAGAAGCGCGATGCCACCGGGGTCAAGGTGATGAACCTGTCCGAAGGGGCGCAGATCACCGCCTTTGCTCTCGTGCCGGCCGAGGAGGCCGGCGACGAGTGAGCCGCTCTCGCCCGGAAGGATGAGGCGGCGGCAAAGCTACGGTTGAATCGGAGGCCACCGGTACACTGCGCGGCGTTCTCAACAGCCGGGGGCTCATGCCGGTGCAGCGAGTCCGGCGGGTGGTCCGCAAGATCGACCCGTGGACGATCCTCAAGGTGTCGCTCGTCTTCAACGCCATCATGGCGTTGGTCACGGTGCTGGGCCTGGTGGTGTTCTGGTCGGTGTTCGTCAACGCCGGCATCCCCGAGCGCATCAACGACCTGGCCTTGACCATCGGCATCGAGAACGGCATCACCTTCGACGGCACCGTCTACTTCCGCATCGCGATGCTGCTCGCCATCGTGGGGACCATCCTCATGACGGGCCTGTTCACGTTGGGGGCAGTGGTGTACAACCTGATCTCCGACCTGGTGGGAGGGGTGGAGTTGGTGGTGCTCGAGGAGACCGCGGCGACGGTGCCCGCGGCGCGCCGGGTGAAGCTGCCGGTGACCGTAGCCGCGGCGGAGGAACCCAGGCGGCGGGGGTTGCGGCCCTTGCCCCGGGTGAGCCCGCCGGCGCCGCAGGGCCCGACGGCGACCGGCGCCGAGGCTCGAGTGCCTGATGGCGGCCCCTCACCGGCGACGGAGACCGTCGGCCAACCCACCCGGCAGACCGGCAGCTGAGCATCCGGCTGCGCTTGGTGGCGAGAAGGCTCCCCGCCTCACCTTCGGTTCGAGCCGCTCCCGGGCGTGCCCCGGCCGCCCAGGCCGGCGGCTGCGAGCCCCAAAGCGAAGCAGGTGTGGAGGTAGGCCGAGGCAGCGGCGCCCGGGCGGGAGGCGCCGGGAGGCGCCCCGCCGCGAGCCGCCAGTAGGGCCCCGGCGGCGAGGGCGATGGCCTCCAGGTGCCGGGAGTCGTCGGCGGTCGCCACCAGGCGGGCTGTGGCCCTGCGGCCTTGGGGGGTGGTCACCCGGGCCAGGGCGGCCCCCCAGGGCCCGGGAAGGATCGTCTCGGCCCGGATGGTCGTGCTCGCCTCGCCGGGGCGGGGAGGCAGGCGGGTGCCCCAGCGGGCGCCCACCGGGTCGGGGAAGGGAACGGCCAGTCGGCCGCGGCGGCCCCTTCCGGGCTTGCCCTGGCGGGTCCAGGCGAGGAGCACCTCGCCGGGAGGGGAGCCGGGCGCCTCGTAGCAGGCGAAGGCCTCCGCCAGCCCCGGCAGGGAAGCGGCCACCAGCAGGCTGAGCCCGGCGGCCGCGAAGCGCGCCGCCAGCACCGGAGGAGGCTCCACATCGGCCCCGATCACGCAGGAAAGCCCGTCGGCCACGGCGATGCCGGCCAGATCGAGAGGAGCGGTGGCGTCGTCGGTGGCCAGCACGGAGAAACCCGTCAGCGCGGTGATGGCGGTGGTGCGACGATCCTCGGTGGCCGGGCTGCGGCGGCCGTAGATGCCCAGGGCGGCGAGATCCGCCTCGGCGAGCAGGATCCGCCCGGCGCGGCGGCCGACTTCGCCGGTGGAGTGCAGGGCGAGCCGCACGGTCGGGGTCACCCCTCCAGCGGCTGCCAGGCGCCGGGGGAGGGGCGGGGCCGGCGGCGGAGCAGGGCGGCCGCGGCCAGCAACATCGCCGGGAGGCAGGCGACGGCGAGGAGGCGGCGGAGGGGAGGAGGCACGGCCGCAGTGTAGGGGCCGGGCCGTCGGCTACCATGGCCCGGCCCGGCTTGCGGCCGGGTGACTCGGCGGCTCCCGAGCGAGGGACGCAAGAGCGAAGTCCGGTTCGACTCCGGCGCTGTTCCCGCAACTGTGAAGCCCCGAAGTGGGACGAGTCAGGTCGCCTGCCACCGGGTCGGATGTGGACGCTCTCGGAGGAAGGGTGACCTGCCGTCTCCGGCCCTCAGCCCCTCCTCCCCGACTGATGGGGAGGCACACGTGAAAACAGGCCGTACTGCGCCGTCCCCGGCGCTCGTCCTGACGCTCGTCCTGACGCTGACCCTGGCGGCCGGTTGCGGCGGGGGAGGGGGGGGCGAGCCGCCCACCACGGCCGCCTCCGCCGGCTTCCCGGTCGAAGTGGCCGGCACGCTGATCCCGGCCGAGCCGCAGCGGATCGTCTCGGCTTCGGCGTCCCACACCGAGATCCTCTATGCCCTGGGTGCCGGCGAGCGCGTGGTGGCGAGCGACCAGTTCTCCAACTACCCGGCGGCGGCGGAGGCCACCCCCAAACTCGACGCCTTCAACCTGGGGGCGGAATCGGTGGCCGCCTTCGACCCGGACCTGGTCGTGCTCTCCTACGACCCGGGCGACCTGCAAGCCGGCCTGGCCGCCCTGGGCATCCCGACGCTCCTGTTCGGGCCGCCGCTGACGCTGGGGGACGTCTA
>VGBK01000193.1 GCA_016870535.1 Actinomycetota bacterium | reverse complement strand
CACAATGGAACTCCGTAAAGGTGTGCGGGTCAGAGAGCTCACCAAGAAGGTGGGCCAGGTTCCCCGCACCGGGACCGTCCTGAGGGTGCGCGGCTCCACCGTGGAGGTGCGCTGGGACGACGGACACACCAGTTCACTGACCCAGGGATTCCTGTTCCCCGTCGCGCCGCCGCAGTAGCCGGAGGGCTCAGCCCATAGCCGGCTCGGTCGAAGCGACTCAGCCCCGGCTAACCGGAAGAGGCGGCGCGCCCGGCCTCGATCCCGGACTCGAAGGCCGCGTCGTTCAAGCGGGCCAGCGATCCCTTCTTCTTCCCCAGCGCCCGCGAGATCACCCACTGCATCGTGGCCTCCGGGAAGAGCCCGGTTGCCGCCTGCAGGACGCCCAGCGCGACGATGTTCTTGACCATCCTGTTGCCCAGACCCGCGGCGATCTCCCCGAAGGGCACCCCCACCACCCGCACCCCGGAGGCCAGGTCCTTCGGAACCTCGTCGACCAGGCCGGAGTCGTAGACGATGCACCCCCCTGCCGCCACCGCGGCCCCGAACCGTCGCACGCTGGGACCGTTGAAAGCCACCAGGATGTGGGGCGAAGGCGCCGCCGGCGACAGCACCTCGTCGCGGGCGATGCGCACATCCGCATAGGAAGTGCCCCCGCGTGACTCCGGCCCGTAGCTCGGTATGTGAGTGGCGTCGTACCCCTCGTTGACCGCGGCCCGCGTCAGCAGCAGAGCAGCCGTCTGCGCGCCGTCACCCCCAGATCCGGCCAGCTTGATCCCGATGTCATCCTCGGCGATGTGAGCCGGGAATCCCGAGGCGAACCGACTCGGCGCCTCGGCCACCGCCCCGATCTGGGCCAGGACGCGATCGGCATCGAAACTGGGAGCGGCGCGGCGCGGCCATGGCTCCAAGCCGGCCGGCTCTTTCTTCACCCCCAGCGGGAAGACCGGGACCATGTGGTCACGCACCCACTTCTCCGCCTCCAACGTGTCCAGACCCAGCTGCACCGGGCACTCCGATAGCACTTCGACCAGGGCGAACCCCCCGTCCTGCGCCTGGACTTCGACGGCCCTCCTGATGGCGCGTCGGGCCCGGTTGCGGGTGGCGCTGTCGAACAGCGCCACCCGCTCCACATAGGCGGGACCGTCCAGGACGGCGATCATCTCGGCCACCTTCAGCGGTGGACCCTCGAAGGCGGAACGACCCTCGGGCGTCGTCGTGGTGGGCTGGCCCAGGAGCGTGGTGGGGGCCATCTGGCCTCCGGTCATCCCGTAGTTGGCGTTGTTGATGAACACCACCGTCATGGGAAGGCCCAACTGGGCGCAGTACATGATCTCGGCCAGACCGATCGAGGCCAGGTCACCATCGCCCTGGTAGGTGATGACCACCGAATCGGGGTTGGCCACCTTGTGCCCCAGCGCCACCGCGGGGGCGCGCCCGTGGGCCGCCTGCGTGTTCCCCGTATCGAGGTAGTAGTAGAGGAACACGCTGCAGCCCACCGGGGAGACAACCACCGCCCGATCCGCCACCTCCAGGGCTTCGATGGCCTCCGCCAGGTAGCGGTGAGCCAGGCCGTGCCCGCACCCGGCGCAGTAGTGGGTGGTGTAGGCCTTGAGGCCCTCCCCGTGCCCGTGCCGTTCGAACCGGCGGTAGAAGGCGCCGCTCATGCCGCGCCGCCCTCGGCCACGGCCAGGATCTCGGCAGCCTCGGGCAAGTGGCCCCCGTACCGACGAACGTGCTCGAACCGCGGACCGCCCACTTGCCCGGCGTGGCTGAGAGCCAGGCGGGCCTCGTCTTCCAGCTGGCCGGCGCTGGCCTCGACGAAGATCACCCTCTCGGCTCGGGCCATCGCCTCGACCCACTTCCCTACCGGGAAAGGCCACAGCGTGATGGGCCGGAAGAGCCCGGCCCTGATCCCCCGATCGCGCAGAGTCCGAACCACTCCCTTGACGACACGGGCCGGCGTCCCCAGGGCCACGAAGACCAGTTCCGCCTCGTCGCAGCGGAATAGCTCGGCGCGTGGCTCGCGGCGCGTCATCTCGTCGTACTTGGCGAATAGGTGCTCGTTGAAGCGCTCCTGATCATTCTCCTCCAGACGGATCGACGAGTGGAGGTTCCGCCGATGCATAGCGTCCCCGTACACCGCCCACGCCGGGATGCCGGGTTGCACCATGTGGTCGGGGAGCCGCACCTTCCCGGTCACCTGCCCGAGATGGCCGTCGCTCAGGATCACCACCGGGTTCCGGTACCGGAACGCCCGATCGAACGCCAGGATGGTCAAGTCCAGCATCTCCTGCGGGTCGGCCGGGGCCAGCACCAGAGCATGGGTGTCGCCGTGCCCCAGCCCGCGGCAGGCCAGCCGGATGTCGGCCTGCGCCGGGCCGATGTTCCCCAGGCCGGGGCCGGCCCGCATCACATCGACGAAGACCCCGGGTATCTCGGCACCGATCATGTAGGAGATGCCCTCGAGCATGAGGCTGAATCCCGGGGAGGAGGTGAGGGTCATGCAACGCACCCCGGCGCCGCCGCAGCCGTACATGTGGTTGACCGTCGCCACTTCGCTGATCGCCTGGAGGAACACCCCGTCGAGCCGCGGGAGGAGCTTGGACATCAGTTCGGCGCCCTCCGAAGACGGGGTGATGGGGTAACCGAAGAAGTGGCGGCACCCCGCCAGCAGGGCCCCAATGGCTGCCGCGTGCGTCCCCTTCATGAGCACGGGCTCGAGCGGCGGGAGCGGCACCCGAGTGGTGGGCTGGTCGACGGGCACCACGGCCTCCGCGGGCGGCGGCCCGGCGGGGTCGAGGACCAGGGCGTAGGGCTCGGGACACGCCAGGACGCAGAGGCCGCAGGCGTTGCAGTTCTCGAGATCCAGCCGGACCGGAGCCAGGCCGCTCTCGGCATGCACCTCCCCGGAGAGGACGAGGCAGTCCCGAGTGCAGGCCACCACGCAGCGACCGCACCCCTTGCAGTAGGCCGTGTTCAGGTAGGGCTTGAGCCTCGGCTTCCGCGCCGGGGCCGACTGCTCGGGTCCACTCCTGCTGCCTACCTCTGCCCGGCTCATCAGCCCTCCTGCGGCTTCTCGTCCGGCCCCGGGGTCGACACCCCCAACAGGGGGCGGGGAAGGCCCCTTTCGCGACGATTCGATCCGGAGGCGCCACCCGACACCGACGCTGGTCCGCCGGCAACCGGTCAAACCGCCGGGGATGGTAGCGGCCGCCCGCAGCCCCAGCCCTCCCGCCGCATCACCCCGCCACCTCACCCGGCCCCCCGGGGTCAGATCCCAACCCCCGCCAGGAACTGCCCCAGCACCGCTTCGTAGCGCTCCCGATCCACGTTCCAGGCCCGCACATGACCGGCGCCGTCGAAGGGCACCAGCGTCACCAGGCCGGGCGATGCGGCCGAGGCGAACTCCGCGG
>VGBK01000192.1 GCA_016870535.1 Actinomycetota bacterium | reverse complement strand
TGTTGGTGCTCACCGGGTCGGGCACTGCGGTGGGGATGGTCCTCGCCCTGCAGTTCCTTCCCGTCCTCCTCTTCGGCCCTCTCGGCGGGGTTCTGGCCGATCGCGCCGACAAGCGCCGCCTCCTGATTGCCACTCAGGTGGCGGCGGCCGGACTCGCCGCGACGCTGGGCCTGCTGGTGCTCTTCGATGCCGTTCGGCTGTGGATGGTGGCCGCCCTCGCTGCGGCCCTGGGGTTCGTCAACCTGGTGGACAACCCCACCCGCCAGGCTTTCGTCGCCGAGATGGTCGGTCCGGACGACCTGACCAATGCCGTCGGGCTCAACTCGGTCCTGATCAACCTGGCCCGGATCGCCGGGCCGGCCGGGGCCGGGGCGCTGATCGTGGCGGTGGGCATCGCCCCCTGCTTCCTCATCAACGCCGCCTCCTACGGGGCAGCCGTGCTGGCGCTGCTGCTGATGCGCCCCGAGCAGTTGCGCCGTTCCCCACCCCAGCCGCGCCGGCGCGGCCAGGTACGCGCCGGCCTCCGCTACGTGCGCCGCAGCCCCGCCCTGCTCATCCCCCTCTTGATGATGGCGGTGGTGGGCACTCTGGCTTTCGAGTTCCAGGTCAGCCTGCCGCTGTTCGCCCGCTTCACCTTCGGTGGGGACGCCGACACCTACGGCACCATGACCGCTCTCATGGGAGTGGGGGCCGTCGTCGGGGGCCTCCTCACCGCCGCCGCCGGCCGCCGGCGGCCGGGTGCCCTGGCCGTCATGGCCATGTGGTTCGGCGGGGTGCAGACGGCGGCCGCTTTCGCTCCCACCCTCGGCCTGGCGCTGGCGGCGATGGTCCCCCTGGGCGCCGCCTCCATCGCCTTCCTGGCGCTCGGCAACGCGAGCCTGCAACTGGCTTCGGTTCCCGAGATGCGGGGCCGGGTGATGGCGCTCTGGGCCGTGGCGTTCCTGGGGTCGACGCCGGTGGGCGCTCCTCTCATCGGGTGGATCGGGAGCCTCGATCCCCGCTGGGGCCTGGGGGTAGGCGGAGTGGCGACCCTGCTGTGCGGCCTGCTCGCCTATCGGCCTCTGGCCCGGACCGCAGCGGGATCGGAGAAGCCGGTGGCAGTGCTGCCCGAACCGGGCGTGCCCGGCGAACCCAAGTGAAGGCGTGCGGACCTTCTGGCCGGCCTTCCGTAGCGATCGTGGGCCGGGCGGACGGTGGGCGGTTTACTCGGCTGGGGGCCGGTCCCAGTCCTGGACGTCCTTGCCCGCCTCCCGGGCGAGGATGTCGAGGGCGGCTTTGGCCCCGTCGCCCGCCGAGATGATGGCCTGGCTGCGGGAGGGCCGGACGCTGCGCCCAACGACGTAGACGCGGGGATGCGAGGATCTGGCTTCGGGATCGACGGCGATCGCCCCGGCGGGCGTTTCGGCCAGGCCGAGGTTGCGAGCCAATACCGGGCTCCTCCCTTCGGACAGCAGGAGGTACTCCGCCTTCCTGGTCTCCCCCGTGCTGAGGGTCGCCGTGACGGCCTCGTCGGTCGCCGCGACGGCGGTCACCTCGGCGGCACGCACGGCGGCGCCGGCGGCCTTCGCCTGCTCCCGGGCCTGCTGCTGGAATTCCGTGCCCGAGATGGAGGGCACCCCCAGGTAGTTGTTCAGTTGGGCGTAGTGCATGGCCGTCTTGTCGAGGCCGTACACCTCCGCGTCGTGGCCCCCGCGAGCCAGGAACAGGGCGGCGCTGAGGCCGCCCGGGCCGTCGCCGACGATGATGATGCGTGCCATTGGAAACTCCCTTCGAGGATCTCGCCGGGACAACGCGGCGCGACCGGCGTCCATTCCCGGAGGCGTCTACCCCGGCGGGGCGCCGTGTGTCGTCTGCCCGCCGCGCCCGGCAGGCCGGGGGTTTCGTCGTGTCGGAGAACCTTCGGTGGATTCGACCGGCCCTGGGTGGAGGCTCCGGGAGTGGGTCTGATGTCCCTCAGGCGAGCATGCTTATGAAGGTGCGAACAGATCGGATGCCGACCGCTTGCCGAGGGGATCGTTCACCGTAACGCCTCCCCTCCAGCGCCCGGTGTCATCCTGGTAGCGGTATTGGAGCGATCGCAGGCGTGGACCATACCGCCGTCGGAGCATGTCGTACTGAGGAGCCACATGAGGGCCACTGACAATGGTCTGGCAGTAGGTACGAGCGGCGATGGCCAGAAGGACGCCTCCGACCAGATCGGCGAGCTGAAGACCCACGTGGTTACCGCTGCGGCCAAACGTCGGCACCTCGACGATCCTGTCTAGCGCGTCCCCAGCTGCCCTGTGCTTGAGTGTGTACAGGGAGTGGGCGACTCTTTCATCCAGTTGGTGGGTACGACTGTCTGCGATCACGAGACCGCGACCTCCCATCTCCTCCAGGAGCTGCTGGAAGCCCCGGCAGAGTGCCTGCATCGAGGAGGTGTAGACCGCTCGCGCATCAATGGGCTGGCCGGGGGGCTTCACCAGAACTCGCGCCAGCACCCTCGCGGCGTGAGAGTCGAGCGTGTCATACAAGCGGTCAAGGAACCCGATCGCCGTACCTTCGGCACGGCCAGAGCCATCTCGGATCGCTTTGCGCAGATCCGTCGATTTGATCTCGACGAGGACTGAGTCGAGGCGGTGCGAGACGCTGTGCACAAGGCCCGGGTAGTAGCGGGCTTTGTGTTCCAGGAACTGCGTGGAGATGGACCCAATCGCGTCGGTGTTGAGAATCAGACCAAGGAGCACGAACACGGGCGGATGCTCCGTCGGGCTGCCCATAGGCGTTGGTACCGGGATCTGGTAGGCGTCGCCGGACTCATCGACGTAGCAGATGTGCACTCAGAGCACCCTACACCCGCGACCTCTCGCCGGGTGGGCGTCCGCGGCCTGGGCCAGCTACAACTGTGGCCCGGGCGCAATGCCGGGCCACAGGATTTGCCGTCTGGGCAACAGCCCCCACGGCTGACGATCAAACGTCGCTGACCGCAACTCTATTCGAGGGTCGCGGTCTCCGCAACCGTCTGTCGGCCGCTCGGTCTCCGAACTTGACCAGACGCCCCGATCACACACCCAAGCAGCGGGCCTCAGGCCAGGCCTCGCCACAACCGAGACCCCTTATGACCAGGGCTTCGCGGTGTCGGAGAGGGGACTCGAACCCCTACGCCCTATGTGGGCACTAGGCCCTCAACCTAGCGCGTCTGCCAATTCCGCCACTCCGACGGGCGGGGCGAGTATACCCCCGGGCCTTCTGGCTCACGCCCCGGCGGGCCGCCCCACGGGGATGATGTATAGGGGCGTCCAGGAGGCGGACATCGCCAGAACTCGCCGCACCGCGCCGTCGTCGAACGCCCCCACCGGAACGGCCCCCAGGCCCAGCGCCACCGCCTGCAGCAAGATGTTCTGGGCGGCGTGTCCCGCTTCCAGGATGACGTAGCGTTCCGCGCGACCCCCGTAGCGCTCGGCCGTCCGCTCCACCACCCCA
>VGBK01000191.1 GCA_016870535.1 Actinomycetota bacterium | reverse complement strand
GACCGGCCCTGGGTCGCCCTGGCCGCCTGCCGGGGCGCCGACCCGGGCCTGTTCTTCGCCGACGGCGACGGCGATCGCACCGGGGTGGCGCGGCGCATCTGCGGCGGCTGCCCGGTGCGCGACGAGTGCCTGGAATGGGCCTTGGAGGCCCGGGCCACGTTCGGGGTCTGGGGCGGGACCACCGAGCAGGAACGCCGGCGCCTGTCCCGCCGCAGCGCCTGACGCTTGTGCCCCCGGGCCGGTAGGGCAGAATGGGGCCGCCGCCTCACTCTCAGGAGCCCCCATGAGCCACCATCCGGTACGCCCCGGCCTCGCCGACCCGTATGACTTCCTGGGCATCGACGCTCTCCTCGACGAAGAGGAGCGCCTGATGCGCGACACGGTGCGCCGCTTCGTGGCCGACAAGGTGCTTCCCAACGTGGCCGACTGGTTCGAGGCGGCCTACTTCCCGAAGGAACTGGGTCGGGAGATGGGGGCCCTCGGGCTGCTGGGCATGCACCTCGAGGGCTACGGCTGCGCCGGCACCTCGAACGTGGCCTACGGCCTGGCCTGCTGCGAGTTGGAGTTCGGCGACTCCGGTGCCCGGTCCTTCGTGTCGGTGCAGGGGTCCCTGTCGATGTTCCCCATCTGGGCCTACGGGTCCGAGGAGCAGAAGCAGCAGTGGCTGCCCGGCATGGCCTCCGGCGAGTTGATCGGGTGCTTCGGCCTGACCGAGGCCGACGCCGGCAGCGACCCGGGGTCGATGCGCACCGTGGCGCGGCGGGACGGCTCCGACTGGGTGCTGAACGGCTCGAAGATGTGGATCACCAGCGGCGGCATCAGCGACCTGGCGGTGGTGTGGGCCAAGGCCGAGGAGGGCATCCGCGGCTTCATCGTCCCCCGCCACACCCCCGGCTTCACGGTGAACGACATCCACAAGAAGATGTCGCTGCGGGCCTCGGTGACCTCGGAGTTGGTGCTCGACGACGTGCGCCTGCCCGCCGACGCGGTGCTGCCCGGTGTCGTCGGCCTCAAGGGGCCGCTGTCGTGCCTGAACGAGGCGCGTTACGGCATCCTGTGGGGGGCGGTGGGGGCGGCCCGGGCCTGTTACGAGGCCGCCCTGGAGTACGCCAAAGGACGGGTGATGTTCGGCAAGCCGATCGCTTCGTTCCAACTGATCCAGCGCCAGTTGGTGGAGATGATGGTGGCGGTGAACGAGGGGATGCTGGTGGCGCTGCACATCGGGCGCATGAAGGACCGGGGGCCCATCGACCCGGCGCACATCTCCTTCGGCAAGTTCGACAACGTGCGCCGGGCCCTCGAGGTGGCCCGGACGGCGCGTTCGGTGCTGGGTGCCAGCGGCATCACCCTGGAGTACCCGGCCATCCGACACATGAACAACCTGGAGTCGGTGTACACCTACGAGGGCACCAACGAGATCCACTCGCTGATCATGGGCCAGGCGATCACCGGGATCCCGGCGTTCGAGTAGGCCAATCCCGGCGGGTCGGGCGGCGGTGGCCTGAGGGGCAGCGAGGAAGGGTCCCGTGCTACCTTCCCGGCCCATGGCGCCCTCCGAGCCCTCCTCCGCCGACGACCTGGTGGCCGGTCTGAGACGCGCCGGCCTGCGGGTAACGGCGCCGCGGCGTGCCGTTTGTGCCGTACTCGCCTCGGCCGGTGAGGAGCACCTGACGGCCGCGGATGTGGCCGGCCGGACCGGGGCGGCGGTCGACCTCTCCACCGTGTACCGCACCCTGGACGCCCTGGAGGGACTGGGCATGGTGCAGCACGTGCACCTGGGACACGGCGCCGGGGCGTACCACGTGGGGCCCTCGGAGGACCACCACCACCTGGTGTGCGAGGAGTGCGGCCGCACGGTGGACGTCGCTCTCGAGACCCTGCAGAGGGCAATCGAAGGGGTCACCGCACCGCTGGGCTTCGTCCCCGACGCCGCTCACTTCGCCATCGTGGGGCGGTGCGCCGCCTGCGCCGGAGGCTGAGAGGGTCGGGTAGACGCGAGGCGGCGGTCGGTGGCGGCCCTTGGGTGGCGACGGCCGTCTCGTATCCTCCGGCGGATGCGCCGACTTCTCATCTCCGCAGTCCTGCTCTCCGGGTTCGCCGCGGCGTGCGGCGGCAACGGCGGAGCGAGCACCTCTCCGACCCTGTCGGCTACCACCACCGCGACCGCTGAGACCACCACCACGGCTGCGCCGGGTACCACGGTGACCGCCGGCGCCGCGGTTGCGGCCACCACCACCGAGCCCCGCGGCCCGGCCGCCCCCGACTTCACGCTGGCTCTGGCCGACGGCGGCGAGTTCCGCCTCGGTGACGAGGATCGGCCGGTGCTGCTGGTGTTCTGGGCGGAGTGGTGCGGCATCTGCGAGCGCGAGATGCCGGTGCTCGATGCCGTTGCCGCCGACTACCAGGGTTCGGTGGTGTTCGTGGCCGTTGCGGGCCGCAGCACCCCGGAGGCGTCGGCCCTCCGAGCAGGGGAGTGGTTCTCGCCCGATCGGATGCTCTGGGGCTACGACGACGGCCTGTGGGGGGCGTACGGCATCCTGGGCCAGCCGACCACGGTGCTGATCACCGGCGACGATCGTGTCGCCGGGGGCTGGGCCGGGCCGCGTGCCGCCGGCGACATTCGCGCCGAGTTGGACGCGCTCGTGACCCTGGGCGGGTAGGGCGCCATCCTGCGGCGGTGCCTCGTCGCGGCCGCTTCACGGAGCGGGGCGTCTCGTGAGGCGCCAGGCCAGCAGCGCCAGGCCGGCCGCCGTCCCCGCGGTGTACCACCACTCGGGCCCCGTCCCCAGGCCCAGGCGCAGCGGCTCGGTGGCCAGGCGCACCCCGGCGGCCACGATGAGGGCGGTCGCTCCCACGACGCCGGGCCGGGGTGAGCGGCGCTTCCACAGGTGCAGGGCGACGGCGCCCAGCAGGAGGGAGGCGGCGGCGTAGACCTCGACGGGATGGCGGGTAACGGCGCTGCCCGCCTGGGCAAAGGCCCACGGCAGGTCGCTGGGGGTGCCGAGCCAGGCGCTGCGGAACACTCCGGAGAGATGCCACCCGGCGAGTCCGGCCAGCGCCGCCGAGGCCAGGCCGTCGAGGGTGGCCCACGGGCCGCGCCGGGCGAGCAGGGCCAGCAGCACCAGGGCGGCCAGGGCGGCGAACCCGGTGTCCACGCCGGAGCGGACGATGACGATGTCGGCGGGGTGGGTCAGCGGGTTGGTGCCCCCGCCTGCCATGGCCGCCAGGCGCCCGGCCAGCAAGCCGGCCAGGGTGGCGGCGAGGGCGGCATCTGCCAGACGGCGGGTGGACCCCGGTGGGTTGGTGCGGCCCGCCTCGAACCACAGGACGCCGGCGGTCGCGGCGGCGGCGAAGGCGACGGCCCCCAGGAGGGTGAACTCCACTAGCCCTCCCGGCGCAGCAGTTCGTCGATCTGCAGGGCGAGGGCGCCCTCGCCGATGACGCCGGCGTGGTGGAAGACCAGCGCGCCGCCGGCGGCGAAGAAGAAGGTGTGG
>VGBK01000190.1 GCA_016870535.1 Actinomycetota bacterium | reverse complement strand
AGCGACAGGGCGTTGCCGACGAAGAGGGCGGCGGTCAACACGGCCAGCGTGGCGAGCTCCAATCCGGCCGGGGCACGCACCACCGCCGTCCCTCCGGCCACCGGCGGGATGAGGGCGATCTCGTCGTCGTCCCCCACCGCAGTGGCCGGCCCGGCCCGCTCGCCGTTGACCCAGGTCTGTGCGGTCCCCAGCGCCCGGGCGAAGGAGGGGCCGAAGCGGGCGGTGGCCCGGCCCACCACCTCCTCGACCGTCTCGCCGGGGATCTCGAGGGAGCCGGTGCCGGCGGCTTCCCGGAGGCTGGCGAAGAGGCGAACTCGCACCATCAGGGCCCTTCCCGGCCGGGGAGGGTGAGCCGGGCCCGGCCCGGCCCCGCAGGCACCACTGCGCTCAACACGGAGACCCTCCGGCTTCGGCGCCGCCTCGCGCCGGCAAGCGCGTACTGCCGAGAGGATCGTGCGGTACCGACGGCGCCCGATGCACGTCCCCAGGCTACCGGGCGCCACCGCCGGCGCCGGGAACCATCGCCACCCGGCGGGCGGCAGCGGAGGCCCGCTCTCACTCTTCCTCCACGAAGGTGAACCCGAAGGAGGCCCGCGCCGGCTGCTCGGCTTCGGTCGAGGCCACGGGGTCGTCTTCCCCCAACTCCCCGTCACCGTCGAAGTCGATGCGGAGCCGCACCCAGAAGGTGGCGTCGGCGTCGAGGGCCGGGTCGAACTCGAACTTCACCCCGGTGGTGGTGCCGGCCGGGAGCAGGTCGCTCACCTGGAGGACGCGGCCCGGAGATCCCCCCTGGTCGGCGAGGAGTTCCACGAACCCCGCCGAGGGCAGGGTCACCGTCTTCACGGTCACCGCCGCCCCGTCGCCCTCCTGGTCCTCGACCTCCACCGAGGCCGGCCCCAGCAGCACCACGGTGATGGTGGCCGCCGCCCGAGCCGGCCCGCCGTCCAGACCCTGAGCCACATCGTCGGGGGAGTCGGCGGAGGTGAGGCCGGCCCGGCCGTCTCCGTCGCGATCGACGTAGGCCACGGCGAAGACCCGCTGCGTGGTCTCCAGCGCTGCATCGAGGTCGAGGGCGACGTCGCGGGAGGTGCCCTCGGGCAGCAGGTCGCTCAGCGCCAGCACCCTGCCCGGCACCCCGTCCTCATCGGCGTGCACCGCCACGAAGCCGGGGGCGGGCAGGGTGACCTCGGTCACCACCACCCCCGTCCCGTCGCTGCGCTGATCGGCCAAGGTGAGGTCGGCCGGGGCCAAGGGGGCGAGGAGGCCGACCGCCGCCCGGGCCGTCGCCGGGCTGCCATCCACCCGGGTGGCGGGGAGGTCGATGAAGTCGTCGGGGGGCTCGTACCGGAACTGGCCGTCGCCGTCCATGTCCACGTGCAGGGTGGCGTGCAGCACCGCCCCCGCCTCCAGCGGGAAGAAGAGGGGCACCACCACCCGGTTCACCGTGCCCCGGCCGATCATCTCCGAGACGCCGAGGACGGCGCCCGGGGTCCCCGACGCGTCGGACTGCAGGACCACGAAGCCGGGGGTGGGCAGGGTCACCGCGTCCACGAGAACCGCCGAGCCTTCGATCAACTGCTCGCCGAAGACCAGGTCGGCCGGGCCGGTGGCCGGGGGCACCGTCGCCGGATCGACCACCGTGGTCGTGGTGGTGCCCGACGACTCGTAGGCACAGGCCCCGGCGGCGAGGCTCAGGGCGATCAGGATCGGGGCGAGGCGGCGGCGCATGGTCACCCCAGGGTATCTTCTGCGGTGGCTTGCGCCCGGCGTCCTGCCACCGCCGCCCACCCCCGCTCCCCGGCCAGAACGAGGAAGAAGACCGCCACGGCGAGGCCCGACATGGTGGCTCCCGCCGCCGTGTCGAAGTGGTAGGAGAGCAGCAGGCCGATCACCACCTCGGAGATCCCCAGCGCGGCGGCCACCACCATCACCGTAGGAACGCGCCGGGCGAGCAGCACCGCGGTGGCCGGCGGGGCGATGAGCAGCCCGAACACCAGCAGCGCCCCGACCGCCTGGAAGGAGGAGACCACCGCCAGGGTGATCAGCCCCATCATGACCAGGTGGGCCAGACGGGGGCGCAGGCCCAGCGCCGCCGCCTTCTGCTCATTGAAGCACAGCACCAGGAGCGGCCGGTAGAACAGAGCGACGCCCCCGAGGGCCAGGGCCGCCGCCACGCCCTGCAGCAGCAGGTCCCCCCGGGTGGTGCCCAGCACGTCCCCGAAGAGGATGGCCATCAGGTCGATGGCGAACGACCCGCGGCGGGAGATGAGGATCACGCCCAGGGCGAGCATGCCTACGAAGAGGAGGCCGATGGCGGTGTCCTCGGACAGGCGGGTGGCACGATGCACCAGCGAGATGGCCCCCACCATGACCACGGCGGCCACCGCCGCCCCGGCCACCGGGTTGAAGCCGAGGAGCACTGCCAGGGCGATGCCGGGGAGCACCCCATGGGCCAGGGCGTCGCCCATGAAGGCCAGGCCGCGCAGGATGACCCAGGTGCCCACCACCGAGGTGGTCAGCGCGGCCAGCACTCCGGCGGCCAGCGCCCGCTGCATGAACTCGAAGGAGAAGGGGTGGGTCAGCCAGTCCACGGCCGGCCCACGATAGGACGGCGCCGCCCGGGGCGGCGCCGTCCTCCCTGGCAGGAGATCATGGGACCAACGCGGCGGCGATGCGCTCGGCATTGGTGCGCTGCATGCCCGGGTAGGTGTCGGCCCCCGAACCCGGCTCCCCCAGCGACCCGGTGTAGAGGCTCACCACCGCGACCCGACCGCCCAACTCGGCGGCCAGCGCCTCGGCCAGGCCGGCGGGCCGGGTGGTCTCGGCGAAGATGGCCCGCACCCCCGCCCGCCGCAGGAGATCCACCAGCCCGGCCAGGTCGGCGGCGCTGGGCTCGGCCAGGGTGGCGCCGCCGGGGATGATCGCCCCGATCACCTCGAAGCCGTAGCGGTCGGCGAAGTACCCGAGGGCGTGATGGTTGGTGAGCAGTTTGCGCTGCTCCGGCGGGACGGCGGCCAGGGTCGCCTCGATCTCGGCGTCGAGACCCAGCAGTTCCCCGGCGTAGGCCGCCGCCGCGGCGCGATAGGCAGTGGCACAGGCCGGGCGAGCCGCCGCCAGCGCCTCCCCCAGGCCGGTGGCCACCTCGGCCATGCGGCTCGGATCGGTCCAGATGTGCGGATCCAGCGAGTCATGGTCGTCCCGCTCCTCACCCTCACCCTCGTGCTCGCGATCCTCACCCTCGTGATCCAACGACAGCAACACCACGAACGACGCCGCCTCCACCACCGCCACCCCTTCGGCGGCCGCCGCGGCGACCACGTCGTGCAGGCCGCCTTCCAGCCCCGCCCCGTTGACCACCACGAGGTCGGCCCCGCGGAGGGACGCCGCCTGGGCCGCCGATGCCTGGAAAGAATGCGGGTCGGCGCCCACCGGCATCAGCACCTCGACGCGACCGTGATCGCCCACGACCTGCCGGGCGACATCGCCCAGGATGGTGGT
>VGBK01000189.1 GCA_016870535.1 Actinomycetota bacterium | reverse complement strand
ACCGACGCCGCCGGGGGCCTCGGCGACCGGCAGACCGTGCTCCGAGGGGGAGAGCGGGGCCTGGAGGCCGCCGCCTCCCTGGAAGCCAACGACGCCTTCCCCTACCTGGAGGCCTGCGGGGACCTGCTGCGCTGCGGCCCGACCGGCACCAACGTGGGCGACGTGATGCTGGTGTACCGGCCGCGGCGCTGAGGGAGCCTTCGGAGGGCCTTGCCCCCGCCGCGCGAGGCGGCCGGGGCAGCCGAATCTCAGACGGCGACGACCTCGGTGACCCCGGGGACGCGGTCTTTGAGGATGCGCTCCACCCCGGCGGTGAGGGTGATGGTGGCCATCGGGCAGCCGCCGCAGGCGCCCACCAACTGCAGGCTCACCGTTCCCCCGTCCACCCCGAGCAGCACGACGTCGCCGCCGTCGGCCTGCAGGGCCGGGCGGATGTACTCGAGGGTGTCGGCCAGGGCGGCCAGGTCCACGCCGGGAGCGGCGGCCTCGGCCGTCTCGTCTTCGAGGTGCAGGGTGTCGGTCATCGCCTCATTTCCAACACGGACGGCTTGCTAACGCTTCCCATACTACGCGGCCGCCGGCCCCTACCCGCCGGGTTTCCTCCCGGGCAGATCGCTCAGCCGGGCACCGCCTCCCGGCGCAGGTCGGCCCCCAACCGGGCCAGGCCCCCGTCGAGGCTCTGGTAGCCGCGGTCGATGTGGTGGGCCCCGGCCACGGTGGTGATCCCCTCGGCGGCCAGGCCGGCCAGCACCACCGCCGCCCCGGCCCGGATGTCCCACGCTTCCACCGGGCACCCACTCAACGCCGCCACCCCGCGCACCACGACGTGCTGGCCCTCGGTGGTGATGTCGGCGCCCATCCGGTTGAGTTCCCCCACGTAGCGGAAGCGGGCGTCGTAGATGTTCTCGGTCATCACCGAGGTCCCTTCCGCCCGGGCGAGCAGCGCCACCATCTGCGGGTGCATGTCGGTGTGGAACCCGGGGTAGGGCAGGGTGGCGAAGTCGACCGCCCGCAGGCGCCGGGGCCCGCGCAAGGTGACCTCCCCCTCCCCGATCGCCACCTCGCAGCCCGCCTCCTCCAGTTTGCGCAACTCCATGCGCAGGTGGCCGGGCAGGCACTCGGTGACGGTCACCTCTCCCCCGGTGATGGCCCCCGCCATCAGGTAGGTCCCCGCCTCGAGGCGGTCGGGCACCGCCCGGTGCTCCGCCGGGCTCAGCCGGGGCACCCCGTCGATCTCGATGGTGGAGGTGCCCGCCCCGGTGATCCGGGCTCCCATCTTGGACAGGAAGGCCGCCAGATCGGCGATCTCGGGTTCCCGCGCCGCGTTGCCGATGACGGTGCGGCCGCGCGCCATGGCCCCGGCCAGCAACAGGTTCTCGGTGGCCCCCACACTGGGAAACTCCAGGTACACCTCGGCGCCGTGAAGGCCTTCGGGGGCGGCGGCCAGCAGCACCCCGTGCGACAGCGTGAAGCGGGCCCCCATGCTCTCAAAGCCCCCGACGTGCATGTCTATGGGCCGTGAGCCGAAGTCGTCGCCGCCGGGCAAGGCCACCCGCGCCTCCCCACAGCGTGCCAGGAGCGCCCCGAGCACCAGGATGGAGGCTCGCATCTGGCGCACCAGGTGGATCGGCGCCTCGGGCACCAGGTCGTCGGGGACTTCCACCTCCACCGTGCCGTCCTCCCCCCGCGTCGCCGCGCCGATGTGGGCCAGGACCCGGCGCATGATCTCCACGTCGAGGATCCCCGGCACGTTGGAGATGCGGTGGCGGCCGGGGGCGAGCAGGCAGGCCACCAGGTGCTTCAGCACGGCGTTCTTGGCGCCCCGCACCGCCACCGTGCCCGAGAGGCAGCGGCCGCCGCTGATCACCAACTGCTCCACGGGGCCGATTGTACGGCCGGCCCTCGGCCCGGCGCCCGCGAAACGGCGAGGCACGGGCGCTACCCTGAGTGGCATGCACGTCGCCTTCGGCGCCGACCACGCCGGCTTCCCCCTCAAGGAGACCCTGATCCGCGCCGCCGCCGGAGCGGGCTACTCGATCGAGGACCTGGGCACCCACAGCATCGACCCGGTCGACTACCCGGACTTCGCCGCCGCCGTCGCCCGCGAAGTCGCCTCCGGCCGGGCCGATCGGGGGGTGGTGGTGTGCGGTTCGGGCGCCGGGGCGGCGGTGGCCGCCAACAAAGTGCGCGGCGTGCGCGCCGCCGTGGCCCACGACACCTACACCGCCCACCAGATGGTGGAGCACGACAACGCCAACGTGATCGCCCTGGGCAGCCGGGTGATTGGACCGGCCTTGGCCGAGGAGATCCTGCTCGCCTACCTGGCGGCTCGCTTCACCGGCGAAGATCGCCACCGGCGACGCCTGGACAAGATCGCCGCTCTCGAGAGGGAGTAGCTTCCCGGCTCACTCCAGGCCCGGCCCTACCATGCCGATGGCCCCACCACCCCCTATGGAACCCCGCCACACCAATCGCGAACTGTCTCTCCTGGACTTCCAGGAGCGGGTCCTCGCCATCGCCGAGAACCCGGGGGTGCCGCTGCTCGAGCGAGCCAAGTTCGTCGCCATCGTCGCCTCCAACCTCGACGAGTTCTTCCAGGTGCGGGTGGCCGCCTTGCGGGAGCAGGTGGCGGCCGGGGTGAGCGAGGTGACCGGGGCGCCCAGCCCCCAGGCCCTGCTGGCCTCCATCCGCCGCCGCTGCCTGGATCTCGCCGCCCGCCTGGAGCGCCTGGTGGCCCAGCAGATCGTCCCGGGCCTGGCCGACCACAGCATCGTCCTGACCTCGTGGAAGGACCTGGAGGAGGAGGAGCGCGACGAGGCCTACCGGATGTTCGAGCGGGACATCTACCCCATGCTCACCCCCCTGGGCTTCGATCCGGCTCATCCCTTCCCGTTCATCTCCAACCTCTCCCTGAACCTGGCGGTGGCCCTCCACGACCCGGTGGCCGACGAGAGCCGCTTCGCCCGGGTCAAGGTGCCCCCCCTCCTCCCCCGGTTGCTCGAGGTGGGCGGCCGGATGCGGCTCGTCCCCATCGAGCAGGTGATCGCCGCCCACCTCCCCACCCTGTTCCCGGGCATGGACATCGTGGGCCACTACCTGTTCCGCGTCACCCGCAGCGCCGACCAGGAGGTGGCCGAGGCCGAGGCCTACGACCTGCTCGAGGCCATGAAGGAGATCCTCCACACCCGGCACCGCTTCTCGCGGGTGGTGCGCCTGGAAGTGCAGGCGGGGATGCCCGCCGAGATCCTCGACCTCCTGACCGGGCAGCTGGGGCTGGACGAGTCCGGGGTGTACCAGGCCCAGGGGCTCCTGGCCCTCTCCGGGCTCTTCGCCCTGCACGCCCTCGACCGGCCCGAGCTCAAAGAACCGGTCTTCCATCCCACCACGCAGCCGGCACTCGCCGATCCCGAGGGCGGCTCGGTCTTCGAGCGGATCCGCCGCCGCCACCTGCTGATCCACCTGCCCTACGAGTCGTTCGGCACCTCGGTAGGGGCTTTCATCGCCGAAG
>VGBK01000188.1 GCA_016870535.1 Actinomycetota bacterium | reverse complement strand
TCGGTCGCACTACTCCCCCCGGGCCACGTGAGGGAAGCGGTTGCCGGGAGGGACCACGAAACTCCCCCACAGGGCCAGCCCCACGGCGGCCGGCAACACCGGCTGCAGCTCCAGCAGCTGCGGCTCGGTCATGTGCACCCGGCCCACACTCACGTGGTCGAGCACCCGCACCGGCTCCACCCGGGTGCCGAGCGCCCGGGCCACCCGACTGGCCAGATGAGGCAGGCGGGCCGCGTTCCCGGCCACCACCAGACGCTCCAGGGAGTGCTCCCCGGCCTGAGTGAGGTAGTATTTCACCGAGCCCCGGATCTCCTCGATCAGCCCGTCGGCGGTGCGGGTGAGGAGGCGCCGCAGGGCCGCCGTCTCATCCTCGCCCTCGGGCAAGCCCGAAGGCACCACCCCGACGGCCCGCTTCTTCTCCTCGGCATCCTCCCGGCTGAGGGAGGCACCCGTCATCAGGGCCTCGGTGAACTGGGTGCCGCCGGTGGGAAGGATGCGGACGAACCGGGTGATGCCGCCGCGTACCACGGCAATCTGGGACATTGAGCTCCCGATATCCAGCAGCGCCTGGGGCCCGTCTCCACCCAGGGCCAGGTCCGCCCCGAAGGCGGCCCGAACCAGACCGAACGCCTGCAAGTCGATGGACAGCACCTGCAGTCCGGCTCGGTTCGCCACCCCGACCAGCGTCTCCACCATCTCCCGCTGCGCCGCCACCACCAGGATGGAGAGCATCAGATCCCCGTCGGGGGTGCCGAATTCCTCCAAGGGCACGAAGTCGAGCACCGCGTCTTCGACCGGGATGGGGATGGCGTCCTGCACCTGGTACGGCAGCGCCTCCCGTAGTTCCTCCTCTTCCAGGTGGGGCACATCCACCTGGCGCACGATGACCCGTTGGTTGGCGATCCCGATGACCACCCGCTTGCGCGGCAAGCGGTGGCGCTTCCACAAAGCGCTGATGGCCTCGGTCACGGCGCCCTGGTCGACTACATCGCCGGCCTGCACCGCACCCGGCGGCAGCGGCATCTCGACGAAACGCCGCAGCAGCGGGATGGCTTTGCTCGAGTCGACCACCGCGGCACGCACCGCCTCCGACCCGATGTCGAGACCAACCGCGATCGGCATCACTCCTCCGTCGTGGCCGCCCGAAGGCGGCTCCTCGCCCGATCACACGGCGGTAACTACACGTGTGTCACCGCGAGGGTACACAACGGCGGAGCGGCCGCCAAGGATCTCCAACCCCCTGCTTCTCCGCGCCGGCCGCGCGTGTTCCTCGCGCCGCCCGTGGTCAGCCGGCGTACCAGCGGACTACAGCCTCTCCCCAGACCAGAGCCAGGGCAGCCCCGGCGACCATAGCCGGGCCGAACGGGATGGCATCCTTGCGTTTCGCCCGCCGCGTCGCCAGCAGGGCGATGGCGGCCAGCCCGCCCAAGGCGAAGGAAGCGAAGGCGCCCACCGCCAGTACGCCCCAGGACCGGTAGGCCAGCACCATGCCGAGCAGCACCCCCAGCTTCACATCGCCGAACCCGAACCCTCCGCGTGCCGCCAGAGCCACCACCAGTAACAGCCCGAAGTAGGCTGCTCCCCCACCTGCCGCCCGCACGGCCGCCATGGGTTCGCCGTCGCCCGTGGCCCCCAGCCCCAGCAACACGGCCGTCATCACCGCCCCCGGCAGGAGGATGCGGTCGGGGATGCGGCGCACGTCGAGGTCGGTCAGCGTCAGGGCGATGGCCACCCCGGCGGCCCACCAGTAACCGGGCAGCGCCCAGGAGGCTCCCAGCAGCAGCGCCAATCCGGCGAAGCCGGCTGCCGTCCCCGCCTCAACCAAGGGATAGCGCAGCGATATCCCGGTGCGGCAGTCGCGGCAGCGGCCCCGCAGCAGGAGCCAGGAGAGCACGGGGACGTTGTCCCGGAAGCGGATCTCGTGTCCGCACCCCGGGCAGGCGGACCGGGGGCGGATCACCGACCCTCCCCGGGGCACGCGATACACCACGACGTTGACGAAGGACCCGGCCACCAGGCCAACGACCACTCCCAGGGCCACCAGCGCGCCGGTCAAGGTGCTCCCTCAACACCGGTCCCACTCATGGGCACAGCATCGGACGCCACGGAACCAGATTGAAGCAGGTTGGCCCGGGGCTCAGAACCCGCCCTGCCGAAAGCCCGCCGGCAGGGCTGCCGGGCAGTCGGCGACCGACAGGTCGCCGGCGCCGTAGTGGGTGCCCAGGGAAGCGCTCTCCCAGATCGAGAAGACCCGCCCCGACGCCGAGGCACGCACCAGGCAGGCGACCTGGTCGTCGGCGTCGTTCAGATCAACGAACACTCCGACCTGCGGATCGGCGTTCAAGGGAGATGTCGGACGCACTGCCTCCAGAGCAGCGAAGTCGGCGGTGTAGGCGCCCTCTTCCAGCCACACCATCTTCTGCGCCAGCAGGACATTGCGCAGGTCGGTGTGCGCCGCCCGATCCTGAGCCGCGTGGCGCACCCCGAGGAAGTGGGGGATGGCGATCGCGATCAGCACCCCCAGGATCCCCACAACCATCATCAGTTCGATGAGGGTGAAGCCCTCGTCGTCGCGTGCCGATCGCATGACTCCTCCGAGAACCGCAGGAGGTGGGCCGGTGGGCCCGCCTCCTGCGGTAGTCGTCGGGTGGCGAGCTGGTTACCAGCCTCCCTGGGTGTATCCGGCCGGAGCCGCCGCCGGGCAGGCTGCGGCCGCCAGGTTGGTCGCGCCGTAGAAGGTGCCAACGGTGGAGCTCTCCCAGATGGCGAAGTGGTTCCCCGAAGCCGAGGTACGCACCAGGCAGACGATGTCGGCGCTGGCGGCGTTCAAGTCCAGGTAGACCCCGTCCGCCGGGGCGGCGGCGATCACGGCGTTGGGCTCAAGAGCGGTGATGTCAGCCGCGGTCTCGGTGTAATCACCGTTCTCCAGCCAGTAGGCCTTCTCGGCGAGCAGCACGTTGCGCAGCTCGCTCTGGGCCGACCGGTCCTGAGCCGACTTGCGGAAGCCGAGGAACGAGGGGATGGCAATGGCGATGAGGACTGCAATGATCATCACCACGACCATGAGCTCGATGAGCGTGAAGCCCTCGCTCCCGGCCAGCCGCCTGCGGATGGCCTTGGTCATCTCAGAAACCTCCTTGGGTTCCTCAGTCCCGGATCGGGGATTCCCGACCCGCCGGCTCTATCGGCGCACCGGGGCCGCGACTTGAGCGGGTGGCATGTTCCCGACGCGACCCGGCCGGGCCCCGGCCCCGGCTGCGTCCGGCCTCTTACCTCTGGATCAGGTTGGCGATGCTGAACATCGGCAGGTACAGCGAGATCAGGATGCCGCCCACGCCCACCCCCATGACCACGATGAGCAGCGGCTCGATAAGGCTGGTGAGAGCACTGACCGAGTCGTCGACCTCCTGGTCGTAGAAGTCCGCCACCTTCCCCAGCATGGCGTCCAGGGCCCCGGTCTCCTCCCCCACCGCCATCATGTGGGTCACCATCGGGGGGAAGACCTCATGCCGCGCCAGCGGTGCGGCCAGAGGCTCTCCCCGCTTCACCGACTCCTGCACGTCGGCCAGCGCCTCC
>VGBK01000187.1 GCA_016870535.1 Actinomycetota bacterium | reverse complement strand
CCCGGCTCCGGGCACCACCGCGTCGTGGTGCACCACGGGGTGGCCGTCGGCGGTGCGGCGCACGTCCAGTTCTACCGCGTCGGCCCCCAGGGCGGCGGCGGCGCGGAAAGCGGCGAGGGTGTTCTCAGGGAAGGCCGCCGAAGCGCCGCGGTGGGCGATCACCCAGGGTCGTCCGGGCGGGTGGCGCATCCCGGGGAAGAGTACCCGCCGCTGATACCATCGACGTCGTGCAGGTGTTCAACACCCTGGGCCGGGCGCTGCAACCCCTGGTCACCCGGGCGCCGGGCGAGGTCGCCATGTACACCTGCGGCCCCACGGTGCAGTCGGCCCCCCACGTGGGCCACGGCCGCCAGGCGGTGGCCTTCGACGTGATTCGCCGCTACCTGGAGTGGCGGGGCTACCGGGTCACCTACGTGACCAACATCACCGACATCGAGGACAAGATCATCAACGCCGCCGCCGAGCAGGGCGTCTCCACCGAGGAGGTGGCGGCCCGGGCCACCGTCCAGTTCCTCGACGCCTACCGCCGTCTGGGGGTGCGTCCCCCCGACCGGCTCTGCTACGCCACCCGTGAGGTCCCCCGGATGCTCGATCTCATCACCCGCCTCATCGAGCGCGGCCATGCCTACCCGGCCGAGGGGAGCGTCTACTTCTCGGTGGCCTCCTTCCCCGAGTACGGGAAGCTCTCGGGGCGGAACCCCGACGACCTCCTGGCCGGGGCCCGGGTCGAGCCGGGGGAGGAGAAGCGGCACCCCGCCGACTTCGCCCTGTGGAAGGCGTCCAAGCCGGGGGAGCCCCGCTGGGACTCTCCCTGGGGCCCGGGCCGCCCCGGCTGGCACATCGAGTGCTCGGCCATGGCCGAAGGGGAATTGGGCTTCGGCTTCGACATCCACGGCGGGGGCCTCGACCTGGTGTTCCCCCATCACGAGAACGAGATCGCGCAGTCCGAGGCCGCCGCCGGCCGGGCCCCCTTCGCCCGCTACTGGCTGCACAACGGGATGGTGAACCTGCGCGGCGAGAAGATGGCCAAGTCCACCGGCAACATGGTGGGCCTGGGTGAGGCGCTCGACCGCTTCCCGCCCCTGGCGGTGCGCCTCTTCTACCTGCGAGCCCAGTACCGCGCCCCCCTCGACTTCTTCGAGGAGGCGCTGGCCGACGCGGCGGCGTCCCTCGACCGCCTCTGGGCCTTCCGCCGCCGGACGGGGCGGGCGGCCGACGCCCCGGCGCCCGACGCGGTGGCGCGTTTCGCCGAGGCCATGGACGACGACTTCAACACCGCCGCCGCCCTGGGGATCCTCTTCGACCTGGTGCGGGAGGGGAACCGCCGCCTGGATGCCGGGGAGGAGGCGGGCCCGCAGGCGGCCGCCTACGACACCATCGTCGGGGTGCTGGGCCTGGTCGAGCCGGCGATGGACCTGGACGACCTGGCCGGGCCCCTGGCCGCCCTGGCCGCCGACATCGGGGTGGAGGCCGGAGACCCGGGCGCCGTGGTGGCGGCGTTGGTCGGCCGGCGGGCCCGGGCGCGGGCCGAGGCCGCCTGGGCCCTCGGCGACCGGATACGCGACGGCCTGGGAGCGCTGGGCATCCTGCTCGAGGACGGCCCCGATGGCACCGTCTGGCGTCGGCGCTGAGGTCGAAGGCCGCCACGCCGTCGCCGCCGCGCTGGCGGCCGGCCGGGTGGAGCGCCTGTTCCTGGAAGCCGCCCGGGCCGAGGCGTTGCGCGCGCTCGGCGCCGAGGCGGAGCGGGCCGGAGCGGAAGTGCGGGTGGTGGCCGACCTGCGCGGGCTGGCAGCCACCACCGCCCCGCAGGGGGTGGTGGCCCACTGCCGGCCCCTCGGGACCTTCGACCTGGCCGAGGCGGTGGAGCGGCAGGGCCCGGCGGCGCTGGTAGTGCTCGACCATCTGGAGGATCCCCGCAACGTGGGGGCCGTCGCTCGCTCGGCCCTGGCAGCCGGCATGACCGGCCTGGTGCTGGCCCGCCGCCGCGCCGCTCCCCTGGGAGCCACCGCCTTCAAGGCGGCGGCCGGCGCCCTGGAGCGGCTGCCGGTGGCCCTGGTCTCCTCGGTGGCCCAGGCGGTGGCCGACCTGAAGCGACTCGGGATCTGGACGGTGGGCCTGGACGCCGAGGCGGAGCGGTCCTTGTTCGGCCTGGAGTTGCTGGCCGAACCGGTGGCGGTGGTGGTGGGCGCCGAGGGGCGCGGCCTGGCGCCTTTGGTCGCCGGCCGGGTGGACCTGCGCGCCGGCATCCCCCTCGGTGGGGGGGTGGAGAGCCTCAACGCCGCGGTGGCCGTGTCGCTGGCCTGCTACGAGGTGGCCCGGGTGCGGGCCGCGGCCCCGGGGGTAGCCTGGTAGCCCATGGAGGCCGTGACCCTCCCCACCGTCGCCGAGTTCCTCCATCGGGCCGGCCCGCTGCTGGCGGCCGACGAGGCGCGCCACAACCTGATCCTGGGCATCGCCGGGATCCTGCGGGATCGACCCGAGGTGTATCCCGAGTTCGCCCTGTGGGTGGTGGAGGCGGAGGGTGGCCCGGCTGCCGCCGCCCTGATGACCCCGCCTCACAACCTGGTGCTGGCCGACGCCGCCGTCCCCGCCGCCCTGCCGGTGCTCGCCGCGGCGGTGCGGGCCTCGGGCCGGGTCGTCCCCGGGGTGCTGGGCAACCGGCCCGCAGTGGATCTCTTCAACGAGGCTTGGGCGCCCCTCGCCGGCGTCACCCCGGCCCTCCGCATGGCTCAGGGGGTCTTCGCCCTCGAGGAGGTGCGGCCCGTCCCGCCGGCCCCCGGGGCGGCTCGTCCCGGAGGGGAGGCCGACCGGGACCTGATCCTGGAGTGGCTGGAGGCCTTCACCGCCGAGGCCCTTCCCTGGGAGGAATTCGCCGCCGAGCGCACCGGGCGCGGTGTGGCCCGGGTGCTGAACGTGATGGATAGCGCCGCCGGGATCTGGTTGTGGGAGGACGAGGGCCGGCCGGTCTCGCTGGTGGCCTACGGCGGGCCGACCCCGGGGGGCATCCGCCTCGGGCCGGTCTACACCCCGCCGGAGAGGCGGCGGCGGGGCTACGCCACCGCGCTGGTGGCCGCCGTTTCAGCGTGGCTGCGGCAGCACGGGCGGCGCCGCTGCTTCCTGTACACCGACCTGGCCAATCCCACCTCGAACGCCATCTACCGGCGCATCGGTTACGAGCAGGTGGCCGAGTCGGCCGAGTACGCCTACCTGCCGTCCTGAGCCCGGGGTGTGAGGCGCCCGGAGCCGGGTGCCGGAGTCGAACCGGCGACATCCGCTTTACAAGAGCGGTGCTCTGCCGTCTGAGCTAACCCGGCGGCTCCCTCAGGGTACCGCACCCTGCTCCCGGCGGCGCCCTGCCGGGAAATCCCGCGGCCGGGCGGCTTCGGCCAATAGCCTTCGGGGCATGCTGGGCGAGCGGGAGCGGGCCGTCATCGACTTCGAGCGTTCCTGGTTCCTCTACCCCGGCCCCAAGGACCGGGCCGTCGCCGAGTACTTGGGCATCAGCGCCACCCGCTACTACCAGATGCTTCGCCGCCTGCTCGACGACCCCGAGGCCGCGCGTTACGACCCCCTCACCATCCGCCGTCTGCGCCGGGTGAGGGAACAGGCCCGGCGCCGG
>VGBK01000186.1 GCA_016870535.1 Actinomycetota bacterium | reverse complement strand
ATCAGCGCATCGTCGATCTGCGCCGGCGCGGACCAGGCCGGCCCACCAGTCGGCCCGGATCTCCCCCAGAACGGCGGTCACCACTTCGGCGACCCCATGGCCCCGGTGCGTGCCTCGTCGCCGTCACAGCGCTGAAGAGCCTCCCGGCTGCCGGTCGCGACTGCCGGTCGCGGCCCCCGGCGGCACGCCGGCCACGCCCCGGGCGGCGTCGTCGAGCGCCAGGGTGACGTGGGCGGAGCAGGCAGTGGAGTGGGCGGCTCGGTCGTGCTCAGGGGCCTTGGCGCGAGAGGCCGCCGCCCGGTCGCGGCTGCCGGTCGTGGCCCCCGGCGGCACGCCGGCCATCCCGAAGAGCCGCCGGAGACACGCGGGGAAGCGGCCACCTGATCCCGCCTCCTCGGACTCGGTCCTGCGGCCCTCACGCCCCGGCCCCCGGGGTCGGCAGCCTCGCGGGCGCAGCCCCATCCGGCGCCCAACCGCCCGGCTCCCGCGGCACCGGCCCGCCGGCCTCAGAGCGTGCTCCGGGCCGGGCTGCGATCCTCCCTGAGGGTGTCGAATACCTGCCGATAGAGGTCCTTCCCGAAGCTGGTCTCCAGCGGCAGGCCCTCATGCAGCTTGAAGGTGCGCTGCCCGTCCTCGCGCCGCTCCGCTCGGAGGGACAGCATCCGACCGGACTGCCGTCGGCTGAGGCTCTGCGCCGGGCCGACCAGATGGATCACGTAGAGCACGCGGATACCCGACTCCGTCATGGCGCGGACGACCCGGCGGCCGCGGCCGGCATCCCGGCCACGCCGGCCAAGAGCCCGGCTGTCACCCGAGTGCTGCTCGCTCGCGGCGACGCTCGACTCCCTCCCCTCGCTTTCGGCCTCGGCGCTCCTCGCCGGGCCGAGCGGCAAGCCGACGCTCTGCCGGAGATCTGCCGCCGGAATCACCCGCGGCCCTGTCGGGCCGCTGCCGACCGTGGGCCCGACCACCACCACCAGCCCTACCCGAAACGGGGAGAGGCCGGACTGTGACTCCGCGGCGTCGTCGCGGCCGCACCCCTGCACCGGCGAACCCCCTGCGCCCCGCCCCCCTCGACCCACCTCCCCCAGGCGCGTGGGGAGGGCCCTTTCGGGCCCTCCCGGAGTCGCCGGAGACAACGGGGTCTACGCGCCCCAGCCCAGCGAGTCCGACGCGTCATCGGTGCACGGCCTGCCGCCGAAGCCTCCCAGGCCCCGGCCGCGGCCGTGGCCCAGGCCCGGCCCACCCTGGAACGGACGCTCGATCTCGCCGTTCACCAGGTCGTCGAGGCGTTCGCTGAGGTGCGCCAGCATCTCGGCCGCCCGGTCGGCGGTGATTCGGCCGGCGGCCACCATCTCGTCGAGGTGCTGCTCGGCCAGGTCGCTCAGATGCTCGGCGAGCGCCTCGCCGCTCGAGCCGGCGGCGGCAGCGACCTCGGCCAGGGTCCGGCCGTCCCGGACGGCGGCGATGAGGTCCTGCGGGGCCATCCCCAGGAAGTCCGCCGCCTCACGGACCGCCCCGAGGCCCCGGCCCAAGCCCCTCATCCCCGGCATCCTCCCGTGCGGCCCGGGCATGACCTCCTCCAGTCGATCGGCCACCGCCTCGGCCTGGCTCTGGTCGATGGTGCCTTCCTCCACGAGCGGAGCCAGCCACTCGATGATCCGGGAGCGCAGGGGAGAGTCATCGGCGGCCGTTGCCGTGACGGTGGTGGCCTCGTCGTCCGACTGCGCCAGCGCCACGCCGGTCATGGCCAGCGCGGCCACCGCCAGCACCACGGCGCCGATCTTCAGGGTCTGCTTCAACACGACCTCCTTGGTTCGCTGGCGCCAATCATCGCTAGCCCCTGTTCGAAATCCGTAAGGCTCCGCTCAATCTTCCGTGGCCTGGAACTGGGTCTCGTAGAGCCGGGCGTACAGGCCCCCGGCAGCCAGCAGTGCCGCGTGGGTCCCCGTTTCCACCACCCGGCCCCCGTCGAGCACCAGGATGCGGTCGGCGGCCAGGATGGTGGAGAGGCGGTGGGCGATCACGAAAGAGGTCCGGCCCCTCAAGACCCGCTCCAACGCCTGCCGGATCAAGGCCTCTGAGTGAGCGTCGAGGTGTGCCGTCGCCTCATCCAGGATAAGGATGCGCGGGTCCTTCAGGACCACCCGGGCGATGGCCACCCGCTGCTTCTCCCCGCCCGACAGGCGGTAGCCGCGCTCCCCCACCACCGTCTGGTAGCCCGCCGGCAGGCCGGCGATGAACCGGTGGATGTTGGCCACCCGGCAGGCCTCCTCCACCTCCTCGTCGGTCGCCTCGGGCCGGGCGTAGCGCAGGTTGGCAGCCAGGGTGTCGTGGAACAGATAGGTCTCCTGAGTCACCACCCCGATGCCCCGCGCCAGGCCGTCGAGGGTGACCGACCTCACATCGCGGCCGTCGATCAGCACCCGGCCCCCGGTGGCGTCGTACAGCCGGGGAATGAGCCAGGAGATCGTGGTCTTTCCCGCCCCGCTGGGCCCCACCAGGGCTACCAGTTCCCCGGGAGCGATGTCGAAGGACACCTCGGCCAGGGCCGGGGTGGTCCGGGTGGGAAGCGAGACGGCGGCCTCGGAGGAGTCGCGGGGCTGATGCCAGGAGAAGCGGCGGACGGGCCCCAGTCCGCGGGCGGCGGCCGCCCGGTAGTCGAAGGTCACCCGCTCGAAGGTCACCCGGCCGACCATCGGCTCCAGAGGGGCCGCGTCGGGAGCGTCGTTGATGTCGAGGGGCAGGTCGAGCACCTCGAACACCCTCTCGAAGGAGACGAGCGAGGTGGCCAACTCGACCCGGGCGTTGGTGAGCGCGGTCAGAGGACCGTAGAGGCCGGCCAGGTAGGCGGAGAGGGCCACCACGGTCCCCACCGTCAGCGACCCGCGGACGACCAGCACCGCCCCCAGCCAGAACACCAGGGCCGTCCCCAGGGCGCTCACCACTCCCAGAGCCATGAAGAACCAGCGCCCCACCAGGGCGCGCCGCACGCCCAGGTCGCGTCCCTCCGCCGCCTGCTCCCGGTAGCGCCGATCCTCGTCGGCGGTGCGACCGAACAGCTTGACCAGCAGGGCCCCGCTCAGGTTCAGGGTCTCGTTCAGGGTGTTGTTCATGCGGGCGTTGGCGTCCATTTGCGCCCGGGTGACGCGGCGCAGCACCCGGCCCACCCGGCGGGAAGGGAGGATGAACAGGGGGAGGACGGCCACCGCCACCAGAGTGAGACGCCACTCCAGGCGCAGCATGACCACCAGGGTGGCGCCGGCGGTGATCAGGTTCGAGGCCACCGAGACCACGGTGCCGGTGATGGCCTGCTGCGCCCCCACGACATCGGTGTTCAGGCGTGACATCAGTTCGCCGGGCCGGGCCCCGGTGAAGAAGGCCAGCGACATCCGCTGCAGACGAGCGAACAGGGCGGTGCGCAGATCGAAGATGATCCCCTCCCCGGCCCGGGCCGAAGCCCACCGCTGCGCCACCCCGACGACCCCGCTCAGCAGGGGGACGGCCACCATGCCCAGGCCCAGCAGGGTGACCCGGCCCAGGTCTCCGGAAGGAATCGCCCGGTCGATGAGGTCCCGCATCAACAACGGGGGCAGCAGGCCCACCAGGGTGGTGAGCACGATGG
>VGBK01000185.1 GCA_016870535.1 Actinomycetota bacterium | reverse complement strand
CAGGCAGCGCAGCGCCGCCTCCTGCAGCCAGCCGCGGGTGCGCAACCGGGGGCCTCGCGGCGCCCGCACCACTCGTGGACCGCTCAACGCGTCACCTCTCTCGCGCCTGGCGCCAGGGTACTCCGGGTAGGGCCGGGCCGGCCGTCCCGGGTACCATCCAATGCCGCAAGGCCGATGCCCCGTGGGAAGGGAGTGCCCGTGAACGAGACCGCGATCGCCTACCGCCGCAACGAGCAGCCGCGCCGGGGCCTGGCCCTGGCCGGGGCGGTGTTCCTCCTGAAGGCCGTCCTGCTCATACCCCACCTGATCATCATCGGGGTGCTGCAGTACCTCGCTTTCGCCGTCGCCTACATCGGGTTCTGGATCGTGGCCTTCACCGGCAAGTTCCCTGAAGGGCTGCAGAACCTGATCACCATGTGGGTGCGCTGGGGAGTCCGCTCCTACGGGTGGCTGGCCGGGATCACCGATCAGTACCCGCCGTTCGAGGCCGACCCCCAGGGCTTCCCTATCGACGCTCGCACGCCGGTCAACCAGAGCCCGAGCAAAGGCTGGGCGGTGGCCGGGATCTTCTTGTTCCCCAAAGGGATCTGCCTCATCCCGCACCTGATCCTGC
Source organism: Actinomycetota bacterium (assembly GCA_016870535.1). Classification (GTDB taxonomy): domain Bacteria; phylum Actinomycetota; class Acidimicrobiia; order Spongiisociales; family UBA11373; genus VGBK01. The sequence goes on along the minus strand of VGBK01000185.1, from coordinate 3,035 downwards.
TCTGGTTCGTGATGATCGGCGTGGCCGTGGTCACCTGGCTGGGCTACGTGGTGACTTTCTTCACCGGCCGCTTCCCCGCCGGGATGCAGGACTTCATCGCCGGCGCCATGCAGTGGTACACCCGGGTGATGACCTGGTTCCTGGGCCTGACCGACCGGTACCCAACCTACGGGGTGGCCATCGCTCCCACCGCCTGAGCGGGATCCCTCGATCACCCACTTCGGCCCGCCGTCACGGCGGGCCGAAGTGGCTACGGGTTGAGTTGATCGGCAGCCCTCCCCCGAGCCCCCTCCCGCACCCGCGAGAGGGGGAGACCTGAGCAGCCCTCCGCCCTACCGCGCCCGCGGGGAAGGGATGATGCCTACTCCTCGGGCCTGGGCTCCTCGGCGGCCTCGGAGGCGGTTTCGGCCGCGGCCTTGTGCTCGCGCCGCTCCTCGATCTTCTCTTCGACCTTCTCCTTGACGTCCTCGGCGACGTCCTTGGTCTTGTCCCAGGCCTTGCCGGACACTTCCTTGGTCTTGTCCCAAGCCTTCTCCACCTTGGGGCCGGCCTTCTCCTTCACCTCGCCGGCCACTTCCTTGGTCTTGTCCCAGGCCTTCTCGGCCTTCGGGGCCACCTTCTCCTTCGCCCTGGCCAGGAAGGCCCTGACCTTGCTCAGGAACCCACCCTTGCTCTCGGCATCCGTCATGAGACATCCTCCTGTTCTCTCTTCTCAGCGTACCGCGCCGGCCGCCGCTTCGGCGGCCCGCACCAGGCTGCCGTCCTCGACCATCCCGGCTACGGCCTCGATGTCGGGAGCGGGCGGACGGTCGTCGCCCAGGGGAGCCACCCGGCGGCGCACCTGCTCGAGGGCGGCGGCGGTGCCCGGGGCCGGGGCCAGAGGACGCCGGCTCTCGATCCCGGCGCAGGCGCACAGGATCTCCACGGCCACCACCCGGGCGGCATTCTCCAGCACGGTCCACAGCTTGCGCCCGGCACCCCACCCCATCGAGACGTGGTCTTCCTGGGATCCCGAGGTCGGGATGCTCTCCACCGAAGCGGGATGGCACAGCACCCGGTTCTCAGCGACCAGGGCGGCGGCGACGTACTGGGTGATCATGTAGCCGCTGTTGAGGCCGGGGCGGCTCGCCAGGAAGGGCGGCAACCCTGAGGATCTCTCCGGGTCGAGGATGCGGTCGGTGCGCCGCTCGGAGATGCTGCTCAACTCGGTGACGGCCACCGTGGTGAAGTCGAGGGCGAAGGCCAGAGGCTGGCCGTGGAAGTTCCCCCCGGAGATCACTTCGCCGGTCTCCGGGAACACCACCGGGTTGTCCACCACGGCGCCCAATTCCACCCCCAGCACCCCGTCGGCGAAGCCCAGCACGTCGCGGCAGGCCCCGTGCACCTGGGGGGCGCAGCGCAGGCTGTAGGCGTCCTGCACGGCGTGGCCGAAGTCGTCGCGGTGGCTGCCCCCGATCTCGCTTCCCGCCAGGTAGCGGCGCAGGCCGGCCGCGGTGGCCGTCTGGCCGGGGTGGCGGCGCAGTTCGTGGAGGCGGGGGTCGAAGGGCCGGGTGCTCCCCAGCAGAGCCTCTATCGACAGGGCACAGGCCAGGTCGGCGGCGTCGGCCAGGCGGCGGGCCCGGTGGAGGCCGAGGACTCCCAGCGCCAGCATCCCCTCGGTGCCGTTGAGCAGGCTCAGGCCCTCCTTGGCGTGCAGGGTGAGCGGGGCCAGTCCGTGCTCGGCGAGGACCTCCGCCGCCGGGCGCTCCCTGCCCCGCTGCCACAGGAATCCCTCGCCGATCAGCGGCAAGGCGAGGTGGGCAAAGGGGGCCAGGTCGCCGGAGGCTCCCACCGACCCCTGGGCGGGGACCACGGGCAGCAAGTCGAGGCGCAGCAGGTCGAGCAGGCGGGAAACGATCTCCACCCGTACCCCAGAGTGCCCCTGAGCCAGGGTGCGCGCCCGCAGCAGCAGCATGGCCCGCACCAGGGGATCGGGCAGCGCCGGGCCCACCCCGGCGGCGTGGCTGCGCAGCAGAGCCACCTGGGCCTCGTCGGCCAGGGCGGGGTCGATGCGGGTGTTGGCCAGAGCGCCGAAGCCGGTGGTGATGCCGTAGACCACCCGCCCCTCCCGGACGGCCTGCTCCACCACCGCTCGCGCCGGGGCCATGCGAGCCTCCACCCCGGGGCCGAGGCGCACCTCGGCGCGGCGCTCGGCCACCGCCATCACCTGCTCGGGGAGCAGGGCGTCGCCGGTGAGCACCACGTATTCGGGCATTCATCACCTCCGGGGGAGCCACCCGCGGGGCGAAGGCTAGGGAGAAGGACGGGCCGATGCGTCCCCTCCTGCCAGCGGATCGGCTGCCGCCCTCCGTGACGAGGCGGCCCGCGCTTCTCCTTGCCGCCGAGCCGCCGCCCGCCGGAGTCTGGAGGCAGAATGGCCTCATGAACGCTCCGCTCCGCATCGCCCCCGGGTGGGTCATCCCCGCCGAGGAGCTGCGCTGGCGTTTCGACCCCTCGGGAGGGCCGGGCGGCCAGCACGCCAACCGGTCGGCGACCCGCGTCGAGCTGTCCCTGGATCTGGCCGGCAGCCCCTCCCTGCCGGACCCCTTCCGCGCCGTCCTGTTGGCGCGCCTGGGGCCGCGCCTCACCGGCGGGGCCCTGCGGGTGGAGGTGAGCGAGTCCCGCTCGCAGTGGCGCAACCGGCAGATCGCCCGGCACCGCCTAGAGGCCATCTTGCGCGAGGCGCTCCGCCCCCGGGGACGACGGCGGCCCACCCGGCCCACCCCCGCCGCCGGGCAGCGCCGCCTGGCCGACAAGCGCCACCGCAGCGAGGCCAAGGGGAGGCGGCGGCCCCCCAACCTGGAAGGCGACTGAACCACCCCGCCGGGCCGGGCCCAGCGACAGGTACGGGTTTACGATGCGAGGCATGGTCGCTCTCATCGTCGTCATCACCGTCATCGTGCTCCTGGCCCTGGGCCTGATCCTGGGCTACAACCGCCTCGTCCGCCTCCGCAACCGCACCGGCAACGCCTGGGCGCAGGTGGACGTGCAACTCC
>VGBK01000184.1 GCA_016870535.1 Actinomycetota bacterium | reverse complement strand
GTTTCTTCGCGATCGACCCGGCCCGGACCCGATCGGAGGGCCCCTGAGGCCGGTTCAGCCTGGCTTGAGCGCTTTGCGCCCCATGATGCGGGCCCACCACATGAACCCGGCGAGGCCGATGGAACCAAGAGCCACCAGCCATTCGAACCACAGGCTGGTGGGCGGACGATCGGCGACGGCGTTGATGAAGGTGGCCGCCGCCACCAGGGTGGCCCCGACGCAGAGCAGGGTGACCAGGGTGCTCTGCCGCTCCGGCCGGCGCACCACCAGGAGAGCGGCCAGGGCGAGGGTCACCATCATGGCCCCGGCGAACCGGGTGGAGGTGTAGGCCGAACCGGCGTCGACCGCGCTCGCCCCGCCGATCGACACCCACCACGCCCGGGGGAAGGTGAGCATGAGGAGGCCGGGCAGTCCGTTGAGGCCGGCATAGGCGAGCAGGGCGGTGCCCAGGGTGGCCTCGGGGGTCATCTTCGCCCGCGTCTTGCCCCCGGCGGCGGCGCCGGGGTCCGGGGTCTCTGCGGGTTGCGATGTGTCGAAGGGGTTGGGCACCCACGGCTCCTTTCGTCGGGCCGATGGTAGAGGCGGGTTTGCCGGGGCGATGCCGGGAGAGGGGTGAGGACGGGCGGTTGGGCCGGCGGCCCGGCAGCCTCACTTGACGACTGGGATGCGAAGCGTCATGCTCCTTGCATGACGCAGGTGGTGACGCGTATCCCCGCCGACCTCCTTTCCGAGATCGACGCCCTGGTGGATGATGAGACGGTGGCCTCGAGATCCGATGCGGTGCGCCGGGGATTGGAGATGCTCATCGACCGGGAGCGTCGGCGTCGGGTGGTGGCGTCCATCGTCGGCGGATACACCGCCTTGCCGCAGACGGAGGAGGAAGTCGGCTGGGCCGACGAGGCCACGAGGCGGATGATCGGCCAGGAGCCCTGGTGATCCCCCGGCAGGGCGATATCTGGTGGGCTGAGGCCGCGGGCAAGCGCCGCCCGGTGCTGGTGGTGACCCGGTCGGAGGCGGTCCCCGTGCTCACCTGGCTGGTGGTGGCGCCGGTGACCCGGACCGTGCGGGGTATCCCCACCGAGATCCCGGTCGGGCCGGCGGAGGGGTTGCCGGTGGAGTCGGCGGCATCCTTCGACAACCTGCAGCCGATCCGGCGCTCCTTCCTGACGGAGCGGGCCGGGGCGCTGGAAAGCCCCCGCCGGGACATCTGCCGGGCTCTGAGCGCCCTGGCAGATTGCTGAACCGGCTGAGAGCTTGAGGGCGCCGATGTGGGTGGCCGCCGAGGAGGCGGCGGCCCAGAGGGTCCCGCAGGGTGGGCCCGGCTGGATTCGAACCTTCTCCGTGCGCTCTGACCCATCGCAGTGGGCCGTCCCGGGCGTTGGGATGGAGTCCGGAGGCGGAGAAGCGGAGGACTCGGCCCCGTCGGGCGACGCCGCCGCCGAGAAGGCGGCGGCCCAGAGGGTCCCGCAGGGTGGGCCCGGCTGGATTCGAACCAGCGACCTCATCCTTATCAGGGATGCGCTCTAACCAACTGAGCTACGGGCCCCGGGGCGCGGGAGTGTATCAAACCCCCATCGGGACCCTCCGTGGCGTGGAGATGAGGGGATTCGAACCCCTGACCCCCTGGATGCAAACCAGGTGCTCTGCCGGGCTGAGCTACATCCCCGCACCCCGGATTGTACGGCGGTGAGCGGCAGGCACCCGGAGCGGCGGTCTGCAAACCCCTGGCCTCATGGGGGCCCGGCCGCTATCCTGAGGTCATCCCCCTTGTGGCCGCGGCGGCGGTGTCGCTTTCACCTACCTGCCGCGGCGAGAAACGGAGGTTGCCGCGATGGCCAGGGTCGTCATCCCCGCCGAGGTGCGGGCCGAACTCCAGGAGCGCCTGCGGTATCTCGAAGAGCGCCGGATCCCCGAACTCGAGAGGGAGTCGGCGGCAGGCGACGTCGATGCCTTCGCCCTGCTGCGAGTGCGGCGCCAGGAGCGGGACCAGCTGCGCGAGACGCTGGTGACCGACAGGGCCCCGGAGGGGTCCTGGGACCCGCGGCGCATCGAGGTGGGCGACGCGGTCACGGTGCGCGAAGTCGGCACATCCGACCCGGAGACCTTCATCCTGGTTCCGGCCAGCGTGGGGTCGCGCCTGGAGAACTGCTGGGTGACCGACCGCTCTCCACTGGGAGCGGCCCTGGTCGGGGCGGCGCGCGGTGAAGTGGTCGAGGTGGTGGCGCCCGGCGGCGTGCACCGCTACGAGATCCTGGACTTCCGCGCCGCCTGAGCGGCCCGGCGCCGGCTTTCCCCGGTAGCGTGTGGGGGCGCACCCGAGGAGGTCCCATGCCCGCCGCCTTCATCGTCGACGCCGTACGCACCCCCATCGGGAAGCGCAACGGGAGCCTGCGGGGGTGGCACCCGGTGGATCTGTCGGCGCTGGTTGTCGAGGCCCTGGTGCGGCGCACCGGGGTGGACCCGGCGGCGGTGGACGACGTGATCTGGGGCTGTGTCTCCCAGACCGGGGAGCAGGGCCTGAACCTGGCGCGCTGGACCGCGCTGGCCGCCGGCCTCCCCGAGACGGTCCCCGGGGTGAGCATCGACCGCCAGTGCGGGTCGAGCCAGCAGGCGGTGCATTTCGCCGCCCAGGGGATCATGGCCGGGGCCTACGACGTGGTCATCGCCGGCGGGGTGGAGTCGATGACGCGGGTGCCCATGGGCTGCACCATGCAGCAGGGCCCGGGCCTGCCCTTCGGCTCGCGTGTGCTCGGGCGCTACTCGCTGGTACCGCAGGGCCTGTCGGCCGAGATGGTGGCCGAGCGTTGGGGCCTGACCCGGCAGGCCCTCGACACCATCTCGCTCGAGTCGCACCTCCGCTCTGCTCGGGCCTGGGACGAGGGGCGTTTCGCCACCCAGGTGGTGGCGGTGGAGGGGGAGGCGGGGTCGCTGGCCGCGGACGAGGGCATCCGGCGCGACACCAGCCTCGAGGCCCTGGGCGCCCTGAAGCCGGCGTTCCAACCGGAGGGGGTGGTCACCGCAGGCAACTCCTCGCAGATCGCCGACGGCGCCGCCGCCCTTCTTCTCGCGTCCGAGGCGGCTGTGGAGCGCCTGGGAGGGCAGCCGCTGGCCCGGGTCACCCGGTTCGCGGTGACGGGGGTGGACCCGGTGATCATGCTCACCGGCCCCATACCGGCCACGGCCCGGGTGCTCGAGCGGGCCGGGCTGGAGATAGGAGAGGTGGACCTGTTCGAGGTGAACGAGGCCTTCGCCTCGGTGGTGGCGGCCTGGCTGGCGGAGACCGGGGCCGACCCGGCGAGGGTGAACCCGAACGGCGGGGCCATCGGGGTGGGGCATCCCCTGGGCGCGTCGGGGGCCATCCTCATGACCCGCCTGGTGCACGAGATGGTGCGCACCGGGGCGGGCCGCGGCCTGCAGACCATGTGCGAAGGGGGCGGCACGGCCAACGCCACCCTGGTGGAGAGGGTGTAGCGAGCCCCGGCTCCCCCTCCCGCTCCAGCGGGAGGGGGTTGGGGGGAGGGCTGCGAAGGGCGCGGCTGAGGTCGGCGTGTTCCGCTTCCCCCTCCGGCCCTGGGCTCCCCCTCCCGCTCCGGCGGGAGGGGGTTGGGGGGAGGGCTGCGAAGGGCGCGGCTGAGGTCGGCGGGTTCCGCTTCCC
>VGBK01000183.1 GCA_016870535.1 Actinomycetota bacterium | reverse complement strand
ATGTCGTCGGCGATGGAAGCCATCGACCCGGAACGGTCGAGGACCACTGAGATGTGGATGGGGGCGGGGGTGGAATCATTCATGGCAGAGTCCTCCTGAGGCTCATCATGCCAAGAGGGTGTGACAAGAACGGGGCGGCGGCTGGGCCCCGCCGGTTACCCTGGCCCGATGATTGAACTCGAGGTCAGCGGCATCGCCCACGGCGGTGAGGCGGTGGGCCGCCTCGAAGGCAAGGCCTGCTTCGTCGACGGGGCCATGCCCGGCGAGCGGGTTCGGGGGGAGGTGGTCAAGGACGCCGGCGCCTGGGCCCGGGTCGAGCTGGCCGAGGTGCTGGCGCCCTCGCCGCAGCGGGTCGACCCGCCCTGCCCGCTCTTCGGCGCCTGCGGCGGGTGCCAGTGGCAGTTCGCTGCCTACCCCGCCCAGCTGGAGTGGAAGCGGAGCATCCTGGCCGGGCAACTGGCCCACCTGGGCCGGGTTCAGGATCCACCGGTCCGGGACACGGTGGCGCCGGGGGAGCCGTTCCGCTACCGCAACCGGGTGGACTTCCGGGTCGCCTCGGGCCGGCCCGCCTTCTCGCGGCGGCGCAGCCACCTGCTGCAGCCCGTCGACGACTGCCTGCTGCTGCACCCGGCCCTCGCCGACCTCCCGGCCCGCCTGGGCGACCTGGGCGAGGCGACGGGCATCACCCTGCGGGTGGCCGCGGCCACCGGGGCCCGGCTGGCGATCGTCCACGGGGAGGTGCCCGCCCAGGCGGCCGACTGGGGCTGCGGGGTGGTGTCGCGGCAGCGGCACCGGCTCACCCCGGTGATCGGCCCCGGGCACCTGGTCGAGACGGTGGCCGGGGTGCCCCTGCGCATCACCGGAGACGCCTTCTTCCAGACCCACACCGCCGGGGCCGAGGCCATGGTGGCCCTGGTGGAGGAGGCCCTGGCCCCCCGGGACGGCGAGACCCTGCTCGACGCCTACGCCGGCGGCGGGCTGTTCGGGCTCACCGTGGGCCGCCGCGCCTCCCGAGTGATCGCGGTGGAGTCCTCCCCCCTCGCCGCCGGGGACCTGCGCCACAACGCCGGCAAGGCGCCGGTGCCGGTGCGGGTGGTGGAGGGCAAGGTGGAGGCGGTGCTGCCTCACCTGGAGGGCGGCTGGGACGTGGCGGTGGTCGACCCGCCCCGCACCGGCCTGGGCGAAGCCGGGGTGCAGGCCGTCGCCGCCGGGCGTCCCCGCGCCCTCGCCTACGTCTCCTGCGACCCGGCCTCCCTGGCCCGCGACACCCGCACCCTGGCCGCCGCCGGCTACCGCCTCGACTGGGCGGCGCCGGTGGACCTGTTCCCCCAGACCTTCCACATCGAGACGGTGGCCGCCTTCACCGCCGGGTGATGACCGGGGGCGGGTTCCCCAAGGCAGCGCACGGGTCGAATGGGAAGCGCCGCAGGCGATCGCTGCCGGCGATAACACCGGCGCCGACCCCGCCGACCCGGCGCGCCGGCCGATCACTCCGAGGTGTCCACGATCCCCCTGATCCGACGGGCAGTCGGACCCGGATGCCCGTCGGCGCGCCTGCCTTGTTGACCCCACTGTGAACTGGTGCGTACCATGGGACTTGCCTCAGGGACAAGGAGAAACATGGACATTTCCGGCCGTCGAGTACTGGTTCTTGGAGGCTCCGGTGTCCTCGGTGGGCTCATCGCTGAGGAGCTCGCCAAGCGGGGCGCCACCGTGGCCCTTTCCGGCAGAGACCGCGAACGGCTCGAGAGCGCCGGCAGCCGAATCTCCCCGGCGGCGCCGCACCTGATCGCCGACCTAACCGAGCCCGACACTCCCCGGCGAGTGGTGGAGTGGGCGGCGCAGACCCTCGGCGGGCTCGATGGGATCGTCAACGCCGCCGGGGTCATCGGGTTCAGCACGCTCGCCGAGACGGACCCCGCGACCGTGGCCGAGATGGTCGCGGTCAACCTCAGCGCTCCGCTCGCCGTGATGGGGGCGGCAATCCCCCACCTGGCGGGTGGCTTCGTGGTCAACCTCACGGGTGTCGTCGCCGAGCGGACGGTGAACGGGTTGGTGCCCTACGTCGCGGCCAAAGCCGGCCTCAGCGCCGCCCTCAGGTCGCTGGCCGGAGAACTGCAGCGAGACGGCATCCAGGTGCTGGTCGTTGATGCGCGGCCGCCCCACACGGAGACCGGCCTCGCCGGGCGGTCGATCAGCGGCACCGCCCCGCGCTACCCCGAGGGCCTCTCCCCCGCACTCGTTGCCCGCCGCGTCGTCGACGCCATCGCCGCCGAGGAGACGGAGATCCCGGCTGCCGCTTTTCAGGCCGCCGGGCAGTGAAAGCCGCCGCCTCCTGAGAGGCCGGGCGTCGGGGAACCGCGCCGGCCACCGGCCCGCCCCGATCCGGTGACGGCCGGCGCTTCCTTGCCGGTACGGCAGGACGGTCCGTCGCCCGATCTGCCGCGCGGCCCCTGCCGGCACGCCGGGCCCAGACCGAGTGCGGCGGCCTGCCGTTCGCGAAAGGCCCCGACGACGACCTGCCCGGAGGTCGACCCGGCCGGATCCACCTCAGGACGGAGTAGCCGGGCCGGCCACCCCGCCCGGGCCGGCCAGTTCCGAGGCCAAGGCAGGCGAGCGCGCGCGCGACAGCGCCGCCGCGGTGACCCCGCCGACGACCAGCGACAGCCCGATCCACTGCAGGGTCGAGAACACCTCGCCGAGCAGCAGGAAGGCCCAGAGGACGGTCCCGGCGGGCTGGAGCACGAGCATGACGGAGGTCTGCCAGGCTTCCATCCGGGGAAGGGCGTAGGTGATCAAGAGCCAGCCCAGGATCTGGGCGCCGAGGGCGAGGCCCAGCAGCCATCCGTGCGCCGGCCAGCTGGGAACCAGGGAGAAGCCGGAATCCAGAGGAGCCAGCAGCAGGGCCCCGATGGCCGCGCCGGCGGTGGCCTCAGTCAGGGGACCAACGGACGTCGCATCGCCGATCCCGGAGGACTGCCGCAGCAGCAGCAGGTAGGTGACGTAGAGGAACCCGGTGGAGATGCCGAGGATGGTGCCGAGCGCCGGGTTCTCCCCATGAGCGCTTGCTTCCCCAAGCCCCGAGATGAAGATCACCCCCAGCAGGGCGACCGGGGTGGCGAGCACTGCCACCCGGGTTGGCCGCTGACCCAGGAACAGCCGTCCGGCGATCATCATGATCACCACATGCACGCTCCCGAGCACCGTCGCCAGGCCGGCGCCGATGAACTCGATCGAAGCGTGCCAGACGGCGAAGTCCACCGCCAGCGCCAGTCCGGCACCGAATGCCATGCGGCGCTGACGCCAGGTGCGAGGAGGCTCTCGCCGGGTGAGCCACCCCAGGCCGACGAGAAAGGGCAGGGCGTAAGCGGCGCGGAAGAAGGCCACCGTTACTGGGGACTCCCCGGAGAGCCGCACCAGGATGGCGCTGAACGAGATGACCACCACGCCTGCCAGCACCAGCAGGCGCAGTACCAGCGGCCGGGAGCCGTGGGGCAGAGCTGACACGGCGGGCCTCCTCCGACGGCTGATGGCAGTTCTGCCTTCGCCTAGTGCCAGTCGGTCCCCGGCTGGAACAACTCCAGCACCAGGCCACCCACCCGGCGGGTCTCGAAGTAGGCGAACTTGCCCCCATCGGCGAGGGCTCCGTAGGAGATCACCTCATGGCCGAGCCTCGCCATCTCCTCGATGTCA
>VGBK01000182.1 GCA_016870535.1 Actinomycetota bacterium | reverse complement strand
AAGGCGTCCCTTCCGGTCGGCGCGACCGTGTCGTCATCAGGGTAGACCCCGCGTAACGGTCGGTGCCGGCCGGGCCGGCGCGACGCCTCCCCCGCTCTGCCTGCCGACACGATGGCCTCCTTGGAGGAGGGCCCGCCGGGCCGGGGACGGAGACCCGGCGGGCACGCGCTCTGCCTCGCACCGGGGCGAAGCCTCCGACCGGCAAGGAACCCGCCGGCACCCGGAGGTCACCCCGGCACCCGGGCCGGGCATGCCACCCCGGCCCTGCAGCACAACCTACGACGTTGCCGCTAACCCGGCCGTAATGGGGCCGTTTAGCCCGGCGAGACGGTCAAGCCCCGCTACCGCCGGCATCATCGAGGTCGCATCCGCGATGTGTAGGCTCCGCGTCGCGTGACGAGAGGGAGCAACATGCCCAAGGCGGCCACCCCGGTTCGGGAGGACCTCAACCCCCACCACATCGCCCGAAACCAGTTCGAGGAGGCCATCCCCTACGTCGACGATCTCAGAGGCTGGAAGGGGGTCTCCCGCTGGCTCTTCGAACCGGAGCGAGTGATCAAGGTGACCCTGCCCGTCCTCATGGACGACGGCGAAGTCGAGATCTTCCGCGGCTACCGGGTGCTGCACAACACGGGGCGCGGTCCGGGCAAGGGAGGCATCCGCTTCTACCCCACCGTCGACGAGGACGAGGTCAAGGCCCTGGCCTCCTGGATGACCTGGAAGTGCGCCGTGGTGGACATCCCCTTTGGCGGCGCCAAGGGCGGGGTGGAGTGCGATGCCACCAAGCTCTCCGTCGACGAGAAACGCCGCATCACCCGCCGCTTCGTCACCGCACTGGGCGAGGCCATCGGCCCCTACACCGACATCCCGGCGCCCGACATGTACACCGACGCCGACACCATGGCCTGGATCTACGACACCTACGCCATGCTCCACCCCAACGCCGAGAACCTAGGTGTCGTCACCGGCAAGCCGGTGGATCTGGGAGGCATCCCCGGCCGGAGCACCGCCACCGCCCAGGGCTCCGTTTTCGTCACCGAGCGCCTGCTCGCCCTGGGAGCAGTCCCGGGGCTGTCGCAGATCGAGGATGCCGTGGTCGCAGTGCAGGGCTTCGGCAATGCCGGGAGGCATGCCGCCTTCATCCTGCGCGACATGGGAGCGAAGGTGGTGGCGGTGAGCGACTCCAAGGGTGGGATCATCCGCGCCGCCGGGCTCGATCTGGAGGCGGTGGAGGCCCACAAGAAGGAGACGGGGTCGGTGGTCGGCACCCCGGGCACCAGAAGGATCGGGGTGAAAGGGACTCTGGAGGTGCCCTGCGACATCCTGGTCCCGGCCGCTCTCGAGAACCAGATCACCCTGGAGAACGCCGACCGGGTGAAGGCCCGACTGGTGGTGGAGGCGGCCAACGGGCCCACCACCCCCGGAGCCGACCGCATCCTCGCCTCCAAGGGCATCGTGCTCGCCCCCGACATCCTGGCCAACGCCGGCGGCGTGGTCGTCTCCTACTTCGAGTGGGTGCAGAACCTCGAGCACGAGCAGTGGGAGGAGAGCGTCGTCCACGAACGGCTTCGCACCAAAATGTACCGGGCCACCGAACAGGTGCTGGCCACCTACCGCCGCATCACCGAACGCTTCGGCGAGTACCAGGAGCGCTGGCGTAAGGAGATGCCCGGCGCCAAGGCCCTCACCCGCAAGCCCGACCTGCGGACGGCGGCCATGGCCACCGCGGTGGGGCGCTGCAAGGCCGCCCTCGACCGGCGGGGCGTCTGGCCATAGGCCTCCGGCCTCGCCTCCCCCGATGCGAGGGCGTCGGGGGAGGCCCCACCGGGGTACCCGGGCCTTAGGTCCCTCCGCACCGAGAGCGACCGCGGGGCTTTCTCCCCTTGCCCGCCTGCCGGCGGGGAGGGCACACTGGCCCCGGCGTATCGCGACTCCTGAAAGGGGTAGCCATGTCTCACGCGGCGCCGGTTCCCGAGGACCTGAACCCGCACCACATCGCCCGCCTGCAGTTCGACCGGGCCGTACCCTACGTCGACGACATCGAAGGATGGGAAGGCATCGCCGAGTGGCTGTTCGAGCCCGAGCGCGTGGTCAAGCTCACCCTCCCCGTCGTCATGGACGACGGGCGGGTCCGCGCCTTCCACGGCTACCGGGTGCTCCACAACACCGCGCGCGGGCCGGGCAAGGGCGGCATCCGCTTCTACCCCGCCGTCGACGAGGACGAGGTCAAGGCCCTCGCCACCTGGATGACCTGGAAGTGCGCCGTGGTCGGCGTCCCCTTCGGCGGAGCCAAAGGCGGGGTGCAATGCGACCCCACCCGGATGTCGGTGGGCGAGAAGCGACGGGTGACCCGGCGGTTCATCGCCTCCCTGGGCGACGACATCGGGCCCCACACCGACATCCCCGCTCCCGACATGTACACCAACGCCGAGACCATGGCTTGGATCTACGACACCTACCAGATGATGCACCCCCACACCGCCAACCTCGGGGTGGTCACCGGGAAGCCCCTCGACCTCGGGGGCATCCCCGGGAGGAGCACCGCCACCGCGCAAGGCCTGGCCTACGTGCTGGAGCGCCTGCTGGCGCTCGGCGAAGTGCCAACCCTGGGCTCGATCGCCGGCACCCGTGTTGCCGTTCAAGGCTTCGGCAACGCCGGACGCCACGCCGCCTTCATCCTGCGCGGCCTGGGGGCCACCGTCGTGGCCGTCGGCGATGTCAAAGGCGGAGCGGCGAACGCCGACGGCCTGAACCTGGAAGAGGTCGAGGCGCACCAGAAGGCCACCGGATCCGTGGTGAAGGCCCCCGGCACCCGCGTCCTGGGTCCCCGGGGCCCCCTCGAGGTGGAGTGCGACATCCTGGTCCCGGCGGCCCTCGAAAACCAGATCACCCTGGAGAACGCCGACCGGGTGAAGGCCGCGGTGGTCATCGAAGCCGCCAACGGGCCCACCACCCCGGCAGCCGATCGGATCCTCGCCGACAAGGGGATCGTGGTGGTGCCGGACATCCTGGCCAACGCCGGCGGCGTGGTCGTCTCGTACTTCGAGTGGGTGCAGAACCTCGACAACGAAGAGTGGGAAGAGCACACGGTGCAGAAGCGCCTCAGAGCCAAGATGCAGCGGGCCACCGAAGGGGTGGTGATGACCTACCACCGCCTGCGCGACCGCTACGACGAGTATCGCCAGCGCTGGCAGCAGGCGGCGCCGGGGGCGCCCGACCCGGCGTTCCCCGACCTGCGCATCGCCGCCACGGCCAACGCCGTCGGCCGCTGCTGGACCGCCCTCGACCAGAGGGGCGTCTGGCCGTAAGGCTCATGGCCTCCCCCCGTGGGGACGTGGGAGGCGCGCCGGCCGCCAGCCCGGCGCGGAGGGGTAGCCCAGACACCTGCCTCCCCCGTGGCGACGGGGGAGGTGGCCCGCAGGGCCGGAGGGGGAAGCGAAGAGCGCGACCAAGCCCCACGCGCGCCCTCCGCAACCCTCCCCCCAACCCCCTCCCGCCGGAGCGGGAGGGGGTGCCACCCTCTCCTCCCCCGCGACGGCGGGGGAGGTGGCCCGCCAGGGCCGGAGGGGGAGCCGGGCTCTTCTCCTCCCCCGCGACGGCGGGGGAGGTGGCCCGCCAGGGCCGGAGGGGGAAGCGAAGAGCGCGACCAAGCCCCACGCGCGCCCTCCGCAACCCTCCCCCCAACCCCCTCCCGCCGGAGCGGGAGGGGGTGCCACCCT
>VGBK01000181.1 GCA_016870535.1 Actinomycetota bacterium | reverse complement strand
TACCACCCCAGCCCGCGGTCGGCGGACCCCTTCATGGTGAGCTTCCTCGACCTGCACGACGGCGCCGGCGAGATGGTGCCCGGCTACGGCTGGGTGTTCCCGCTGGGGGACGGGGAGGTGAACGCCGGCGTGGGGGTGGTCTCCAGCTTCCACCGCTTCCATGCGGTCAACACCCGGGGGCTGATGGCAGCGCTGGTGGCCACCGCCCCGGCCTCCTGGGGCCTGGGGGAGGCGCCGCCGTCCTCCCCGGCGGTGGGAGGGATGCTCCCCATGGGCCTGTCGGTCGGGCCGGTGGCCGGGCCCAACTGGCTGCTGGTGGGGGATGCCGCCGGAGCCATCAATCCCTTCAACGGCGAGGGGATCGACTACGCCCTCGAGACGGGGCGGCTGGCGGCGGTCCGGGCCCACCAGGCGCTGGCCGGCGACGACCTGGGCCGGCTGCAGGCCTACCGGCAGGATCTGGACGACGGCTTCGGCCTCTACTTCAAGATGGGCCGGGTGTTCGTGCGGGCCCTGGGTCGTCCCGGGGTGATGCGGGCTCTGACCCGGACCGGTTTCCGCTCCCGCTCGCTGATGGAGTGGGCCATGAAGGTGATGTCCAACTTGCTCGACCCGGCAGAGCGCCGCGCCGGAGCGGCCGCCTACCGGATGCTGGCGCGACTGGTGCGGGCGGCGCCCGGGGGCTGACCCCGGGGCCGGTGGGCCGCCGGCCCGTCTATCCTCTGCCCATTCCCGACCTCCCGGGGGAAGGGTGCCGCAGACCGACCTGAGCGCCTACCTGCCCATCGCCTTGATGTTCGCGGTCGTGGTCGGCTTCTCGGCGGTGTCCCTGGGCCTGGCCCGCCGGCTGGCCCCGCGACGGCCCACGCCGGAGAAGGTGGAGCCCTACGAGTGCGGCATCGTCCCCTTGCAGGAGCCGGCGGCGCGCTTCCCGGTGAAGTTCTACCTGGTGGCGATGCTCTACGTGATCTTCGACATCGAGATCGTGTTCCTCTTCGCCTGGGCAGCCTCCTTCGAGGGCCTCGGCTGGTACGGCATGGCGGCGGTGGGACTCTTCACCCTTCTGCTCATCGAGACCCTGGTGTACGTGTGGCGGCGCGGCGCCCTCGACTGGAACCTGCCCCGGCGCCGCCGCTACCAGATGGACGCGGCCGCCGCCGAAGCCCCCGCCCCGGGGGAGGCGGCCTGATGGCCGGGCCGGCCTCGCCTCCCGGCTTCCTGACCGCGACCCTGCAGAAGGCGGTGAACTGGGCGCGGACCCGCTCCATGTGGCCGGCCACCTTCGGCCTGGCCTGCTGCGCCATCGAGATGATGGCCACCGGGGCGTCGCATCACGACCTGGGGCGCTTCGGCATGGAGGTCTTCCGGGCCTCGCCCCGCCAGGCCGACTTGATGATCGTGGCCGGCCGGGTCTCGCAGAAGATGGCTCCGGTGCTGCGCCAGGTCTACGACCAGATGCCCGACCCCAAGTGGGTCATCTCCATGGGGGCTTGCGCCTCGACGGGCGGGATGTTCAACAACTACGCCCTGGTGCAGGGGGTGGACCAGGTGGTGCCGGTGGACGTCTACGTGCCGGGCTGCCCCCCCGGGCCCCAGTCGCTGATGCACGGCATCCTCACCCTCCACGACAAGATCCGCTCCGGGGAGATCGTCCGATGAGCCCGGCGTCCTTCGACCAGGGGACGCCCGCCGGGAGGGTTCTCGCCGGCCTGGCGGAGCGGTTCCCGGCGGTGGAGTGGGCCGCCCCCCTGGGCGACCCGGTGGCCCGGGTCGCCCGGGAGGGACTGGTGACCTTCGCCGCCGCCGCCCGCGACGCCGGCCTGGACACCTTCATCGACCTCTGCGCCGTCGACTACCTGGCGCGACCGGCGGGCCGCTTCGAAGTGGTGGTGCACCTCCTCTCCATGGAGCCGCCCCTGCGCCTGCGGATCCTGGTTGCCCTCGCCGGCGACGACCCGTCCCTTCCCTCCCTCACCGGGGTGTTCCCCGGGGCCAACTTCTACGAGCGGGAGGCCTACGACCTCTTCGGGGTCCGCTTCGACGGCCACCCCGACCTGACTCGCCTCCTCCTCCCCGACGAGTGGGAGGGTCACCCGCTGCGGAAGGACCACCCCGTGGGGGCGGTGCCGGTGCAGTTCAAGGCGCTGGAGCCGCAGTGAGCAACCCTCCCGACATCGTCACCGGCGAGACCGAGGCCCCCGGGCTCGGCATTCCGGGAGCGGCGCCTCCCGGCACGCCGGGGGACGACGCCCGCCGGCGCACCCATGACCTCTGGCTGACGGGGACCGAATCCCCCGGGGAGATGGGCCGCTTCACCAGCGAGGGGGCGCAGGAGATGCTGGCGGAAGAGGCGCCCCCGGTCCTCGCCGCCCAGATGGGGAGCCTGGTGGGAGACGACTATGCGGTGGCGGTGGTCTCCGGGACCGGGGACACCCAGATCATCAACATGGGGCCGCAGCACCCCGCCACCCACGGGGTGCTCCGCCTGCACCTCGAACTGGAAGGGGAGACCATCCGGCGGGCCAAGCCGATCATCGGCTACCTGCACACCGGCATGGAGAAGACGGCGGAGGCCCTGACCTACGTGCAGGGGGCCACCAACGTCACCCGCATGGACTACATGTCCCCCTTCTTCAACGAACTGTGCTTCTCCCTGGCGGTGGAGCGCCTGCTGGGGATCGAGGCGCCGCCCCGGGCCCAGGCCATCCGCGTCCTGATGACCGAGTTGAACCGGGTGGCCAGCCACCTGCTGTGGATCGCCACCCAGGGCCTGGACGTGGGAGCCCTCTCGATGATGCTCTACGGGTGGCGGGAGCGCGAACTGCTCCTCGCCTTCTTCGAGAAGGTGACCGGGCTGCGGATGAACCACGACTACATCCGGCCCGGGGGAGTGGCCGCCGACCTGCCCGACGGGTGGGAGGACGACGTCGCCGCCATCCTCGACGAGGTGCCCCGGGGCCTCGCCGACTACGTCGCCCTGCTCGACGCCAACCCCATCTTCAAGCAGCGGACGGTGGGGGTGGGGGTCATCACCCCCGAGGAGTGCCGGGCCTTTGGGGTCACCGGCCCCATCCTGCGAGCCGCCGGGGTGGCCTGGGACACCCGCCGGGCCTTCCCCTACTCGGGCATCGAGCGGTACGAGTTCGAGATCCCGGTGGGCGGCGCCGGCGACACCTTCGACCGCTACCGGGTGCGCCTCGAGGAGATGCGCCAGTCGCTGCGCATCGTCGAGCAGGCGGCGGCGGCCATGCCTCGCGGCGACTACCGCAGCGACGACCTCAAGGTGACCCCGCCGCCGCGGGCCCGTCTCGACCAGTCCATGGAGGCCCTCATCCACCACTTCAAGCTCTTCACCGAGGGCTTCAAGGTGCCTCCGGGGGAGACCTACCAGGCGGTGGAGTCGCCTCGCGGGGAACTGGGCATGTACCTGGTGTCGCGCGGCGGAGCCAAGCCCTGGCGCCTCCACGTGCGCGGCCCATCGTTCGCCCACGTGCAGGCGCTGCCGGTGATGCTGGCCGACTCGCTGGTGGCCGACACGGTGGCCACGGTGGCCTCGGCCGACCCGGTGCTGGGGGATGTGGACCGATGACCGCCTGGCCCCCCGAACTCGAAGGGCGGGCGCAGGCCCTGGCCGGCCGGTATCCGGAGCGGCGCTCTGCCGTCGGCCCCTTGCTCTACCTGGCCATGAAGCACGACGGCGGACTGACCGCCGCCGGGGTGCGCCGGGTGGCGGAACTCACCGGGCTGACGCCCGCCCAGGTGCAGGGCGTG
>VGBK01000180.1 GCA_016870535.1 Actinomycetota bacterium | reverse complement strand
ACGTTGCCGTGGGTGAAGGCGAAGCGGCGCTTCAGGCAGACGCCTCTCTCGAAGACGTGGCGGTTCTGGCGGCGGCCGAAGTCGGGCCGGTAGCCGGCGCCGCCGGCGAGGTTGGCCAGGTTCATCGCGTTGCCCAGCGTGGTGCCGATCAGGCCCCAGGTGGAGTCGGTGACGAAGGCGAGCCACCCTTTGGTGCTCCGCCAGTCGTACACCTGCCGATGGCCGCCGAAGGCCCCGTTGAGGCCGGCCGAGACGGCGGCGGCTGCGGCCACGGGGAGGCCCCCGAGCCACCCCACGGCTCCGCCGAGGAGGGCTCCGGCGATGGTGGTGAGGGTGGTCTCGGCCAGACGGGTGGAGGACGAGGAAGGGGTGGTCATGGCGACCGCACACTACCGGGAGGGCGGGCGGCGCGGGCCTCCCGGGCCGCCCGGCGGGCGGCGCGCAAGGGCTCCGGGGTGCGCGCCCGGCCGACGGTGGAGAGCACCACCTCCACCGCCTCGTCGGGGGTGGTGCCCCAGGCGGCGTGCACCGCCAGGGGGCGGGCCCCGGCACGGGTGCGCAGCCAGTAGCCCACCAGGTCCCCGTCGAGGGTCAGCGGGGATGCCGCCCCGCGCCGGTCGGAGCCGGGCCAGTCACCCCGGGCCAGCAGGGGCCGGTGGGTGACCCCCACGGTGGGCAGGTCCAGGGCCGCCCCCAGATGGAGGGCCAGTCCGGCGCGCCGGGGATGGTCGCGCCCGGTGGCGTCGACCAGCAGCACCCCGGGCGGCACGGGCAGGGCGCGCACCGCGGCTTCGAGGAGGGCTCCCTCCCGGCGGGCCAGCAGCCCGGAGAGATACGGGCCAGCGGCGGTCCCCCGTACCGCGACGGTCGTCGGCAGCCGGCCGGCGTGGGTGAGAGCGGCGGCGGCCCAGGCGGGGTCCCCCTTCCGTCCCGGGCCGGGTCCGGCACCGGCGAAGCAGACGAAGCAGCCGCCCGGGAGCGCCGCGGAGTCCGGGGCGAGGCGCGGGGCCGGCTGCCCGGCCAGTTCGCGCTGCAGGGCGATCAGGACGGCGGCGTCCGGCGGCCACACGGCCCCAGCATGCTCGCTCAGAGGCGGTCGGTGAAGCCCCAATCCTCGGCGATGGCCCTGAGGACGAAGTTGGCCAGGCGCGCCGCCCCGTTGCCGGTGAAGTGAGCCCCGTCCTCGGTGCGCATGTACAGCAGCTCCCCGGTGGTGGTGCTCCGGAGGTAGGTGGAGTACCGGCCGTTCTCGTCCTTGAACAGGTCGAAGATGTCCACGTAGGTGACGTCGGGGCGCTTCTCGGCCTCCTCGCGGTAGACCTGGTTGAAGCCGAGCACCCGCTGGGTGAAGGCCTCGCTGCGCATGATCGGCAGGCCCACCCAATAGACCCGGGTGGTGCCCGCCAGGGCGGTGTCCATGGCCTCGCCCACCAGTACGTGGTATGCCTCCAGCCAGGGCGGGGAGTCGGGCGCCAGTTCCTCTCCCTTCCACCACAGCGGCTGGCCGTCGTTTCCCCCGAACATGATCACCACGGCATCCGGTTGCACCTCGGGGAGGCGCCGGGTCATGTGCTCCGGCCAGTCGAAGTAGTCCGAGCGCACCAGGCCCGAGATGAAGCGGAAGTCCACCTCGGCGGCCACCACCCCGCTGCGGTGGGCCGCGTTGGCCAGGGCGGGACCGAACAACTCGACGAACGAGTCGCCGATGACCCACAGCTGCAAGGGAGCAGCGGGGGTGATCTCCCTGAGGTCGCGCGGGGGTGAGGTCGTGGTGGTGGTGCCGGGCACGGTGGTGGTGCTCGCCGGGGGGACCCAGCCCGTCGGGCGGAGGATCACCGCCGGCGCCGCCGTCGGGTCGTCCGTCTGGCCGGGCGCCGGGTTGGCGGACGCCTTGCCCAGCGCCCGGTCGATCGCCCGACGGGGCCGGTCGAGGTGGAGCACCCCGCTGACGTCGGCCAGCGGCTCCATGATCCCGACGGTCAGCGAGCGCACCGCGGTGCCCCGCGGCTGGCGCTCGGCGGTCTTGAGCAGTGAGGCGGCGTTCAGGAAGGTGGCCAGCCCCAGACAGATGAGGCCGGCCGCCAGCACGTGGCCCGCCGGGGCGGCCCGGCGGCCTTCGACGAGGGTGTGCCTGCGCTGGGCCATCAGAATTGGAAGTAGATGAAGGCGGCCACGCCCTCGGGGCCGAGGGCGTCGATGAGCATGAGGGTGAAGGCGAGCACCACCCCCTGCAGGGCGGGCCGCAGGCGGCTGAAGCCGATTAGGCCCCGATTGACCACCCCGCCGGGCACGTACTGGGCGGCGATGCCTACTGCGATGGCGGCCAGCACCGCGGGGGTTACCAGGGTGGTGGCCCGGTCCCATCCGGTGAACAGCCGTCCGAGGATGGCCCAGGCGGTGCTGAGCGAGTCGGCGCGGAAGAAGACCCAGGCCAGACAGACCAGGTGGAAGGTGCCGAGGCGCTTGAGGAGGCGGAGAAAGAAGGTGTCGGGCAGCGGTGCGATCCCTCGGGCACGGCGCCGTTCCACCACGGCCCGCTCCACCGCCAGGTAGGCGCCGTGGAGGCCGCCCCAGAGCACGAACTGCCAGGCAGCCCCGTGCCAGAGACCTCCCAGGAACATGGTGAGCAACAGGTTGCGGTAGGTGAGCAGGCGCCCGCCGCGGTTGCCGCCCAGGGGGACGTACAGGTAGTCCCGCAGCCAGCGCGACAAGGTCATGTGCCAGCGCCGCCAGAAGTCGGTGATGCTGGTGGCGGTGTACGGGGCGTTGAAGTTCTCCGGGAAGCGGAAGCCGAGCAGCAGGGCGATGCCGATGGCGATGTCGGAGTAGGCGCTGAAGTCGGCGTAGATCTGCACGGCAAACCCGTAGACGGCGAAGAGGACTTCGGGGCCGGAGCTGAGTGCGGGGGAGCGAAAGACGCTGTCGACGATGTGGGAGGCGAGGAAGTCGGCGATCACGATCTTCTTGGCCAGGCCGATGAAGATGAGGTAGAAGCCCCGGCTGGCGTCCAGGCGGCGCGGGTCGCGTGGGCCGCGCAATTGGGGCAGGAACTCGGTGCCCCGGACGATGGGGCCGGCCACCAACTGCGGGAAGAAGGAGAGGTACACCGCGAAGTCGAGCCAGGGCGCCGGCTCCAACTTCCCCCGGTAGATGTCGATGACGTACGACATCGCCTGGAAGGTGAAGAAGGAGATGCCTACGGGGAGGATCACCTCCAGGGGGCGCAGGCTGGTGTGGAAGCCGACCTTGTCGAGGGTGGCCACCACCGAGGCGATCAGGAAGCCGGCGTACTTGAAGTAGCCCAGGATCCCCAGGTTGGCGGCGACGCCTCCCAGCAGGAACCAGCGGCGGCTGCGAGGAGAGCGGGCGGAGTGGATGGCCACCGCCGCCAGTTGGTTGACCAGGGTGGAGGCGGCCAGCAGGCCGGTGAAGCGCCAGTCCCAGAACCCGTAGAAGAAGTAGGAGGCGGCCAGGATGAACCAGCGCCAGGGCTTGGGGTGCTGCATCAGGAGCCAGTGGCCCAGGAACACCACCACGAAGAAGATGGCGAACTGGACGGTGGGGAAGAGCATGGCTCCTCGGGTTGGGGCTCTGGTCCGGCGCCGGAACGATAACGCCCGAACGGCGTTGCCTCGGGAGCCGGTATCAGGCAGTTACGGAGGCTGGGTCGTTCCGCTTCCCCCTCCGGCCCTGCGGGCCCCCTTCCCCGGCTGGGGCGGGGGAGGGGAGAGGGGTCTCCCCCTCCCGCGGCGGCGGGAGGGGGCCGGGGGGAGGGAAGCGGAGGGCGCGCCTGGGGT
>VGBK01000179.1 GCA_016870535.1 Actinomycetota bacterium | reverse complement strand
CCCCACGGGGGAGGAAGAAGGGGCACCCCCTCCGGCCCCAGCGGGAGGGGGTTGGGGGGAGGGAAAGCGGGTGGCTCCCCCTCCCGCCCCAGCGGGAGGGGGTTGGGGGGAGGGAAGCGAAGAGCGCGACTCACGCCTGCTTGCTGTGCTTCCCCCTCCGGCCCTGCGGGCCACCTCCCCCGCTGCCACGGGGGAGGGAGCGGAGGGAGAGGGATTTGAACCCTCGAGGCGGCTTTCGCCACCTACACGCTCTCCAGGCGTGCGCACTAGACCGGACTATGCGATCCCTCCAGGAGAGGAAGGAGTGTAGGGCGCCGTGACCGCCGACCGCTTCGACGCCGCCATGGAACAGGCCCTCGCCGAGGCCCGCGCCGCCCTCGTCCACGGCGACGTGCCGGTGGGCGCGGTCCTCCTCGACTCCTCAGGGCGAGTGGTGGCCGCGGCCCACAACCGCTGCCGGGTGGATGTCGACCCCACCGCCCACGCCGAGTTGCTGGTCCTGGCGGCAGCCGCCCGAGCCGCCGGCACCGAACGCCTCGACGGCCACACCCTGGTGGTCACCCTGGAACCGTGCGCCATGTGCGCCATGGCGGCGGTATGGGCCCGGGTGGATCGCATCGTCTACGGCCCCGCCGACCCTAAGGCGGGCGCCGCCTGGAGCCTCTACAACATCCCTCAGGACCCGCGCCTCAACCACCGATGTGACCTGGTCGCCGGGGTACGGGCCGACGAGGGCGCCGCCCTGCTGGAGGCCTTCTTCCGGGAGCGTCGCGGCTAGCGGCCGGGCGCCCCCGGTACAATCGGCGGCCCGCACACCAGCGGGCATCCGGAGGGGTGGCCGAGCGGCCGAAGGCGGCAGTCTCGAAAACTGTTGAACCGGGTTTCCGGTTCCGTGGGTTCGAATCCCACCCCCTCCGCCCGGCGGCACCCGGGAGGGATGGCCGAGCGGACGAAGGCGGCAGTCTTGAAAACTGCTGGGCCCCGTGAGGGGCCCCGTGGGTTCGAATCCCACTCCCTCCGCCCGGCGGCTCACCGGGCCGGCGGACATATAGGAGAGGTGGCCGAGCGGTCGAAGGCGCTCGCCTGCTAAGCGAGTAGGGGGTGCAAGCTCCCTCGAGGGTTCAAATCCCTCCCTCTCCGCCGACGGGGCGGCGCGCCGCCGTTGGCCGCCGCCGTCTCACCGCGGGGTGATGCGCCAGTGCGCCGACTCGTCCCCGCCCGGCTGTGCCCGGCGCACCTCGGCCACCGCCCGCTTCTCCCCGGGCGGCTCCCATGCGGGCGCCAGGGGGATTCCGTGCCCCTCCTCGTGCACCTGCCGGTGATGCACGATGAGATCCTCCCAATCGGGCCGGTGGCGCGGATCCACCACCTCGAAGCCGACCAGGTGCCGCGCCGTGGGCCCGTCGGCGACGTCGAAACTGCGCGCCCAGCGGATGACCTCCACGTCCACGGCGTCGATGCGGCGGTGCTGCCGCAGGTGCTCCTCCCACGAGTCGAGGCTGAAGGCCTCGGTCATGCGCCGCGGATCTTCGAAGTGGCGGTACAGGCGCCAGCGGAAGGCGCCGGTGCGCAGGCGCACCCTTCGCAACTCGGCCATCGCCTCAAGGAAGCCCTCCAGCCGGCTCTCGTCGATGGTCCAGGAGTTGAGCACCAGCACCGGGCCCCCGGCCAGTTCGGCGTCGCCGTGCGGGGTCAGGTCGTAGTCCTGGGGGATCTCTGGGGCGTGCACCTCGGCGATGCCCCGGATGGGCATGCGCCAGGCTCCTACGCCGAGCAGCAAGGCCGCCCCGCACAGGGTGACCATCGCCCAGTCGGCGCCGACCGCGTCGGCCACCCCGCCGGCGAGCAGCGACCCCAGGGGCCACACCCCCGAGAAGGCGAGGGTGTACAGGCTCAGCGCCCGCCCCCGTACCCAGTCGTGCGACAGGGTCTGGATGGTGGCGTTGAGGGTGGTCAGCGCCCAGACCCACACCACGCCGGCCAAGCCCATGAGCAGCGCCGTCATCCACACCACCGGGGACAGCCCCACCCCGACCCCGGCGGCCCCGAAACAGGCGATGCCCGCCGCCACCAGGTGGCGGCCGAGGCCGGCCGTGGCGCGCGCCCGCGTGAAGGCCCCCGCCAGCGCTCCGAGGCCCATCGCTCCCAGCAGGAGGCCGTAGGTGCCGGCCCCCCGGCCCAGCGAGTCGCGGGTCACGTTGGGGAGCAGCACCTGCAGGGAGGCGCTGGTCAGAGCGAACCCCGCCGAGATTCCCAGCAGCCAAAGAAGAGCCGGCGAGAAACGGGCGTAGCGGACCCCCGCGGCGATGGCCCGGCTCATGTGGGCCTCCTCGTGCGGAGCCCACTCGGCGGCGGGGAACGAGGCCACCACCGCCAGGATGCCCAGGTAGGTGAAGGCGTTTATCCCGAAGGCCACTCCCGGGCCGGCGGTGGCCACCACCAACCCCCCCAGCGCCGGGCCCACCGCGCGCGCCGCGTTGAACGAGACCGAGTTCAAGGCGACGGCATCCGGCACCAGTTCGCGCGGCACCAGATCGGGAACCATCGACATCCACACCGGGGCGTTGAAAGCCGACCCGACTCCCAGCAGCAGCCCGAAAGCCAGCAGCAGCGGCGGCGTGACCAGGCCGGCCAGGGCGACGACGGCCATCCCCACCACCGCAGCCAGCATGGTGCCCTGCGTGGCCAGCAGCACATTGCGGCGGTTGGCCAGGTCGGCCAGGGCGCCCGACGGCAGGGCCAGGAAGAGCAAGGGCAGGGTGGTGGAGGCCGCCATCGCCGACACCCAGACCGGCGACCCGGTCATGTCGAGCATGAGCCAGGCGCCGGCCACCGCCTGGAAGAAGCCCCCCACGTTGCTGAACACCGAGGCCACCCACAGGGCCCGAAAGCGCGGCAGGGCCAGCGGCCGGGCCAGCGCGGGTGCCATGGGCCGAGGGTAGCCCGGCGGCGGGGTTTCGCCCGCCCTCCCCGCTCATCTTCTTGGCGCCGCGGGCCGATACTCTCCGCGGCCCGTCAACCCAGGGAGTTCCCCCCATGCTGCGCAGGCTTCTCACCGTCTCGGCCGCCGTCGCCCTCGCTCTCGCGACCGCGCCTCCCGCCGGGGCGGTCTCGTCGCTGTGCAACGGCCAGACCCCCACCATCGTGGCCGTGGCGGGCAACGTCACCCAGGGAACCGACGGCGACGATGTCATCATCGGCACCACCGGCCCCGACACCATCTACGGCAACGGGGGGAACGACACCATCTGCTCCCTGCACGGCGACGACGTCGTCTACGGCGGCCCGGGCGACGACTACATCGACGGCGGCTGGGGCCAGGACAAGATCTGGGGCAACGACGGCAACGACATCCTCATCGGCGGTCGGGACGCAGACCGGGTCCACGGCAACGCCGGCAACGACCTCATCGACGGCCACATGGGCGACGACCTCCTGTATGGAGGAGCGGGGAACGACCGCATCTGGGGCAGCGACGGCCACGATCGGATCTACGGCGGCCCGGGCAGCGACGTGATCATGGCCTCCACGGGCAACGACCGCGTCTGGGGCGGCCCGGGCAACGACTTCATGTACGGGGGCGACCACGACGACACCATGTACGGCGAGGACGGCGACGACCTCGTGGCCGGCGGCCGGGACAACGACACCCTCTACGGCGGGCCGGGCAACGACGTCCTCTGGGGACAATCCCACAACGACCGACTGTTCGGCGGCGAGGGCGACGACTTCCTGGAGGGCGGCACCGAGGACGACCACCTCGACGGAGGAGGCCACCCCGGCGATGCCTCCTACCGCG
>VGBK01000178.1 GCA_016870535.1 Actinomycetota bacterium | reverse complement strand
GGAAGGTGAAGTCGCCGTCTTTGTCGATCTCCACGCTGCCGAACGCGTCGGTCAGGTAGCGCTGCACCTTCTCCCGTACGGCGAGTACTCGGTCGGAAGTCATCTCCACCGCCCTTCGATTGGGTTGGCTCGGGTTTGCCGAAGCCTAGGTTCTCCCGCCCGTACTTGCCGGTGGGGACGCGACAACCTCTGCTCCGCCGGTCCGCTGCTTCTCGGGACGGGTCTGGATCAGCCGCCGAAGCGCTTGTCCAGGCCGGCCACGTCGATGCCGAAGAAGGTGGCCAGGGTGCCCAGCGCGGTGAGCTCTTCCTGCGACACGCCCTGGGAGGCCCGGGCCACTCCCATGGCATCGATGAAGACGCTGCCCAGGTAGTTCTGGTACTCGTCGGGGGTTAGGGCCTTCTGCAGGACGGAGCGCACCTTCTCGGGCCCCGCCGCATTCGCCCGCTGCAGCAACTGGTCGATGGTGACCGGCGTCGAGAAGAACTGGGCGGCGACCTCACGATGCAGCGGGTCCTTGTAACCGATCGCCCCGCCTTGCATGCGGCGCTGGAGCTCTGCCGCCTCGGCAGTGTCGATGTTGCCGTCGGCCCCCGCCGTCATCCCGAAGAAGAGGAAGGGCACCGCCATGACCAGGTCCCAATCCTCGGAGGAGAAGCGCGACTTGAAAGGCTTGCTTGCTGCGGACTTCTTGAACACGACCACCTCCTTCGGGGGACTCTACTCCGCAGAGCAGCCGGGATGCTCCGCCGCAGGCTCCGTGGGGAGCACCGTCTCGCCGCTCCCGCCCAGGAAGCCGCCGGCCTACTCGTCGGGGGTGATGACGCCGTCCTCGAGGTCGCGGTAGATGTCCTCGGCCTCGGGCTCGAGGAACACCACGCTGGCCGCCCCCACATTGCCCACCCGGCCGGGCAGCACCAGATTGACTACCTTCTCCGGGTCCATCTCATAGGTCCCGGCGGCCAGGGTGAGCAGATCGGCGATGGACAGGTCGGTCCAGGTGTACTCGGAGAGGAGCTTCAGCAGGTTCGGCAGGTCGAGGAGGCCGCGTGACTGCACCCCGTCGAGAGCCCCGGCGATGACGATGCCCTGGTGGAAGGAGCGGGTGAAATCGCCCCCGTTGATGGAGCGGTTGCGGGAGAAAGCCAGGGCATTCTGCCCCCACAGGATCTGCTCCCCGGCCACCAGGAAGGCGCTCGACTTGGGATCGTTCATGGCGAAGGGGACGTTCACCACTACTCCGCCGAAGGCGTCGACCATGCGGCGGAAGCTCTTGAAGCCGGTGACGAGGTAGCCCTCGACGGGGAGGCCGGTGATGTCGCGCACCACCTGTACCAGCGTTTCGGAGTCGGCAGTGGCGTTGACGTGGGTGAGCTTGTCCCGGCCGTAGGGGGCTTGCACCCAGGCATCGCGAGGGAACCCGATGAGGGCCCCGGCTCCCTCGGCGACGTTAGAGCTCAGCAGGTGGAGGCTGTCGCCGCGGAAGACCCGCTCGATGTAGCCGGGCCGGGCGTCGGTCCCGATGATCATGACGAAGCGCACCGTCGGCCCGTACCAAGGGTCGAGGCCCAGGCTGTTCAGCTTGGCGCCCACGATGACCCAGCCGGCGCCCTCGTCGACGGCGAGCAGTACGTCGTCGCCGGCGGTCACCACCGCCACCCGGTTCGCATCGGCGAGGGTGGCCCGGGCGAACTCGCCGGTCAGGTCGAGATCTTCCTCGAAACGGACGCCCTCCAGGAAGGCGGCCAGGCCCTCGGCCATGGGCGGGGGTTCCAGGGTGTCGGGGTCCCCGAGCCAGGCGTAGAAGGCCATGGCCGCGCTCTGCAGCGCGCCGGTCTCGGGCAGGGTGAGGGTGACCACCCGGCCGGGGCCCGGGATGGTGGTGGTAGTAGTGGCGGTAGTGGTGGTGGCGACGGTGGTGGTCGGGGCCGAGGTAGTGATCGCCGCCGCGGTGATGGAGGTCGCGCTGCCGTCGCCGGACCCTCCGAAGAGCAAGAGGGTCCCCACGGAGGCCGTGATGAGGGTGGCGGCGATGCCCCCGGCGATGGTCAGGGTGCGCTTCTGCACTTCGAGCGACTCTAGCCCGCAGGGGGGTTTGTGCTTCCTGCCGCCGACCGGTGCGGTGCGGCCGAGGGCAGGAGACGGAGGAGCAAGAAGCCCATCACGCCGGCCAGCACCGACCCGGTGAAGATGCCCAGCCGCGCCCGGTCGGCCAGCGCCGGGTCGGAGAAGGCGAGGCCGGTGATGAAGAGGGCCACGGTGAAGCCGATGCCGGCGACGGCCGCCACCCCGAGCACGTGGCCCCAGCCGGTGCCCCCGGGCAGCCGCCCCCAGCCGAGGCGCACCGCCAGCCAGGCGAAGCCGGAGATGCCCGCCACCTTCCCGATAACCAGGCCCAGCGCCGTCCCCAGCGCCACGGGGTGAACGGCTGCCGCCGGGAAGTCCAGGTCGCTGAAACGGATGCCGGAGTTGGCCAGGGCGAAGAGCGGCACGATCACGAAGGAACTCCAGGGATGCAAGCCGCGTTGCAGACGGTCGAGGGGCGCCACGGACTCCCGGGCCACCGCCGCCAGGGTCAGAGCGTTGTCGTCGGAGTACGCCGCCCCGTTGCCGTCCGACGCGCGGGGGTTGTCGGCCAGAATGTGCTCGGCCCGGCGCCGATACTCCTCGTCGGTGTAGAAAGCCGCCGCCGGGGTGAACAGGGCCAGGGCCACGCCGCTGAGGGTGGGATGCACCCCGGACTCGAAGAGGCACAGCCAGCAGGCGCCGCCGGCGATCAGGTAGAAGGCCAAGGTGCGCACGCCGGCGCGGCTCGCCGCCCAGACCCCGGCGAGGACCCCCAGGGCGGCGAGGAGCCACCAGGCGGCGACTCCTTCCGTGTAGGCCCCGGCGATCACCACGATGCCGCCGATGTCGTCGGCAATGGCCAGAGTCAGCAGGAACAGGCGCGCCCCCACCGGGACGCGCGGCCCGAGCAACGAGAGCACCCCGAGGGAGAAGGCGATGTCGGTGGCCACCGGGATGCCCCAGCCCCGGCCGGTGGCCGGCCCGGCGGCGAACGCCAGGTAGATCAGCGCCGGGCCGGCCATGCCGCCCAGCGCGGCGAACACCGGCAACGCGGCGGTCCGCCGGTCGCGCAGTTCACCGCGGACCATCTCCCGTTTGATCTCCAGGCCTACCACGAAGAAGAAGAGGGTCATGAGCCCGTCGCTGACCAGGCCGCGCAGCGTCTCGTGGAGGGTGAGCGGGCCCAGGCGCAGGTCCACCGACGTCTCCCAGAAGCGGTGGTAGGAGCCGCCGCCCGGCAGGTTGTCCCACACCAGGGCGGCGGCGAAGGCAGCCAGCAGCACCAGGCCCCCCGCCGCTTCGATGCGGGTGAAGCGGAGCACCGGGCGCAGGAAGCGCGCCGGCAGGAAGCGGTCGGAGTGCAGCCAGGTGCGGTGCAGGTTCTCGTCGGCCACGCCGCCAGGCTATACCTCCGAGCCCGTCTCTCCTCGCGGCGGCCGGCCTCGTCCCTACAATCGCCGCCGGGTTATGCGCGTCGTGATCGCCGGCAGCGGCCGGGTAGGTCGGGAAGTAGCCCAGGTGCTCAGCGCCCTGGGTGACGATGTGTCGCTGCTCGATGAGTCCGAGGAGTCTTTCGAACTGCTGGGGCGCGCCTTCGACGGGACGCTCCACGTCGGGGTCACCTACGACGTAGATGCCCTGCGGACCGCCGGCATCGAGGAGGCCGACGTCTTCCTGGCGCTGACCCCCAGCGACAACGCCAACCTCATGGCAGTGCAACTGGCCGAGCGGGTCTTCGGGGT
>VGBK01000177.1 GCA_016870535.1 Actinomycetota bacterium | reverse complement strand
TGCGGGGGAAGAAGCCGGCGAGGTACCTTGGGCCTTTCCCTTTCCCCGTCGGGAGCCCCCTGCACCCGTGAGCCGGGCATCGCCGCGCCGGGTTCGGCGCGTCCCGGGAACACTCAATCGAGGCCGAACATCACCTCGCTGAGCCGCACCGGATGCACCTCCCAGGTGGCCGGGTCCATGGTCAGCGACCCGAGGCGCAGGCCGCGCATCTCCTCCCCTGAGTTGGTGAGCACTCGCAGGAGACCGTCGTCGTGCTCCAGCACGCCGAGGCCGAGGCAGCGGCCGCGGCCGTCCATCAACCCGACCAGCACCCGATCCAAGCGGGCCAGGTCGAGGCCGGCGGGGAGGGTGGGAGCGAAGACGGTGGGCCGCACCCGCCAGCGCTCCAGAGGGGCGGCGAAGGCGGCGGCGAAAGCGGCCGCGCGCCGGGCGCGGCGGTCTTCGGGAGAGGTCGGCCGGACGTCCGGGTCGGCGGCGCGCAACTCCACCGTGGCGCTGAAGAAGCGGCGCAGCATGCCCACCAGAGGCTCCAGCTCTCCTCCCCGCTGCAGGCCCACGACTGCGTCGGGACGGCACAGCTCCATCTTGTGGTACTTGAGCGTCTGTCCCACGACCCCCGAGATGGCCCCGGTGGTGTCGATCACCACCAGCTCGGCCCGGGTGCGGGCCAGGTCGGCGAGTTTGGCGGTGGCCACCACCTGCTCCAGCACCACTCGCTCGGGGCGGATCGAGCCGACGAACTCCAGGGCGTCGGCGCGCCCGAGGTCGGACAGGTCCTGAGGACGATGCACCCAGTGCAGGCCCACACAGGCCGGCGGCCCGCAGGTGGTCTGGTCGACGTCGGCGTCGACGTAGGCCGCGCTGACCCCGGCGGCCGCCGCCGCCTCGAGGAGGCGGTGCGCGAAGGTGGACTTGCCGGTGTCGGGGGCTCCGACCAGCAACACCGCTCCCCGACGATGAACGAGGTCGTCGATCAGGGCCGAGTGCTGGTGGTCTCCGTGCAAGGGGCGCTCCGGGCGGCGGGAGGGCGATTGTATGGAGGCGGCGGGGCCTGTGCCGCCGCTTCCGGCAAGAGCCGCCGCCGGCCGCCCGGGGGCGGGCGGGCCGCCGGGTGCCCGGACCGGCTGGGCTCGCCCGGCTCCTATGCTCGGCCCGTGGCCACCCCCGCCGGCTCGCTCCCCATCGCTTTCCTGTCCGACTACGGGCTGGCCGACGAGTTCGTCGGCGTCGTTCACGGCGTGATCCTGCGCCTCGCGCCGGAGGCCCGGGTCATCGACGTCACCCATGGGGTGCGCCGCGGCGATGTCAGGGGCGGGGCCCTCGCCCTGGTGCGGGCGGTGCAGTATCTGCCCCCGGGGGTGGCCTTGGCGGTGGTGGACCCCGGAGTGGGGACCGGGCGGCGGGGAGTGGCCGTGGCCACCGCCTGGGGCTACTTCGTCGGTCCCGACAACGGCGTGCTGGCCCCGGCGGTGGCCATGACCGGCGGGGCGGAACGGGCGGTGTCGCTCGAAGACCCCCGCTTCCGGCTGCCCGCCGACGGGGTCACCTTCGACGGCCGCGATGTGTTCGCTCCTGCGGCTGCGGTGCTGGCGTCGGGTCGGGCCGCCCCGGCGGATCTGGGGCCCGAAGTGCCGCCGGCCTCTCTCACCCCGATGTTGCTGCCGCTGGCGGAGGTCGCGGAAGGCGCCGTGCGGGGAGAGGTCTGGTGGGTGGACGGCTTCGGCAACGCCCAGGTGAACGTGACCCCGGACGACCTGCGCGCCGCCGGCCTGAAGCCGGGGGAGACGGTGCTGGTCGACGCCGCCGGCAGCCGCCGCGAGATGCTGTGGGCCTCTGCCTACGGTGAGGGCCGCGACGGGGTGGTCCACGTGGACTCGTACGGGATGGTGGCGGTGGCCCTGCCCGGCGGGCGCGCCGATGAGGCGTTCGGCCTGCTGGAGGGCACGGTGGTGACCTTCGGACGGGCGAGATGAGTGGGGGCCCGGGGCTCGAACGCCGCGAGCCGCCCGGCGACGCCGACGAGCGCACCTCTCTGGAGGTGTGGCTGGAGTTCCACCGAGCCACCCTGGCGATGAAGTGCCGGGGGCTGGACGCGGAGCAACTGGCGCGGCGGGCGGTCCCGCCCTCCCCCCTGTCCCTCCTGGGACTGGTGCGCCACCTGGCGGAACTCGAGCGGGCCTACTTCCGGCGCGGCTTCGCCGGGGAGGAGATCGGCTGGCTTCACGGCGATCCCGAGGAGCCGGACTCCTGGAGCGACTTCTCGGGGGCGGCGCCGGCGACGGCCGCCGCCGATCTCGAGACGTGGAGGGAGGAGTGCGACCGGGCGCGCCGGGTGGCCGCGGCGGCTCCCTCCCTCGACAGCCACGCCGCCGGGGACGCGGCATCGACCCTGCGCTGGACGATGGTCAAGATGATCCAGGAGTACGCCCGGCACAACGGCCACGCCGACCTGCTGCGGGAGTGCATCGACGGGGCGGTGGGGGAGTAGGCGGCGGGGCGGCGCCCCCCGCCCGGGGCCGGCCGCAGCGCCGGAGAGCCATGATATTGTGCGCTTGTGAAGCAGCCTGTGCCCAAGGTGGCGGTGCCCCGGCTCACGGTGTACCTGCAGTGCCTGGAGGACCTCCCCCACGGGGTGACCCGGGTCTCCTCGGAAGAACTGGCCGCTCGGGCCGGGGTCAACTCGGCCAAGGTGCGCAAGGATCTCTCCTACCTCGGCTCCTATGGGGTGCGGGGGGTGGGCTACGACGCCGCCCACCTCCGCTTCCAGATCCGGCGTGAGCTCGGCCTGACCCGGGAGTGGCCGCTGGTCATCGTCGGGGTGGGGAACCTGGGGCGGGCGCTGGCCAACTACGGCGGCTTCGCCCAGCGCAACTTCCGGGTGGCCGGGGTCTTCGACGACGACCCGAACAAGGTGGGCACCCGGGTGGGAGAGCATCGGGTGGAGCCTCTGGCGGCTCTTGCTGCCGCGGTGGTCGAGCGCGGGGCTCGCATCGGGGTGATCACCACCCCGGCTGAAGCCGCCCAGCGGGTGGCCGACCTGCTGGCCGGCGCCGGGGTGGCTTCGATCCTGAACTTCGCCCCCACGGTGGTGCGGGTGCCGGCGCACGTGCAGGTGCGCCGCGTCGACTTCTCCACCGAGCTCCAGGTGCTGGCCTTCCACCTCCATCAGGCCTCCATGGGACCGGCCGGCGGGGATCCCTCACCGGACCTCCCCTCCTAGCGGCTCGGCGATGGTGGCGACCCCCGAAGCACTGGTGGTGGGCGGAGGCCCGGGGGGCGCGGCCGCCGCCTACTGGCTGGCCCGGGCGGGGCACGAGGTCCTGCTGGTGGAGAAGCGCTCCTACCCGCGGCCCAAGACCTGCGGCGACGGGCTCACCCCCCGGGCCGTCTACGAACTCCAGGCGATGGGGTTCGACTTCGCCGTGCCGGGCCTGCATCGCTGCCGGGGGCTGCGCTCTCATGCCGGGGGCATCGTCCTGGAGCTGGATTGGCCGGACCACCCCGTCTACCCCGACTGGGGAGCGGTGATGCGCCGCGCCGACCTCGATCACCGCATCGCCGTCCTGGCCGTCGGGCAGGGGGCCCGGCTGCTCGAAGGGACCGAGGCGCGCCCGGTGATGGGCGAGGGGCCCATAGCCGGGGTGGCGCTGCACCGGGGAGGTGAGGTCGAGGTGGTCCGGCCGCGGCTGGTGGTGGCGGCCGACGGCGCCCTGAGCCGCTTCGGGCGGGCCCTGGGGGCGCAGCGCGACCGGAGGCTTCCCTTCGGGGTGGGGGCGCGGGCCTACCACCCCAGCCCGCGGTCGGCGGATCCCTTCATGGTGAGCTT
>VGBK01000176.1 GCA_016870535.1 Actinomycetota bacterium | reverse complement strand
GCCGGTGAGGTGTCCGAATCCAAGGTGCGGGTGCTGGCGCAGGCGCAGGCGCTGGCCCCCGAACAGTTCGCCGCCGACGAGAAGATCCTGGTGGATCAGGTGAAGACGGCTGCGGCGCAGCAGGCGCCCCGGCTGGTCGCCGCCTGGAAACACCAGACCAACCCCGAGGGGGCAGAAGCCGAAGCCGAACGGCTGCATCAGCTGCGGGCGTTGCATCTGTCCGAAGGCTTGTTGGGGATGCTGCACCTCTCCGGGGACCTGGACCCCGAAAGTGGTTTGATCGTCCGCCACGCCCTGGAAGCGTTGACCGACCCGGCCAACCTGAACCCCCACGACGGCCGCACCCCCGCCCAGGTCCGGGCCGACGCCCTGGTAGAGGTCTGCCGCCACCACCTCGACGGCAGCAACGGCGGCGGGAGGCGTCCTTCCCGGGTGCTGGTCACCATCCCCTGGAACACCCTCCAGCAAGGCGAAGGCATCGTGGACACCGAACCCGGGCCCATCGGAGGAGACACCGCCCGCCGCTTGGCCTGTGACGCCACCATCAGCCGGGTGCTCTTGGACCCCGACTCGGTGCCCATAGACATGGGACGGGCCACCCGGGTCATCCCCCCCGCCCTCCGCCGAGCCCTGGCACTACGGGACCGGGGCTGCGCTCATCCCGGCTGCCGCATCCCACCCCAATGGTGTGACGCGCATCACATCCAACACTGGGCCGACGGCGGGGAAACCGTCCTGGCCAACCTCCGGCTCTTGTGCCGACAACATCACCGAACCGCCCACCACCACCAACCCCACCCCAAACGAGAATAGGGACGCCCGGCCCGCCGAAGCCGCCGCTGCCGGCCCGACGGCAGCTCGCGAAGCGAAGAGCGGATCCCTTCCATCCCTTGCCGCTCGCGAATCCCCTCCCTAGCGTGGGGGCATGCGGAGTCGGCGCCGGCGGGCCCTCGTCGCGTGCGGGATGCTCCTGGCCATTGGGCTGCCCGCAACGGCTCAGCCGGCGGCACGCACTTTCACCGTCGCCGCCACCGGGGACCTCATCATCCACCAGGCCATCGCCGTCGCCGCTCGGGGCCAAGCCCTCAGTCCCGGCGGCTATGACTTCGGGCCGCTCCTCGAGCCCATCGAACCGTGGATCGCCGACGCCGACTTCGCCATCTGC
Organism: Actinomycetota bacterium; assembly: GCA_016870535.1. GTDB lineage: Bacteria > Actinomycetota > Acidimicrobiia > Spongiisociales > UBA11373 > VGBK01. The sequence goes on along the minus strand of VGBK01000176.1, from coordinate 2,683 downwards.
CACCTGGAGGGCACCCTCTCCCCCACCAACACCGGCCTGCTGTACCAGCACGAGGAGGAGCACCCCGCCTACTTCAACGGCCCCCGCGAGGTGGCCGTGGCCCTGGCGGCCGCCGGCTACGACGCCTGCTCCACCGCGGGCAACCACGCCCTCGACCGGGGCCTCACCGGGGTGCGGGAGACCCTGGAAGTCCTCGACGCCGCCGGCCTGGGCCACAGCGGCACGGCCCGCTCCCCCGACGAGCGCCTTCCCGCCCTCTACGAGGTCAACGGGGTGCAGGTGGCCCACCTGGCCTACACCCTCGGCACCAACCAGCCCCGGCCGTACGAATCCCCCTGGGCGCTGAACCTCCTCGAGGCCACCTCGGTACTGGCGGATGGCCGCTGGGCCCGGGAGCAGGGGGCCGACTTCACCATCGTCAGCCTCCACTGGGGGACGGAGTACCAGTCGGCCCTCGACCCCACACAGACGCGGCTGGCTGAAGCCCTCACCGCCTCGCCCGACGTCGACCTGATCCTCGGCCACCACACCCACCTGGTGCAGGCCGTCGCCCGGGTGAACGGCAAGGTGGTGGTCTACGGCATGGGGAACCTCCTCTCCAACATCCGCACCGGCCTCGACGGCGCCAAAGCAGGGGCCGAGGACGGGGTGATAGTGCACCTCACCGTGACCGAGCAACCGGGGCAAGGCTTCGCCGTCACCGACCTGGCGGTCACCGCCACCTGGGTGAACCCGGACACCAAGGAAGTCCTCCCGGTGGAGCACACCCTGGCTCACGGCGATCCGGCGGTCTGGACGGCGGCGCTGCAGGTTTCGGCCGCCCGCACCTACCGGCGCCTCGGCGGAAGGGAGACGGGCATCTTCACCGTCACTCCCACTCCGTGGCCCTCGCTGCTCTGCTCCGGGCGGGTGGCCACCATCATCGGCACCGCCGGCCCCGACCTCCTCGTCGGCACCCCCGGCGACGACGTCATCGTCGGCCGCGGCGGAGACGACCTCATCCTGGGCCTGGACGGCGACGACCTGATCTGCGGCGGCGCCGGCCACGACACCATCTGGGGCGGCCCCGGCCACGACCACCTCTGGGGCGGACCAGGGAACGACCTCCTCTCCGGAGGAGCCGGACCCGACCGGCTGTACGGCGAAGAAGGCGACGACCGTCTCGGCGGCGGCCCCGGCGACGACGCCCTCTTCGGCGGCCCCGGCAACGACACCCTCTCCGGCCACGGCGGCGACGACCTGCTGGTCGCCGGCCCGGGAAACGACCTCCTCCACGGCGGCACCGGCCAAGACCTGCTGGTGGGATTCGACGCGGCCGACCGCCTCCTGGGCGACCCGGGCGACTCGTGCCGGTGGGCCGCAGTGGCAGCGGCCTGTGGTTGACGGGTCTCCCGCCCGATCCGGCGCGATGCCCGTTTACCCTGTTCCCGACCGATGAGGCTCCCAACCCGTCGCGCCGCGGTGGCGGCGGCCATCCTGCTGGCCGCCCTGCTCCCCGCCGCCCCGGGAAGGGCCTCCGGGAACTTGCGCTCCTTCACCCTCAACGCCGGCGGCGACATCCTGCTGCAGGCCGCCGTCGCCGCCGCCGGGGCGACGGGGCTCCCTGGGACAAAGGCTTACGACTTCGTCCCCCTGCTGCGCCCCATCGAGCCGTGGATCTCCGACGCCGACTTCGCCCTCTGCCACCTGGAGAGCACTCTCTCGGCCGACAACACCACCCTGCTGTACGACGAGAGCGGCTGGCCCCGCTTCAGCGGCCCCTACCAAGTGGCCGCCGCCCTGGCCGCGGTGGGATACGACGCCTGCTCTCTAGCCAGCAATCACGCCTGGGACCGCGGTCGGGCCGGCATCGCCGAGACCATCGAGGTCCTCGACCGCTACGCCATCGTTCACACCGGGACGGCCCGCACCCCGGAGGAGCGCCTCCCCGCCCTTCTCGAGGTGAACGGCGTCCGGGTGGCGCTCATCTCCTACTCGACGGGCACCAACTTCCGCCCTCTGCCCTCCGATGCGCCCTGGGTGATGAACGTCATGGACACCGCGGCCATCCTGGCGGATGCGCGCTGGGCTCGGGAGCAGGGGGCCGAGTTCACCATCGTCAGCCTGCACTGGGGCACCCCCTACCAGGTGCGGCCCGACGCCCCCCAGGAGCAGGTCGCCGCCGTCCTCACCGCCTCCCCCGATGTGGACTTGATCCTCGGCCACCACACCCACATGGTCCAGCCCATCACCCGCATGAACGGGAAGCTGGTGGTCTACGGCATGGGCGATCTGCTCTCCGACATCCACGGCGGCCCGGGACGCGGCGCGGGCGCCGGGGACGGTTTCTTGATCCATCTCACCGTCACCGAGCAGCCCGGAGGAAGCTTCACCGTCGACGACCCGGCCGTCACCCCCATCTGGGTGGACCCCGCCACCCTGCGGGTGCTCCCCATCGACCACACCCTGGCCAACGGAGCCGACCCCACGCTCGCCCCGCGCCTGGACTCCTCGCGGGCGCTCACCCTCGAGCGGCTCGGCCTCCTCGGCTGGGAGGTGACGGTCACCCCGACACCGTGGCCGCCGCTGCTCTGCCGGGGGCGGCCGGCCACCATCGTGGGCACCGCCGGCCCCGACGTGCTCGTCGGCACACCGGGCGACGACGTCATCGCCGGCCGGGGAGGCAACGACCTCATCCTGGGCC
>VGBK01000175.1 GCA_016870535.1 Actinomycetota bacterium | reverse complement strand
CTTGCTGGCGCTCCGGGTGGCCGACACCGGCATCGGGATCCCCGCCGAGGCGCTCCCGCGGTTGTTCGACACCTTCACCCAGGCCGACAGCTCCACGACGCGGCGGTTCGGAGGCACCGGACTGGGATTGGCCATATCCCGCCGTCTGACGGAGGCCATGGGAGGCGCCATCGACGTCCAGAGCCAAGCCGGGATGGGCTCGGTGTTCGAGGCCCGCGTCCGGGTGCGCTGGGTCCCGGCGGCCGCCGACGACCGCCGCTACCCGGCCATCGTGCCCGCGCCCCGCCTGCTCGTGGTCCACCCGAGTCCTTCGGTCCGCCGCCAGATTGCGGACATGGCGGCGGCCTGGGGCACCAGCGTGGCCGACTGCCCGTCGCCGGCCGAGTCTGCCGTCTTGCAGCGGCAGGCGGCCGGGGAGCAGCGGCCCTTCGACGTGGTGCTGACGGCCTCCAGTCTCTGCAGCCAGGGGCCCCCCTCGACCTTCGACCCCGCCACTCGCGCCGTGCTCCTCACGGGCGCCGAGACCCCTCCCGAGGAGCTTCGCTCGGTCCCTCGAATCCGCCATCCGGTGCGCCGCGCCAGCCTCTACACCACCCTCACCTGTGCCGTCAAAGGGGCGGCGGTTGCCGCCGAACCCCCCGGGGCGGCCGACTGCCCCCTCGCCGGCGTCCGGCTTCTCCTCGCCGAGGACAGCCCGGTGAGTCAGCGCATCACCCGCCTGATGCTGGAGCGCCTCGGCGCCCGGGTCGACGTGGTCGCCGATGGCAGGGAAGCGGTGCAGGCGGTGCGCAGCCTCCCCTACGACCTGGTCCTCATGGACGTGGCCATGCCCGAGATGGACGGCATCCAGGCCACGCAGGCCATCCGCGCCTGGGAGCGGGAGACGGAACGCCCCGCGCTGCCGATCCTCGCCATGACGGCGGCCGCCCTCGCCTCGGACCGCCGCCGCTGCCTCGCCGCCGGCATGGACGGCCACATCGGCAAGCCGGTGACCCAGGAGATCCTCTCCGGCGAACTGACCTCGTGTCTGGCGCGCCGCGGCCTTCCCGTCGCCGTCCCGGCGGGCGAGGCGTCCCGAACCTGAGGGAGTGGGTCGCCGGGGTTCGAGCGGGCCGAGCCCCAGGTCGATCACCCTGCGCCGGGTAGCACCAGCGGGCAGTCAAGGTGAGGGTGCGGCACTACGACCACCGGGTGCCGGTACACCTCGGAGAGCAGATCGGCCGCCAGCACCTCCCGCGTGGGCGCCAACGCCGCCAGGCGCCCCCCGCTCATCAGGGCTACCCGGCCGGCAAAGCGCGCCGCCAGGTTCAGGTCGTGGAGCACGGCGACGACCCCGGCGCCCGCTTCGGCCAAGCCGCGCAGCATCCCCATGACGAGTTCCTGGTGGCGCAAGTCCAGCGAGGCGGTGGGCTCGTCGAGCAGCAGCACCGTCGCCTCCTGGGCCAGCACGCGCGCCAGGGAGACCCGGGCCTGCTCTCCGGCCGACAAGGTGGGGTAGAGCCGTGAGGCCAGATGGAGGGTGTCGGTGCGCGACATGGCCAGACGCGCGGCCGCCAGGTCCTGGTCCGCCGGAGAGCCGCGATGCGCGTACCGGCCCATCAGCACCACGTCCAGGCAGCGGAAGGCGAACTGGAGCAGCGTCTGCTGCGGCAGCACCGCCCGGCGCCGGGCGAGGCCCAGAGGCCGCCAGGCCGACAGCGGCTTCCCGTCGAGGGTCACCGAGCCCCGGCTCGGTGCCAACTCCCCCGACAGCAGGCGCAGGAGCGAGGTCTTGCCGGCGCCGTTGGGGCCGACCACGCCGATGATCTCCCCGGGCAGCACCGACAGCCCCACCCCATCCACCAGCACGGCCCCGCCGGCCCGCAGCACCAGGCCCTCGGCGGCGAGAAGGGGGGCCGTCATCCCCATCCCCCGTGCAGGGTGCGAGTCCGTCGCAGCAACCACAGGAAGACCGGCCCGCCGAGCACTGCGGTGATCAGGCCGACCGGCACCTCCAAGGGAGAAGCCAGAGTCCGAGCCGCCAGGTCGGCCAGCACCACCAGCCCGGCTCCGGCCAGCGCGCCTCCCGGCAGCACCCGGCGGTGTGCCGGGCCCGCGGTGAGACGCACCGCGTGCGGCGCCAGCAGGCCGACGAAGCCGATCACCCCGGCCGCACTCACCGTGGCCGACGCCGCCAGCACCGCCAGTCCGGCGGCGAGGCCGCGCACTCGCTCCACCGCCACCCCGACGCTGCGCGCCTGGCCGTCGCCCAGCAGCATCACGTCGAGCGACCGGGCCAGGAAGGGGAGCGCCACCAGGGACACCGTCACGAGCGGCGCGGTGAGGGCCACCAGGCGCCAGGTGGCCACCGAGAGGCTGCCCAACGACCAGAACAGCGGCGTGCGCAGCTCCGGTCGCCGCAGCGAGTAGCCGAGGAGCGCCGCCCCGGCGATGCCCACCGCGGTCACCGCGATGCCGGCCAGCACCATGGTCACCACCTCGGTGCGGCCCTGGTGGCGCGAGAGGACGTAGACCACGGCCCCGGCGGCGAGGCCGCCCAGCACCCCGAACAGGGGCCCGGCGAGACCCCAGGCCGCAGTTCCGAACACCGCCAGGCCCACCGTGGAGCCGAAGGCGGCGCCGCTGGACACCCCGATCAGCTGGGGGTCGGCGAGGGGGTTCCGAAACACCCCCTGGAGGGCGGCTCCCGCCATCCCCAGGCCGGCACCGGTCAACGCCGCCAGCAGCAGACGCGGCAGGCGAATGGACCAGACCACCGCCTCCTCCTGAAGGGTGAAGCCCTCGGCGCCGCCCAGGCCCAGGTGATGCAGCACGATCTTCCAGACCGCGCCCGGCGCCACGGCCACCGCGCCCAGAGTGAGCGAGGCCACGGCCCCTCCCGCCAGCACGGCCGCCAGCAGGGCGAACAGCAGCCAGGCTCCCGCCGGCCGGCCGGTCCCCTCGGCCGGGCGCGTCGCCCCGCGGGCGCGCCGTCTCACGACCCTGCGGCCGCCTCGGGATGCAGGTCGGCGAAGAGCCGTTCCAGCAACTGCCCGGTGCGCGGCCCCAGCCCCAGCAGGAAGAGGTCCTCGTACACGAGGATGCGCTGCTCCCGCCCGGCGGCGGTCTGCGCCACGCCGGGGAGTTGCCGGAAGCCCTCCATTCCACCCAGATAGCGGTCGAACCCTCTCTCCGCAGTGATGATGACCTCCGGGTCGCCGGCGACCAGAGCCTCGGCGGACAGGGGCACATAGCCGTCGGCACCCGCCGGCGGGGCGACGTTCTCGGCGCCCACCGCCTCGAAGAGGCCGTCGATCACCGAGCCCGGGCCCAGCAGCAGGGTGGCGCGGGGGCTGGCGGCGTACACCAACGCCACCCTCGGGCGGGTGGTGACGCCGGACGCCCGGACCGCCGCCGCATCGATCTCCTGCTGGACTCGGGAGGCCAGGGCCTCGCCCGCCTCGCCGACCCCCAGCACGGCGGCCAACGCCCGGATCTTCTCGGCCGGGGCGCCCAGGCCGACGAAGCGGGGGAAGAGCACCACCGGCACGCCCGCCTGGCGCATCTGCTCGATGGCCTCCAACGGCCGGGCGTCGGTGTCGCCGATCACCACCGTCGGCGCCTGCGCCAGCACCGCCTCGGCAGAGAGCATGAACTCCACCCCGACCTTGGGCAGCGTCGCGGTTGCTTCGGGGTACACCGACGACAGGTCTGCCGCCACCACGTTGGGCCCGAGGCCGAGGGCGAAGATGATCTCGGTCATGTCCCCGCTGAGGGTCACGATGCGGGCCGCGCTCTCCACCCGGGTCGCCACCCCGTCGGCGCTCACGTAGACGAAGGGGAGCCCCGGGGTGGGGATGGCGGTGGTCCCGCCGGTGG
>VGBK01000174.1 GCA_016870535.1 Actinomycetota bacterium | reverse complement strand
TGCCGCGTACCTCCTCGCCGTCCACTGCGGCTGGAGTCCCCGTGCCGTAGGTGACCACCCGCAGCATGAGGTCGGCCAGGGCCGACCGCACCCCGGGGTCCATGGCGAGGGGGGTGGCGGGATCGCCCGCCAGCAGCGCCGGCCGCCGCCAGCCTCCCCCGGCCACCGCGGCCGCCACTGAGGCCATGTGGAGCGGGCTGGTCAGCACCCGGCCCTGGCCGATGGCGGCCGCCGCCTGCTCGGTGTCGTCGATCGGCTCGGGGAAAGCGGCGGTAGTGGCGGGCAGGGGCAGGTCGGGAGGGGTGCCGAAGCCGAAAGACGCCGCGGTCTCGGCCAGTTCCCCCTCGTCGAGCATGGCGGCTCCCAGGGGAGCGAAGGTGGTGTTGCAGGAGTAGGCGAAGGCGTCGGCGAAGGTGATCTGGCCGCGGGAGTCGCCACCCGCGTTGGTGAAGCGGCGTCCGCCCACCACCACCTCGGCGGGGCAGTCCACCACCTGGAGCGGCGTCACTCCCTGGGCGAGGAGAGCCGCCGCAGTCACCGTCTTCAAGGTGGACCCGGGCGGGTAGGCACCGCCCAGGGCGCGGTCGAAGGCCTCCAGGGGCCGGGAGGCAATCCCTCGGATCCCTCCCGTGGCGACATCGACCACCACCACCGCCGCCGGCTCGGGGGCTCCCGAAATGACCTGCTCCACCACCCCCTGCACGTCGATGTCCAGCGTGGTGGTGATGTCCTCCGGAGGCACCGCTTCGAAAGTGGCCAGCACCTCCACCACCCGGCCGTAGCGGTTGACCCGCTGCAACTCCTGAGACGGGCGCCCGGCCAGCCGCCGCTCCAGGGCACGCTCGAGGCCGGAGCGGCCCACGACTTCGGCTGCCGAGTAGGGAGGCCCCAGCGCGGTCAGGATCTCGGCGGTAATGGGCCCGGTACTGCCCACCACATGGTCGGCGAAGGGGGAGGGCAGCGACACCCGCTGCGAGCCGTCGCGCACCAGCACCCCGGGCAGGGCCTCCAGAGCATCCTTCACCGCCGGGTACTCGCCGGCGCCGAGGGTGCCCACCGGGATGAACCAGTCGGGCTGCACCCCGGGCCGCTCGATCTGCTCCACGGCGTATCCGGGGTCGATGCCGGCCAGGTCGAACAGGGCCGGGGCCAGCGCGTCGAGGTCCTCCACCCGACCGGGGACGACCCCGATCACCTTCACCGGTTGCTCGGCAGCGATGGGGCGGCCGTCGACGGCGAGCAGGGCTCCCCGGGTGGCCCAGGTCCGGGCCAGCCGCAGCGTGTCGCCCTCCTCTAGCGAGGGAAGGAGGACGCGTGGGCTCCAGTCGACCAGCCAGCGGGACCCGGCCCGCACCAGCGGCGCGCTCCCCTGATACTCCCAGGTGCCGGCCCCACCTACCTCGACGGCGGCGGAGAAGCCGACCAGAGCCCCGGCCCCCTCGTCGGCCGGGCCGACGTCGCCGACGGTGAAGGCCACCGTCACGGCTCCCAGACTCTGGGCCCACGCCTGGTGAGCCGCGGCGAACCCGGAGGGTGGGCCGGTCACGAAGCGGGACGCCAGATCCCAATCGAAGGCCGCCCAGGCGCCCAGGTAGTCGGCGGCCGCCTGCGCCGCCGCCGCCCGCTCCTCCTGGCTCAGCCCGGCGGGGATGGTGGTGGAGGTCGTGGTGGTGGTGGACGCAGTGGTGGTGGTGGGGACTGGTTCCGGCGCGACGCCGGTGCCGAGGGCGCACGACTCGGTGGCGAGGGTCACCACCAACAGGAGCGCGCAACGGGCCCGCATGAGTCGATCGTAGGTGCGGCGGCCCCCAAGGCCCGTCATCCTCGGCGGCGGGCCACAATGGCGGGGTGCGCGTCCTGATGGTGTTCCTGGCACTGATCCTCCCGTCCTGCGCCGGGGAGGGGATCGCGCCTCCCCAGTGGGGCTCGCCCTGCGATGGTTGGGGCACCCCGAAGGTCGTCGGGCGGGTGGCCGACCCGGGGCTCACCGAGATCTCGGGCATGGTGGCCGGCCGGGTTCACCCGGGGATCCTGTGGGTGCACAACGACTCCGACTCCGCGCCGGTGCTGTGGGCCATCGACTACACCGGGACGATCCGGGGCAGCCTGGAACTGACCAACGCCGAGGCCTTCGACTGGGAGGCGGCCTCGTGGGGGCCGGGCCCGGGAGGCGGCCACCTGTACGTGGCCGACACCGGAGACAACCTGCGGTCGCGGCCTTTCGCCGTGCTCTACCGGGTGGCGGAGCCTTCGGACGTGGCGGGAGCCCGCCGCGCCGCGGCCGAGGCGCTGCGGGTCACCTACCCCGACGGCCCCCGCGACGTGGAAGCCATGTTCGTGGACCCGGCCACCGGCGACGCCTACCTCATCGCCAAAGTGCTGCTGGGTCCGGCGCCGGTGTACCGGGTCCCGGCGGCGGCGTGGGAGGCAGGCGAGGCCCAGGCCGAGCAGGTGGCCACCCTGGACCTGGGCCTGGCGCCGGCCACTGCCGCCGATGTGTCGTTCGACGGGAGAGTGCTGGCGGTGCGCACCTACACCGCGGTGCTGCTGCTGGCCCGTCCGCCCGGCGCGCCGGCGGCCGCGTGGTTCGGGGCGCGGCCGTGCCGCGTCCCGGCGCCCCGCGAGGCGCAGGGGGAGGCCATCGCCTGGGACGAGGACGGCTACCTCACCATCGGCGAGGGTGTCGCCTCCCCTATCTACCGCGTCTCTCGCTGAGCCTCGCTAGCCCCGCCGATCGGGGATGAGGGCCCCGATCAGAAGCAGGAGAGCCCCGCCCAGGGCGATCCAGGGGGCGATTCCGATCGCATTGTTCAGGACGTCGCCGGCGGAGGCGCCGAGCTGGTTGCTGAAGAGGCGGATGACCTGCACGATGTACAGGGCGCCTATCACCGCCGCCAGCACCCCGGTGATCGCCGCCAGGGCCCTTCCGGCCTTGGGGATGACACCCGCCGCCAGGGCGATGATCCCGACGATCAGCACGATCAAGCCCATGCGAGGCTGATCGCCCGGGCTGGTGGTGTTCCAGAGAACCTGGAAGGGCGTGTTCCAACCGCCGGTCGAAGACGCTCCGAAGATCCCCTTGAGCCACGGCAGGAAACTGGCCACGATCAGGGCGATGCCTCCGACCAGGGGCAGCGGGCGCAGCGCCAGCGGTCCCAGGGCCAGGCCGCCCCCGCCCCGACCCAGAGGACCGAGACGGCGGGCATCCACCCAGCCGCTCCAGCCGTTGCTGCCGGTGACTCGGGCCCAGGCGCCGCGGGTCTCCTCGATCCGCAGTTGCACCCGGCCGGCCAACTGGGCGATCGGCGCCGCCGCCGGGTCGGGAGTGGCCCAGGCCGGGAGCCCTTCGGCGGGCACCTGGTGGGTGGCCTGCCAGACGGCGGGCTGGGGAGCCACCGCCGGCAGCGGCGCGGTCGCCGGCACCGGGACCACCGGCGGGGCGGTGGCGGCCACTGCCGGAGCCGGAGCGGCTACCGGGGCCCCGCCCAGCGGCGCCAGGCGCCGATCGTCCACCCAGCCGCTCCAGCCGTTGCTGCCGGTGACCCGGGCCCAGGCGCCCCGCACCTCGTCGACCCGCAACTGCACCCGGGCTTCGAGGCGGGCGATGGGCGGCAGGTTCGGGTCGGGGGCCGCCCAGGCCGACATCCCTCCCGCCGGGACTTCATGGGTGGGGGAGAACCCGGCTGCCGCGGGCGCGGCGGGCATCTCCACGGTGGCGGCCACCGCGGGCGCCGGCTCGATGATCACCTGCGGCTCCGGCGCGACAGGTTCGGGTTCGGGCTCCGGTGCCACCGCCTCGGGCTCCGGCTCGGGCTCTGTAGCGGCCGGCGCCGGGCTGCCGAGAGCGGCCACGGCGTCGGCGGCGGCCGCCATCTCCTGGGTGGCCAGCAGGAAGGTCTGCCGTGTCAACCCG
>VGBK01000173.1 GCA_016870535.1 Actinomycetota bacterium | reverse complement strand
CCGGCCGCCGTCCCCGCCTCAACCAAGGGATAGCGCCGCGATATCCCGGTGCCGCAGTCGCGGCAGCGGCCCCGCAGCAGGAGCCAGGAGAGCACGGGGATGTTGTCCCGGGAGCGGATCTCGTGTCCGCAACCCGGGCAGGCGGAGCGGGGGCGGATCACCGACATCCCCCGGGGCACGCGATGCGCCACGACGTTCACGAAGGACCCGGCCACCGCGCCCGCGACCACTCCCAAGGCCAGCAGCACGCCGGTCACGGCGCGCTCTCACCATCGGTTCCGCTCATGGGCACAGCATCGGACGGGGCGGCGGCGAAGTGAAGCCCGTTGGTCGTATGCACTTGCCTCCACCGCGGCGCGCAACCGGCGGTGCCGGACCCTTCCTCCGAACGGATCGTCCTCTCAGCCGGGGGTGATGGCTTCTTCGGCAATCACCGAGGGCGGGCCCGGTGGGACCCGCCCTCGGTGAGTCGATGGGTGTTGGCCGGCTTACCAGCCGCCCTGGGTGTAGCCCGCCGGGGCAGCCGCCGGGCAGACCGTCAGGTTGGTCCTGCCGTAAAAAGTGCCGGCGGTGGAGCTCTCCCAGATGGCGAAGGTGTTGCCCGAAGCTGCGGTGCGCGTCATGCACGCGGAGCCGTTGGCATTCAGGCTCAGCGCCACCCCACTTGCCGGAGCGGCGTTGATCACCGCGTTGGGCTCCAGGGCAGTGATGTGGGCCGCGGTGCTGGTGTAGACACCGTTCTCCAGCCAGTAGGCCTTCTCGGCGAGCAGCACATTGCGCAGCTCGCTCTGCGCCGAACGGTCCTGGGCGGACTTGCGGAAACCGAGGAACGAGGGGATGGCGATGGCGATGAGGACTGCAATGATCATCACCACGACCATGAGCTCGATGAGCGTGAAACCCTCGCTCCCGGCCAGCCGCCTGCGGATGGCCTTGGTCATCTCAGAAACCTCCTTGGGTCTCGCTCTCCGATCGGGGATTCCCAATCCTCCGGTTCTATCGAACCCGGCCGCCGACGCCTTGAGCGGCTCCTGCGTTCCCCGCCCGGGTCCCGCGGCGCTCGCCTACCTCTGGATCAGGTTGGCGATGCTGAACATCGGCAGGTACAACGAGATCAGGATGCCGCCCACCCCCACCCCCATCACCACGATGAGCAGCGGCTCGATGAGGCTGGTGAGGGCGTTGACTGAATCGTCGACCTCCTGGTCGTAGAAGTCGGCCACCTTGGCCAGCATGGCGTCCAGTGCCCCCGTCTCCTCGCCCACCGCCATCATGTGGGTCACCATCGGGGGGAAGACCTCATGCCGCGCCAGCGGTGCGGCCAGAGGCTCTCCCCGCTTCACCGACTCCTGCACGTCGGCCAGCGCCTCCGACACCACGGCGTTGCCCGCGGTCTCCGAGACGATGTCCAGCGCCTGCAGGACCGGGACCCCGGTCCGGTTCAGCACCGACATAGTGCGGGCGAAACGGCTGACGGCCACCTTCTGCGCCAGCACCCCGAAGATCGGCAGCCGCAGCTTGAAGCGGTCCCACTTCGCTCGCCCCCCGGGAGTGCGGATCCAGCGCTTCAGACCGGTTACCGCGCCGATGGTCAGGAGTGCCACCGCCCACCAGAACCGGCCGAGCACGCCCGACACGGTCATGAGCATCTGGGTCGGCGCCGGCAGAGTGCCCCCGAGCTCGTCGTACATCCTCTTGAAGATGGGCACGATGAACAGAAGCATGGCGCTCAGGATGAGTACGAGGAGTCCCAAGACCACCACCGGGTAGGCCATCGCCGACTTCACCTTGGAACGCAGGCGCACGCTGGCTTCCAGCGTGTCCGCCAGCCGCACCAGGGTCTCGTCGAGGGCACCACCCACCTCGCCGGCCTGCACCATCGCTACGTAGAGCCTCCCGAAGACCCTGGGGTGGCTCGCCAGGCTGGCGGAGAGGCTCGAGCCCTGCTCCACGCGAGCGCGGACGTCGCCGATCACCTCGACGAGGGACGGGTTCCGGTTCTGCTCCTGGAGCACGGTGAGCGCCCGCACCAGGGTGAGGCCGGAGTTCACCATCGTCGCCAGTTGGCGGCTGAACACCGCTATCTCCTTGGGCTTCACCTTCTTGCGCAGCCCCGGGAGACGGATTTCCTTGTCGAGAGAGCCCACGCGCCGTTCGGCGATCTTGAGCGGCACGAAGCCCTTGTCGCGCAGGGTCCTGGCCACCGCGGCCGACGAGAGCGCTTCCATCTGCCCGCTCTGCACCCCGCCGGTGCGATCGCGCACCTTGTACTCGAAGGTCATCGTGGCGCCACTCATCGCCGCCCCCTTCCCAGGAGATCCAGGAGCTCTTCGGCATTGCCCGCCCGCTCGGTGGCCGCCGCCAGGGGGATCTGGCCGGAACGAACCAACTGCGCCAGCGACTGCTCCATGGTCTGCATGCCGTGCTTGCCTCCGGCCTGCATCGCGGTGCGGATCTGGTGCACTTTCCCCTCGCGGATCAGGTTGCGGATCGCCGCCGTCGCCACCAGCACCTCCACCGCCGCCACCCGGCCCTTGCCCGACACGCTGGGCAGGAGTTCCTGGCTGACCACACCCTGGAGCGACCCGGCCAACTGGACCCGCACCTGCTGCTGCTGGTGCGAGGGGAAGACGTCGATGATCCGCTGCACCGTCCCCGGGGCGTCCTGGGTGTGCAGCGTCCCGAACACCAAGTGGCCGGTCTCGGCCGCGGTGAGCGCGGTGGCTATGGTCTCTAGGTCCCGCAGCTCACCCACCAGGATGACATCGGGATCCTGGCGCAGGGCGTGCTTCAGGGCTCCGGCGAAGCTCCGCGTGTCCAGGCCGACCTCGCGCTGGTTCACCACCGCCATCTTGTGCCCGTGCAGGTACTCGATGGGGTCCTCGACCGTCATCACATGCACCGCCCGGGTGCGGTTGATCAGGTCGATGAGTGAAGCCAGCGTGGTCGACTTGCCCTGGCCGGTGGAACCCGTCACCAGCACCAGGCCCCGCGTCATGCGGGCGAACTCCCCCACGACCGCCGGGATCCCCAGCTCCTCGAGGGACATGATGTGCTCGGGGATGGCCCGCAGCACCGCACCCAGGGAGCCGCGCTGGTAGTAGACGTTGACCCGGAAGCGGCCCCGCCCGGCGACCGGGTGGGAGCAGTCCAGCTCGCGCTGCTCCTCGAGTTGCTCTCGCTGGCGCCCGCTCAGGATGCCGTAGACGAGGGTGCGCACCGTGCCCGGCATGAGCGCGGCGTATCCTTCGATCGGCTTGATGGCGCCGTCGAGGCGCAGCAGGGGCGGCGCTCCCGCCGTCAGGTGGAGGTCGGAGGAGCCCGACGCCAGGGCCAGTTCGAGCAACTGGTTCAAGTGGTACCCGGGGTCATCGCCCTCGACGGGGGCATCCCCCAGGCGCAGCCCGGCGCCGGGCGCAGCGGGCCGCGGCGTGACCGCCGGCCCGTACGCCCGGGCCAGCGCCCGCTCCAGAGTGACTCGCGAGGCCAGAGCGGGCACGACGCGGCTGCGGCTCACCTTCTCGATCAGCGACAGCTTGGCCCGGTTCATGGGATCGACCAAGGCCACCACCAGGCCGTCGGGCCCATGGCGGTGCAACGGCAGCGCCTGCTGGCCGAAGGCCGTGTCGGCATCGAGGCGCCCGACGGCGTCGGCGTCGGGCTGCCAGCCGTTCCCACCGTCGAAGTACTCGATCCCCAACCGCTCGGCCGCCACCCGCAACACCTCGGCGGCGGCCACCCTCCCCTCCTCCAGCAGCATCCGGGCGGGGTGCATCCCGGCGTTGCCGGCGCGGGCGAGGGTCTCCTCCAGTACCGTCGCGTCCAGGGCCCCCCGCTCGACCAGCAGTTGGCCCAACTGACGCACCGCCTTGGCTTCGGACACGATCACACCACCACCCTCAGTATCTCTTCCAGCGAGGTCTGGC
>VGBK01000172.1 GCA_016870535.1 Actinomycetota bacterium | reverse complement strand
GGCTTCACCCTTGACGGTGTCGGCGGGGCTCTCCCTGCCGACGTCCGACTCACCCTCGACTTCGATGACGCCGGCGGGGTGGGCGGCACCGCGGGCTGCAATCTCTACTTCGGGACGGTGACCCTGACCGCCGGGGGGATCTCCATCACCGGTATCGGCTCCACCGAGATGGCCTGCGAGCCCGCCGTCATGGAACGCGAGGCGCGTTTCCTGGCCGCCCTGAGCCGGGTCACCGCCTTCACCCTGGAAGCCGATCGCCTCACCCTGGCGGCCTCCGACGGCGGTGCCTCGATCGACCTGGTGCCCTTCGTCCCCGAACCCGACCGGCCGCTGGCCGGCACCGTCTGGCACCTCACCACTCTCATAGACGGCGACACCGCCTCCTCGACCGTCGCCGGCACCGAGCCGATGCTGGAGGTGGACGACACCGCCGGGCGCATCTCGGGCAGCGGCGGGTGCAACCGGTACTTCGCCGCCGCGACCTTCGGCGAGGGGACGCTGTCGGTGGGGGCCATCGGCGCCACGAAGATGGGCTGCGAGCCGGCGGTCATGCAGCAGGAGTCCTTCGTCTTCGCGGTGCTCGAGGCGGCCACGACCTGGGAGATCGAGGGCACCACGCTGCGCGTGCTCACCGGCGACGGCCGCGGCCTGGAGTTCTCCGCCGAGTAGGCCCGGTCCGTGCGGCCTCCTCCCGAGCCGGCGGGGCGGGCCCGTCCGGGGCGGCGCCGATGTGCGCCGTGTCCCGCAGAGGATGCTCGGGCATGGCGATCACCAGCAGGAAGGAAACCAGGGCGAAGGGGATGGCCCACCTGAAGACGCCGACGATCGAGCGGGCCAGGGCTTCGGCTACGGCCCCCTGGACGTCGGGGGGCAGCAGGCGGATCTGCGCCGGGCTGCCGGTGAGGCGCGTGGGGTCGGGGATGGCGCTCCCGGGGGGCAGCAGCCGGGGCAGGTGGTAGGCGAGGCGGGCCGACAGGATCGCCCCGAAGAGAGCGGAGCCGAAGGCGCCGCCGAGGGAGCGGAAGAAGGTGTTCGACGAGGTGGCGATGCCCAGGTCGCGATGCTCGACGGCGTTCTGCAGGGCGATGATCAGGACCTGCATCACCATGCCCAGGCCCACTCCCAGCACCAGCATGAACAGCGAGGCCTCGAGGCGCGTGGTGTTCACGTCCATGCGGGCCAGCAGGAACAGGCCGAAGCCCATCAGCAGGCTCCCGGCCACGGGGTAGCGCTTGTAGCGGCCGGTGCGGGTGATGAGCCTCCCCGTGGTCACCGAGGTGACGACGATCCCGGCCATCAACGGGAGGAGCAGCAGGCCGGAGTTGGTGGCGCTGGCGCCGGTCACCACCTGCAGGAAGAGCGGCAGGAACAGCACGCCGCCCATCATCGAGAGGCCCAGGATGAAGGCGGCCCCCCCGGTGAGGGAGAACACCCGGTTGCGGAACAGGCGCAGGGGCAGGATGGGTTCGGCGGCGTAGTGCTCCCGCAGCACGAACAGCGCCAGGAGTACGGCCCCGGCCGAGGCCAACCCGACGATGGTGGCCGACCCCCAGGCGTACTCGCTGCCTCCCCACACGGTGACCAGCAGCAGGCACGAGACCGCCGCCACCAGCAAGGCGGCCCCCTCGTAGTCGATGCGGTGCGGGCGGCGGGCGAACGGGAGGTTGAGGGCGAAGGAGGTGACCGCCAGGGCGGCGAGGCCGATGGGGAGATTGATGTAGAACACCCACCGCCAGGTGAGGTGATCCACGAAGAGGCCGCCGAGCAGGGGGCCGGCCACGCTGGCGAAGGCGAACACCGAACCCATGTAGCCCTGGTAGCGGCCGCGCTGGCGCGGCGAGAGGATGTCGCCGATGATGGTGAGGGCCATCACCATCAGGCCCCCTGCCCCGAAGCCCTGGACGGCGCGGAAGGCGATGAGTTGCGCCATCGAGCGGGAGAACCCGGCCAGAGTGGAGCCGAGCAGGAAGACCACGATGGCGAACTGGAACACCCTCCGGCGCCCGTAGAGGTCGCTGATCTTTCCGTAGAGGGGGCTGGAGGCGGTGAAGGTGAGCAGGTAGGCGGTGACCACCCAGGACAGGTGCTCCAGGCCGCCCAACTCGCCCACGATGGTGGGGAGGGCGGTGGCCACGATGGTCTGGTCGAGAGCGGCGAGCAGCATCCCGGCCATGAGTCCGGCGAACACCAGCCGGATCTGGCGGGGGCTCAGCTGGGCGGGGGGGGCGGTGATCTCGGTCAGGGCGCGGCCTCCAAACGGCCCGACGCTAGCCCGGTTCAGGAACAGCCTCGCCGTCGACGCCCCCTGCCGGCGGCGCGGCGGGTATCGTGCCGACGCAGCGGCGATCGAGGGGCGAGGAACTCATGAGCATCAACTTCGGGATGTGGCGCAAAGCCTCGTGGCAGCTCATCAAGATGGACGACAAGCGGGAGTGGGACGCCCTCGACGTCGTCTCGAAGTGGCTGATCGCCACCCGTTCCGCCGTCACTCTGGTCACCGTCTACTCCTGCGTCATCGCCGGTCTGCTCGCCTGGCGCGACGACGTGTTCTCCTGGGTTCCCTTCGTCGTCCTGACGCTGGGCCTCTTCGTGGCCCACGGCACGAACAACCTGCTCAACGACTACACGGACTACTCCCGGGGCATCGATCAGGGGGACTACTTCCGCACGCAGTACGGCGTCCATCCGCTCGTGCAGGGCTTCTGGGGTCGGGGCACCCAGTTGCGGTGGTTCGCCGTCAGCGGGGTGCTGGCCGCCGGGGCCGGCGTCTACGCCTTGATCGCCACCGGGTTCGACCCCTGGGTCATCGGCCTGTTCGCCTTCGGGGCGGTGGCGCTGCTGGCTTACACCTACCCCTTCAAGTACTGGGGCCTGGGCGAACTCACCATCTTCCTCATCTGGGGGCCGATCCTCATCGGGGGGGTCTACCTCACCCTGGCGCTCATCGCCGGCGCTCCGCTCGGCAACCTCTGGAAGGTGGCGCTGGCCGGCGTCCCGTACGGCCTCGGGGTGGCCTCCATCAACGTTGCCAAGCACATCGACAAGCGAGACGACGATGCGGCCAAGGGGGTGGGTACCTTCCCGGTGCGGGTGGGGGAAGCCGCCGCCCGGCGGGTCGACCAGGCGGCCCTGCTGCTCATCTACGCCGTCGTGGCGTCACTCGTCGGCCTGCGCTACTTCACGCCGGTCATGCTCATCGTCTTCCTGGCGTCCGGGGACGCCTTCAAGGCGGTGAAACTGCTCAACCGGCCCCGACCGGCCGAGCCTCCTGAGGGCTACCCGGCCTGGCCTACCTGGTTCTCGGCGGCCGCCTTCTTCCACAACCGCCGCTTCGGCGGCTGGTTCGTCCTCGGGCTGCTCGTGGACACCGTGCTCCACGTCATCCCGAGCACGGCCGACTTCCTGGCGCGCTACTGGTCCTGACGGCTCGGGCCGGCGGGCGCTTCAGCGGCCCAGACCGGCCCTCCGGTCCCGCACCGCCCAGTAGCGCCGCACGAACCGGGGGCGGCGATCGGCGGCATCGGGCAGGGCGGCCTCCCAGCGCGCCCGGGCCTCGTCGGCTTCCCGGAAGGCATCGGCCGGGTCGGGAGGCGAGGCCAGCCAGCGGGCCTCGATGGCGTCGCGCTCCGGCGCGAAGGCGGGGAAGGCGGCTTCGGGGTGGCGCATCACCCGGCGGTGGAACCGTTCGTGGCGCCACCACAGGGTGCCCGGGTCGAAGCGATCGGTGGGGGAGGCGCCCAGGTCGAGGGGCCGTCCGACCTCCACCGGCTTGAACAGCCCGGTGCAGGGGGCGGCGGTCGCCGTCACCCAGTGGCGCGCCCCCGCCGGGGTGAGTTCCGCCACCCAGGAGGCGGTGGTCTGGGAGCCCGTCGCGACGCCCCCGGCGTGCATGCAGGGTGCCCCCATGGCCCCGTTGAGGAGGCGGTAGGTG
>VGBK01000171.1 GCA_016870535.1 Actinomycetota bacterium | reverse complement strand
TGAAGGAAGCGATCAGGTTGGCGGTGTCGATGTCCGAGGAGTAGTGGGCGTAGGCCTCCTGGTAGGCGTCGAGGGAGGCGGCGGGCAGGCGCCCCAGGGCGGCGACGATGGCCGCGTCCACCGCGGCTCTGCCGGCCGTGTCGAGCGCTTCGCGCTGCCACCCGAAGGCGACCATCTCCTGGACGTACTGCTCCTTCAGGGCCGCCAGGGCGAGGGCGGCAGCCGCGGCGTCCGGCCGGTCGGCGAGCAGCGAGACGACATCGCCGTAGGCGGCCAGGTACCGGTTGCCGATCGCCTCCCCGAGTTCGGCGGGGCCGGGCGCCGGAGCCTCCGTGGTCGCCGGGGCCTCCGTCGTTGCCGGGGCGGCGGTTGTGCTGGTTGCCGCCGCCGTGGTCGACGGGGCAGTGGTGCCGCCGCCGCAGGCGGCCAGTCCGAGGATCAGCACCGCTGGGAGCACCGCCACGGTTCGCATCGCGCCCACCTCCAGGCTCGTCGGGGTCGATGAGGCTAGCGGAGAGCCGGCAGGGCGCGAAGCACCGGGGCGCCGGCCCCTTGCGAACGCCTGTTCTGGTGGGGTATGGTCGGCGCCTCCTATGGATCCCTCTGCCGAGGACCCGGATCGCTCCGACCGCGCCGCCTCCTCCGAGCTGGAGGCAATCACCCGCTGGCGGCGGTCTCTGGACGCGGGCGATGACCCGGGCCCGCCGCCGATCCCTCTCCCCGGTCTGCTGCGCCTGGAGCGCGGTCGGCGCCTCGCCCGCGACCTCGAGCAGAGCCTCGGCTTCGACCATCCGCCGGTCCCGGCTTCGGCGCAGTTCCCCCTGTCGGCCCTGCTGGTCACCCGGCCGGCGGCGCCTTCGGTCACGGTGTGGGGGCCGGCGGCGGAGACCCCGGCGGCCTTCGAGCGGCAACCCATCCTGTCGATCCGCGACGGGGCGACGCCGGTCCTCGCCTTCCGAGCCTGGGAGATCGCCGGGGGCCGATTGCGCGGGGTGCGGGTCGCCTGGCCGGTGCCCACCGTCGAGGCTCGTTGCCTGGACCCGGGCCGCTGGACTTTCACCGGGGCGGCCGATGTCCCCCACACCGACGGCTCCTGCGGCCCGCCGCCCTGCGGCATCCGTGCCGCCAAGACGGCGGCGGGAGCGCTGGAGGCCGTGGTCGGCCGCGAACCCTTAGCACTGGGGATCGTGGCGCTCGCGGGCAAGGTGGTCGAGCACGAGCGCGGCTATCGGGCGGCGGCGGCCACCGCGGTGGGGATGCTGGTGGTGTCCCGCGGCGAGGCGATGCGCTTCGACGGCTTCGAGGTCGATGAGTTGTTCGCCGCCCCCGATGCTGCCGTCGCCGCCGCCCGCAGCCGCGCCGGGCGCCTGCCGCCGCCGGGCCCGAAGCGTCACGCCTTCATCGTGGAGCGGCTCGAGGCGATCATGTCGACCTTCACCGGCCGTTGGGCGGGCGGCGAACCCGGCTGACGGCGAAGCCGGATGCCGTTGGTGTTCCCTCAGTTCGCCGGGGTGGCGCCGGCTTCCGGATCCCACCAGCGCTCGATGTCGGCGGAGCGGTGAGGGTCGGCGGTGGCGATCACCTCGCGCAGGCCCTCGCGCGGGGGCGAGAAGCAGTCGATGAGCCGGCAGGCGACGTCGCCGGTGCGGCCGGAGTGAGGCACCTCCGAGGGGAAGATGATCACGTCGCCCGGCACCACCGCCCGGGTGATGTCGCCCACGGTGATCTCCATGGTCCCCTCGCGCACGATACTGATCTGCTCCTCGGGATGGGCGTGGGTGGGGAAGCCGCTGTGGGGCGGGAACACCACGAAGTTCAGCGACAGGTTCTTCCCGAACACCGGGCAGAAGACCACGCCCTCGGCGATCTCATAGCGGGGGTAGTCGTCGATGTTCACGATGGAGGCGCCGGTGGGGTCGTAGAAACCGGCTTTGGGCTCCGCCAGCCGAAAGTAGGGCTTCGTCTCAGCGGGCTCCGCTACCGAGCCGTCTTCGATACCCGTGCTCACCCGCGCCTCCTCGTTCTCCGCCCGGCCGATGTGCGGTAGGCACGGTAGACGACCCCGGCCGCGGCGCCCAAAGCATCCGGCGAAAGACGGGAGGGCATCTACGATCGACTCGCGTGTTCGATAGGGAAGGCTCCGCGGCGCGGCGGCGCCTCTTGCGGAATCTGGCGGCAGGGATGGTGATCCTGGTGGCGGGGTCATCCTGTGCCCCGGGGCGCGAGGGTGCCGCTCCCTCCTCCTCATGGGCTCCGCCCGGTTCCACCTCGACGAGCGCCGCGGCCGCGACGACCACGGGAGCGTTCCGGCCCGACGGCCCTTTCGTCCCCGAGCCCGACCCGCCGCTGGGCCCGGCCCTCTCATTCAACGAGTCGGCGGGTTGCGGCGCAGCCCAGGGCGGGCGCGGCCCCTACGCCTCCGTCGTCGGGGATCTCGCCGACGACGAAGCCATCCGGGGGCCCTGGGGTGGATTCTTCGGCCGTGACTTTGCCGAGATCCGCCGCCGCCTGGTGGAGGTGGCCCTGCCGATGACCGGCGACGAGGAAGTCACCGTGTGGGTGCACGAGGCGGCCCTGCCCGCCCTGCGGCAGGCCATGGCCAACCTGGCGCGGGAGGAGGCCGCGGGCAACTACTACGAGATCCGGGCCGGCGACGTCTCCAGTTTTCGCCCCGGCACAGTCGCCCCCAAGCAATACCTGTCCTTCCACGCGGTGGGCATCGCCATCGACATCAACACCTCCACCAACCCCTACCGGGGGGACAACGTGCTGGTCACCGACCTGCCGGAGTGGTTCGTGAAGGCCTGGACCGACGCCGGGTGGTGCTGGGGAGGCGACTGGCAGACGATCAAAGACCCGATGCACTTCTCGTGGCAGGGGCCGTTGTACACCGAGGGCTACCACCTCCCCAGTCCGGCGCCGCCGCGTACCGAGCCTTCCCCCTTCCGGCGCTCCGTCACCTTCCCCACGGCACTCGGCCCCGCTCCCGACGGCTCGCATCTCCTGTTGGCCGACGTCGACCGCGACGGGGCCCCCGACCCGGTGCGGGTGCATCCCTGGACGGCGGCGGGCAACGCCGGGGTGGAGATCGCCCAGGCCATCTACGCCTTCGCCGGCAACTGCACCCCGCTGGTGACCGCCCCGCTGGCCACCGGCGCGGCGCTGATGATGGCCGACGCCGACGGGGACGCCCGGCCGGACCTGTGGGAGACCGACGCTTCGGGTGAGCGGGTGATGGTGACCATCCACACCCACGCCTCCGGATACTCCCAGCGGCTGCGGCCTCGGGAGACCGGGAACCCGGCCGGGGAGGGGGCCGTCTTCCTGGCGGGCGACCACGATCGTGACGGCTTTGGAGACCTGTTCGTCATCGCTCCGGGCCGGCTGCAGGTGTGGGCCGGCCCCCTCTTCGATGCCCTGCTGGTCCAGGCGGATCTGCCTGCGGAAGCGGGGGAGGGGTGGCGCTTCGCCCTCTGGGACCAGGACTTCGATGGGATCCTCGACCTGTTCGCTCTGAGCCCCGACGCCCCGGCCCGTCTTCTGGTCCTCGGGGGTGCGAGCGGCTTCACCGAGGCCGTTGCCGACGTGATCACGGCGGCAACGGGCCACGACGGCACTTTCGCCGTGGGCGATCTCGACGGCGACGGCCGCTCCGACCTGTACTTCCTCGACCCCGACGGGAGCCTCACCGTCTACCTCGGGGGAGAACGCGGCGATACCCCGGTTGCGGACCTCACCAGCTGGTTCGTGGAGGGCGACGATCAGCCGACCACCCGGCAGGAGGCTTGCCCGGTGGTGCCCTGAGTGCTCGGGATCTACCGGCACACCCCCAGGGCATAGCCGCCGTCCACGTCGAGCAGGGCCCCGGTGATCCAGGCGGCCTCGTCGGAGATCAGGAACGCCACGGCAGCCGCCACATCCATGCCTCGGCCCACGGTGGGC
>VGBK01000170.1 GCA_016870535.1 Actinomycetota bacterium | reverse complement strand
TTTCACCGTGGCCTTCGGGGTGTGGGGCGCCCTGAACTGCCGGGCGGGGTTCGCGGTGGCCGATGCCGCCGAGTTGCCGGCAGGCATCGCCGACTACGTGGAGCGCCTGGTGGCCCCCTACTTCGCCGCGGTGGCCGAGTGGTACGGGGAACTGCGGGTGGGGGTCGCCGGGGGCGTGCTGCACGAGGTGATCGCCCGGCGCCTCGGGGATCCCTTCTTCGGGGTGGGCCTCAACCCCGGCCACCAGATCCACCTGGACGAGTGGGTGAACTCCCCGGTGTTCCCCGGTTCCACCATCGAACTGCCTTCGGGCACGGCGCTGCAGGTGGACGTCATCCCGGCCACCGGCACGGAGTACTTCACCACCAACATCGAGGACGGGGTGGCCCTGGCCGACGCCGCGCTTCGCCGAGCCCTGGCGGAGCAGTACCCGGGGGCCTGGGGGCGGATCACGGCGCGCCGCCGGTTCATGGAGGAGGCGCTGGGCATCCCCCTGCACCCCGACGTGCTGCCCTTCTCGAACATCCCGGCCTACCTGCCTCCCTTCCTGCTGGCCCCGCACCTGGCGATGACGCTGGCTTAGGGGGCCGGACCGGCGGCATCCACCTCCTGGAGGCGCGCCGGACCGGCGGCATCGACCCCCTTGAGGCTCGTCCGGCGGGCGCGTACCTTGCCCCTGCCCGACTCCCGAGGTCTGCATGCCGGCTCTCGCTTTGTGGACGCCGGAGGACGGACTGCTCGGTGCGCTCGCGCCCCTGGCTCTCGCCCTGGCGGCCGGCACCGCCCTGGTGGTGGACCTGGACCCTCTGGGGCCCCGCTACCCCGGCAGCGGCTCGCTGGCCGATCTGGTGGCCGCGGGCCCGCGCCGAGCCGACCTGAGCCCGGCCCGGCGGGGGGTGGCGGTGCTGCGCAACGGCGGGGTGAGCCCGGGGGCGGCCGCCGAGGTGGTGGCGGCCCTGGTCGCCGGCTGGGAGCGGGTGGTGTTGCGCCTTCCGCCCCGCCCCGCCCCGGCGGTGGGGGTGATTGCGGTGGTCCCGGTGCGCCTGCTGCTCCCGGGCGGCCTCTTCCCTCGGCAGGACGGGCCCGCCGTCTACCAGGCGACGCGAGCCGCGGTGGCGCTTCCCGGCCCGGGCGTCCGGCTGCCGCTTCCCAGGCCGGGGACCGTCGCCGCCCTGCTCGCCGGGCGTCGGCCGGCGGCCGGGGACCGCTGGATCGGGGCTTGGCGCCCGGTCTGGGAGGCGCCGTGGGGGCGCTAGAACGGGTGGTCGACCGTCTGGTGGCCTCGGCGGTGCCGCTGCGTCGGGAGGACCTGCTGGAGGAGGCGCGCCGGGTGGCCGCCGAGGAGGCTCCCCTCGACGCCGCCCGGGTGGCGGCGCAGGCGGTGGACGCCCTGGCGGGCCTGGGGCCGCTGGAGCCCCTGCTGGCCGACCCGGCGGTGAGCGACGTACTGGTCAACGCCCCCGACGAGGTCTGGGTGGAGCGCGAGGGGCGACTGGAGCGGGCCGAGGTGCGTTTCTCCGATGCGGCGGCGGTGGTGGCGGCGGTGGAGCGCGCCATCGCCCCGCTGGGGCTGCGCCTCGACCGGGCCTCCCCGGCGGTGGCCGCCCGCCTCCCCGATGGCTCGCGCCTCCACGCGATGATCCCCCCGGCGGCGGTGGACGGGCCGGTGGTGGCGGTGCGCCGCTTCACCCCGACCGTCCCCGACCTGGAGGCCCTGGTGGCCGCCGGGTCGCTGCGCCCCGAGGGTGCCGACCTCTTGCGTGAGGCGGTGCGGGGGCGGCGCAGCCTGCTGGTGAGCGGGGGCACCGGTTCGGGCAAGACCACCCTGCTGAACGTGCTGTCGGCGGAGATCCCCGCCGCCGAGCGGGTGGTGACCATCGAGGACGCCGCCGAACTGCGCCTGCGGGGCCACGTGGTCCGCCTGGAGGCCCGGCCGCCCAACGCTGAGGGCGCCGGCGAGATCACCCTGCGCACCCTGGTGCGCCATGCCCTGCGCCTCCGCCCCGACCGCATCGTGGTGGGCGAGGTGAGAGGCCCCGAGGCCCTCGACTTGATCCAGGCGATGAGCACCGGGCATCCGGGGTCTATGGGGACGGTTCACGCCAACGGCCCGGCCGAGGCCCTGTGGCGTCTGGAGACCCTGGCGCTGTCGGGGGAGACCCGTCCCGCCGCCGACGCGGTGCGCCGGCAACTGGAGGCGGCGGTGGACCTGGTGGTGCACCTGGCCCGCCGCGGGGAGCAGCGCCTGGTGGAGGTGGTGGCCGAGGTGGCCGCCGGGGTGATGGTGGAGGCCTACCGGTGCTGAGCGCCGTCGTCCTGGCTCTGGCCGTGGTGCTGGGCGCCCCTTTGCCGCTGCTGGGGGTGGTGGTGCTGGCCATGTGGCGGCCGCTCTGGCTGCTGGCGGCGGCCCTCGCCTGGGGGGTGGCGGCCCGGCGCCGGTCCCGCCGCGCCGGCCCCGGGCCCGTCGACGAGGCGGGTTTCCTGCAGGGCCTGGCCGCCGAACTCGATGCCGGGGCGTCGCTGCGCGCGGCGGTGGGGGCGGCGGCCACCCGGGCCCCGGCCCTCGATCTCTCCGGGGCCTGCCGTCTGGCCGCGGTCGGCGCTCCGGCGGAGGCGGTCGGCGAGGCCTTGCAGGGGGCGCTGCCGGTGAACGGGCGCCTGGCGGCGGCGGCCTTCCGGCTGGCATCCTCCACCGGTGGAGGGGTCGCCGCCCTCTTCCACACTCTGGCGGACCGGGCCGCCGAGGTGGGCCGCTTGAATCGCGAGCGGCGGGCCCTGACCGCCCAGGCCCGGGCCTCGGCCTGGGTGGTGGGGGGCGCTCCGGTGATCCTGCTGGCGCTGCTGGCGGCTACGGGGAGGCTCGGCCCTTTGCTGTCGGACCCGGCCGGGAGGTGGGTGCTGGCCGCGGGCCTGGCGCTCGAGACGGCCGGGGCGGTGGCGGTCTGGTCGATGGTGCGAGGGGCGGGGCGATGAGGGCCACGCTGGCCGCCGCAGCCGGGTTCGGGGTGGCGGCGGCGGCTCGCCGCCTGCCCCGCCTCGGCTCTCCGGCGTGGGCCGGGTCGCTGGCGGCGCTGATGGCGGCCGCCCCGCTGCTGGGGTTCCCGGCTCTCCTGGCGTCGGCCTGCTGGCGGGGGGCGCGCCGCCTGCGCCGGCGCCGCCTGGCCGGTGCCGGCGCCGAGGCGGATGTGGTGCTCCTGGCCGACCTGCTCGCCCTGGGCCTGGGGGCGGGTCTCAGCCTGTCGCGGGCCCTCGACGAAGCGGCCGGTGAGTTGGACCCGGCCCTGGCGTCGGAGGTCCGGAGCCTGCGCCGCGCCATGGACCACGGCGGGGCCGCCGCCGCCCTGGCGGCCGCTTCGGGCCGGGGGGAGCGCCTCTACCGCCTCACCGCCCGGGCGGCGGCCACCGGGGCGCCCCTGGCGGCAGCGGTGGAGGCCTTCGCCGCCGAAAGGCGTCACGCCGAGCACTCCCGCCACCTCGAAGCGGCCCGGCGCCTGCCGGTTCGCCTCCTGCTCCCTCTGGCGTTGCTCATCCTTCCCGGCTTCGTGGTGCTGGTGGTCGGCCCGGCGCTGCTCGAGTCGCTGGCTCGCCTGGAGGTGCTGCGCTGAGGAGGACTCCGCGCTTCTCGAAAGGAGTCGCTCATGTTCCGCGACCAGTCCGGCCAGGCCACCGCCGAGTACGCCCTGGTGATCGTCGCCGCGGCGGTCATCGCCCTGGCCCTCATCGTCTGGGCCTCCAGCAGCGGGGTGCTCCCCGAGTTCTTCGAGGCGGTGGTGCGCAAGGTGCGGGGGATGGTGGAGGGCGGCTGAGCCGGGGCAGCGCCGTGGTGGAGTTCGCCCTGGTCCTGCCCCTGGTGCTGGTGGTGCTGCTCGGGGCGGTGGAGGTGGCGGTGCTGGCCCGGGCGCAATTGGAGGTGAGCCAGGCCGCCCGGGAGGGGGCGCGGGAGGCGGCCACCGTCCCCGACC
>VGBK01000169.1 GCA_016870535.1 Actinomycetota bacterium | reverse complement strand
GAGACCTGGGTGTGCACCAAGCACGTGTACGACACCAACTCTGAGGCAGCGGAACCCACCGTCTACGCCTGGGCGAGGTGCCAAGCCCATGCCCCCGACGGCACCGTGCTGGAGTCGCTCGACTCGGCCTTCTATGCGTCCTTCTTCAGGCTCGAGGGCCAGCTGGTCCTCGGTTCCTTCGGCACCAGCCGCGACCCGAACGGCTTCGTCGCATCGGAATTCCCTCGCGAGTTGGCCGAGGCCGTCCTGAGGAAGGGAGTCCCCGAAGACGTTCTCTTCCACCGGGGCACACCCACGGAGGTGTGCCCGGATCCATCGGCCGATCCGCTCGGCCCCACGGTGCACATAGGGCCCGGCACCGACTACCCGTCGTTCCTGGTGCTCGAGTGGGGAACGCAGGTACCCACCACGGGGAACCGGGCTACCTCCTACACCGGCTCCCCGTGGCTCGAGGTAGTCGTTCCCGACGGCGGGCTGGGCTGGGTCGCGGCCGACAAGGTCGGACCGCCGCCCTGCGCGATCCCGCCCGCTCTCCCGGCAACGACGACGACCACGACGACGACTGTTCCGACGAACCCCCTGTTCTCGGACGACGGTGGCCTGGCTGCCCTGCCGGGTCCTACCGATCTGCTCCCTGGCGCTCACCCCGCCGCATCTGTGCCGTGGAGCCAAATCGACTCGCAGTGGATCCTGCTCACCCTGGAGAACGGCGGCTCGACCGGTCTCTACCTGCTCGACCCCGGTGACAGGCTCTTCTCGCTGGGTGGCTGGCCGGCCGGCCGGCAACTCGCCGACTGGGACGGACGCCGGGTGCTGTTCATCACCGGACAGCAGGTCAAGGTCGTCGACCTGTTCACCGGCGCCACCGTGGAGGTTCCGGCCGCCGGTTATCTCACGGCGGCGCTGGATCCTCCTCCGGGAGGAGGGTTCACCGTCCGCCAGGACCTCGGGCACCGGGTGGTAGTCACCAGCCACTACGCCGACGCCGGCCTCGGCCCAACGCTTCTGAACGTCGACCGGAGGCGAAGCGGCGGGCGCTGGTCGACGCCGAGCTGGCTGCATCACCCCAACGGGGAGCAGGTAGTACTCGCCGACATCCACGGAGTGCGCCTGGCGACCACCCGCGGCGAGCCCATCCGCACCCTCGACACCCCCGGGCTCGAGTGCGTCACCGTGCGGTGGTGGGCCCCGGAAGCGGTGCTGGTGTCCTGTCTCGACGAGGCCTACGCCGCCGGGGAGACCTACGAGATGTGGCCGGGGTCCGGCGGGGAGCTGTGGGCGGTGCCCCTCGACGGAGGCGGGGCCGCCCGCATCGGCCCCGACCCCGGTCCCCCCGACCAGTACCGCGATCCGATGGATGACGCCGTGCGACTCGGCGACGTCATCGCCATCCAATTCGGCGGCTGCTGTGAGTGCGGTGGCGGACTCGACCTGTACCTTCCCTCGGGGGGTGTCATTGCCCCCGAGTCGGTTCAGTGCAGCCCCGACATCATCACCGTCCGCAACGGATGGGTCGTCGTGCTCACCATCGACTACGACGCCGGGCTCGGCCCCGCCCTCATCGAGGTGGCCTCTGACGGCACGAGCCGGATGATCGACCTAGGCGGCCGCGGCATCATCGGCTCGATCGCGATGAGGGGCGAGATGGCGTGACCCCTCCACTCTTCAGCGAATCGGTCAGGAACCGAGCCGACACCCGCCCGCCTTCGCCGGACGATCCCCGGGGAGCCCGCACGCCGCCACCTCCCGGCTTCGGTTCGTATGCTTGGCGGCAGGCGGGCCGGGGGGCGACGGCTCTTCCGTCGTGTCCCTCCGGCCATCAAGTGCGGGGGTGTGGCATGCCCGGAGTGCGTTTGGCGGCTCGGCTGGTTCTCGCAATGAGCCTGCTGGTGGCGGGCTGCGGCGGGGAGACGGCGCAGGTGAGCACGGTCCCGACCACCCTGCCCCCCGCCTCCACCACCGGCCCGGCGACGGCCACCACCAGGGTTCCGTCGACCACGGAGCCCGGGTCGGCCACGACCACCACCGGCGGGCCCACCACGACGACCACCGCCGGGTCCACCACAACGACCACCTTGCCACCCTGGGGGGATCCCGGCTTCCCCGAGGCCTTGCCGCCGGAGGCGATCCCCTGGGACGAGGTGGGGGCGGGCTGGCTGCTGGTGCGCTACCGGGAGCCGCTGTCGGATCCTGCTGATCCAGCCGCGCGGGAGGCGCTGTTCCTGATCAACCCCGCGGACATCGTGTATGCCGTCTCAGAGTGGGATAGCACCGAGATCCTGGACTGGTCTCCCGGGGGGCGGCGAGTCCTCGTCTTCGACGGCCGGCTCCGAGTGATCGACCTGCGCGAGGGCTCCACGTCGGCCATCCCGGCTGCCCTTCCCAGCGGCGAGGGGTTCCGGGTGGACGCTCGCTTCACTCGACCCCTCGGCCGGGATGTGGTGGTGCGGATCCTCGATTGGGATGACCACGTCCGCCTGGAGACGCTGCAGACCGACGGAACTCGTCTCGCCCTGCTGGCCGACTTCGATCTCCCCTCCTACGACTACTCCGACCCCGAATACGTGGCGGTGGGGATCACCTGGCTGTACGCGCCGACGGGCACGGAGGTGGTGGTCGCCACGAGCGACCGCATCAGCCTGCTCAGCAACCTGGGCGCGGTGGTCCGCCCGCTCGACACCCCGGGACTGGGCTGCACCCTGAGCCGCTGGTGGGATGAGAGGAGTGTGCTCGCCGCCTGCTACGACCGCGACTGGGCGGCCTCCCCCTGCTGGTATCAGGGGCCGGGACCGGGCGGCCGGCTGCTGTGGTCGGTCCCCATCGAC
Organism: Actinomycetota bacterium; assembly: GCA_016870535.1. GTDB lineage: Bacteria > Actinomycetota > Acidimicrobiia > Spongiisociales > UBA11373 > VGBK01. Next base: position 1,189 of record VGBK01000169.1, on the reverse strand, counting down.
GGGTCCAGGGCAACCCGGCTCACCCCCGAACCGGTATGCACCCCGGACACGTTGGAGGTGCCCACCTATGGGGATGGCCTCCCTGTGGGGCGGGTGGTTGCCGCCCAGTCGCGGGGCTGCTGCGGATGCGGCGGAAGCCTCGACTTCATCGTCGGGGACTCGGTGACCCCGTGGACGGGGTACGCCGACTCCTTCCCCCGAGGTCCCTTGGGGGAATCCCAGGCGTGTTCGCCCTACCTCATCGCAGCCCGGGGGGAGCACCTCGTAGTCGGGGACACTGTGTTCGGGTGGGACCCCGACCACGGAGCCACGGGGTGGCTGGGCGCCCTCTTCGAGGTGGCCGCCGACGGCACCACCCGGAGAGCGATCACCCCGGTGACCTCGGGCCACTACGGCGGCGTGCTCCAGGTGTTCACCAACGAGGAGGCAGCCCTCACCGTCGGGCTTTGGTGAGGAACCAGGGCGTAGTCTGCGACCCATGACCAAAGGCCTCGACCCCAATACTGAAGAAGGCCGCCTCGCCGAGCAGCATCTGCAGCAGGATGTTGTCGGCTGGCTCACCACCGTCGCCCCCGACGGACGCCCCCAGTCCTCGGTGATCTCGTTTCTGTGGGATGGCGAGACCGTCCTGTTCTACTCCAAGCCCAAAGCTCCGAAGGTGCGCAACCTCGCCGCCAACCCGCGGGTGTCGTTCCACCTGAACTGCGACGCCTACGGGGACCACATGGTGACCGTCGAGGGTCGCGGCGTCATCGACGAGGCCACCCCGCCGTCCGACATCCACCCTGCTTACCGCGCCAAGTACCTGGCGCCACTAGCCCACTGGGGCATGGACGAGGCCGAGACGGCCCGCACCTTCTCCCTGCCGATTCGCATAGTCCCGGAGCTCTTCCGCGTGTGGTGAGACGTGGACCGCTCCGCCTCCCGGCTACCCCTCCGCTCCGCCGGTGAAGTTCCACGAGGCCAGGCGCACCGCCGGGCAGCGCACCAGGCCCGGCCCGAACTCCGAGTCGGCGTAGCGCACCTCCGCCCCCAGGTCGAGCACCCGGCCCGGCCCCAGGGCCGCCACGAACGACTGGGTGAAGCGCAGGTTGGTGACGGCTCCGGTGATCCGGCCGTTCTCGATCATGAAGGTGCCGTTGCGGGTGAGGCCGGTGACCACCAGGGTCATGGGGTCGAGGACCCGGCA
>VGBK01000168.1 GCA_016870535.1 Actinomycetota bacterium | reverse complement strand
CGCTTGCCCACGTCCGAGAGGGTACGGGGCAGGCTGCCGTCGAGGCCGTAGCGCAGCACGATGACCTCCCGCTCCCTGGGGTCGAGCAGGCACATGGCCTCCTCGAGATGGCGGTGGGCCGAGTGCGCCGCGGCCACTACGAAGGGGTCGGCGGCGCCATCGTCCTCTACGAAGTCCACCAGGTCGGCGTCGCCGTCGGATCCCACCGGCCGATCCAGCGAGACGGTGTCGCCGGGCGCCCCGAGGGCCGCCTCCACCCGGTCCGGTTCGAGGCCGCTCACCTCGGCGATCTCTTGCAGGGTGGCCTGCCGGTGCAGCCGCTCGGAGAGGGTCAGGGCGGCCTCCTGCACGGTGCGCACCACGTCCACCATGTGCACCGGGAGCCGGATGGTGCGCCCCTGGTTGCCCAGGCCCCGGGTGATGGCCTGGCGAATCCACCAGGTGGCATAGGTGGAGAACTTGAAGCCCTTCCGCCAGTCGAACTTCTCCACGGCGCGAATCAGCCCCAGGTTGCCCTCCTGGACCAGGTCGAGAAGGTCGAGGCCCCGGCCGGAGTAGCGCTTGGCGATGGAGATGACCAGGCGCAGGTTGCAGCGGATGAACTCCGCTTTGGCTTCGTCGCCTTCGTGGACGGTGCGGTACAGGCGGGCCCGATCGGCGGGGGTCAGGGCCGAGTCGCAGTCGAGGCGATGCTGGGCGCGGCGCCCCTGCTCCATGCTCCGGGCGAGGCGCACTTCGTCTTCGGCGGTGAGCAGGCCGTGCTCGGCGACCGAGTCCAGGTACCGGCCGATGGCATCGGACATGCCCGAGATGTCGCGCAGATTCTTGGCCACCCTTGGGGCCTCCGCCCGGTGAGCCTCGTCACCGTATCACGACGGACAGTGACGGCGCAAAGGGTTCCTGACTGCTCAAGTTGCAGAAAGCGCTTACCGAGAGCCGCATCGGCCCAGGTCAACCGGGGCTTTGGCCTCCGGGCCCGGCGGCAGGACCCAAAGGCCTGCAACCACCGAGCGTGGTGGAGGCTCCCCAACCGTTAGGGTGGCGGTGTGGATCCCCTGTGCGGATTCGGCGCGCGCCTCATCGAGTGCCGCCGCTGCCCCCGGCTGGTGGCGTGGAGGGAGCAGGTGGCCCGGGAGCGGCGGGCCGCCTTCGCCGCCGAGGAGTACTGGGGCCGGCCCGTGCCGGGGTTCGGCGATCCGGAGGCGCGGCTGCTGCTGGTGGGCCTGGCCCCGGCGGCGCACGGGGCCAATCGCACCGGCCGCATGTTCACCGGCGATCGTTCCGGGGAGTGGCTCTACCGCGCCCTGCATCGCGCCGGGTTCGCCGACCGGGTGCGCTCTGAGCACCGCGACGACGGACTGCGATTGCACGACGCCTACATCACCGCCGTGGTGCGCTGCGCCCCGCCGGCCAACCGGCCTACCGGAGCGGAGCGGGCCGCCTGCCGGCCCTGGCTGGAGGAGGAGTTCGGCCTGCTTGCCCGGGTGGAGGTGATCGTGTGCCTGGGTGCCGTGGCCTACGCCGCCGTGCTGCGCCTCCTGGACGACCGGGGCTTCACCCTGCCCCGGCCCCGGCCGCGGTTCGCCCACGGGCTGACCCTGGAGGCGGGGCGGCTCACCGTCCTGTGCTCCTACCATCCCAGCCAGCAGAACACCTTCACCGGCCGGCTCACCGCGGAGATGCTCGACGGGGTGCTCGACGCCGGCCGGCGCCGCCTCGGCGGGGCCTTGGGATACGGCACCGGGGGGCAATAGAGTGAACCTCGTTCCCGAGAGGCCCGGCTTGCTGCCCCTGACCGAGCAAAACTACCAACGCGTCGCCGCCACCCTGCCCGATTGGGCCCGCCCCTCGGCGGCGGCGGGCTACGAAGCCTTCACCTCACTGCCCATGCCCGATTCCCGGCAGGAGGAGTGGCGGTACGTGGAGGTGGAGACCGACCTGGATGCGCTGGGCTTGGCCGAAGCCCCCGGTACCCCTCTCCCCGATGACGAGGTCGCCGCCGCCCTCGGTGCGCCGGCCGGCCGGGCGGTCAGCGTCGACGGGCGGACGGTGGCGGTGGAGGCTGCCGACGGGGTGCGCCTCACCTCGCTGGCCGCCGCCCTCGCCGCCGACGGGGAGGTGGTGCGCCGCCTCTTTCGCTCCGGGCCGGGGCCGCGCCTCGACCGTTTCGCCGCCGCGCATCACGCCTTCGGCGGCGACGGGGTGCTCCTGCACCTGGCCGCCGGGCAGCGGTCGCCGGGCCCGGTCCTCATGGAGGTGCAGGCCACCCGGCCGGGTTCGCTGGCGCTGCCCCGCCTGAGCGTGATCGTCGAGGACGGGGCCGAGGGCTCCCTCGTCATCCACTACCGCTCCCCCGACGGCGTGGCCCTGGTGGCGGTGCCCCAGGTGGAGGTGGTCGTGGGAAGCAACGCCCGCCTGGACATCACCATGGTGCAGCGGTGGGGCGATGCCACCCGGGCGTACGCCCACCAGACGGTGTCGCTGGCCCGGGACGCCTCGGTGGTGCTGGCGGAGGCGGGCCTGGGCGGGGCGAGCGCCCGCCTGCACCTCGGCGTCGACCTCGAAGGGCCGGGGGCGGATGCCCAGGTCCTGGGCGCCTACTTCGGCCATCGCCGCCAGACCCTCGACTACCGCTATCGCATGGGCCATCGCGCCCCGCACACCACCTCGGCCATGTACCTCAAGGGAGCGGTGGGCGATGCGGCCCGATCGGTCTTCACCGGGCTGATACGCATCGAGCCCGAAGGGCAGAACTCCGACGCCATCCAGACGAACAAGAACCTGGTTTTGTCCGAGGGAGCGGAGGCCCATTCCGTGCCCAACCTGGAGATCCTGGCCAACGAGGTGCGCTGCGGGCATGGGTCCACGGTGAGCCCTCTCGACGAGGAGCAGCGCTACTACCTGATGAGCCGGGGCCTCGACCCCGCCCGGGCCGACCGTCTGCAGGTGAAGGGCTTCTTCGAGGATGTGCTCGCCCGCTTCCCCCAGGCCGGGCTGGAGCCGCCGCTGCGGCGGGCGCTGATGGCCCGATACGAGGGCCTGGGGCGGGAGGAGGCCCCGTGACCCGCGTTCGGGTAGCCCGGTGGGATGCCCTGGCGGAAGGCGTCGGCCGGCCGGTCGTCGCCGCCGGACGCCGCCTCGCCCTCTTCCGGGTGGGGGACGAGGTCTTCGCCCTGGGAGACCGCTGCAGCCATGCCGAAGCCTCCCTGGCCGAGGGTGAGGCGGCCGCCGGCACGGTGGAGTGCCCCCGCCACGGTGCCACCTTCGACCTGCACACCGGGGCGGCGCTGACCTTCCCCGCCACCCGGGCCGTGCCGGTCTACCCGGCGGAGGTGGTGGACGGCGAGGTCTTCGTCGTGTTTCGAGAGGAGGCTTCATGAGCGCCGCCCTGCTGGTGCGCGGCTTGGAGGCCTGCCTCGGCGACCTGCCCATCCTCAAGGGGGTCGATCTAGAGGTGCCCTACGGCGAGGTGCACGCCCTCATGGGGCCCAACGGGTCGGGGAAGTCGACCCTTTGCCATGTGCTCATGGGCAAGCCGGAGTACTCGGCCACCGGGTCGGCCCTGGTCGGCGGTGTCGAGATGCTGGGCTTGCCGGTGGATGCCCGCTCCCGCGCCGGCCTGTTCCTCGGCTACCAGTACCCCGTCGAGGTGGCCGGGGTGACGCTGCGCGAGCTCCTGGAGGAGATGGGGGAGGCGGCCGGTGCCGGGCCCGATTACCGGGCCGGGGTCGAAGCGGCGGCGGCGCGCCTGGCGCTGGCGCCGTTCCTGGGCCGCCCGGTGAACGAGGGGCTGTCCGGCGGCGAGAAGAAGCGCTCCGAGATGCTGCAACTGCTGGCGTTGCGACCCCGGGTGGCGGTGCTGGACGAGATCGACTCCGGGCTCGACATCGACGCGGTGCGTGACGTGGCCGCGGCGGTGGAGGCCATGCGCAGCCCCGACCTGGGGGTGCTGCTCATCACCCACTACAGCCGCATCCTGCGCTACGTGAACGTGGACCGGGTGCATGTGATGGCGGCGGGACGGGTGGTGCG
>VGBK01000167.1 GCA_016870535.1 Actinomycetota bacterium | reverse complement strand
GACCATAGTGGCCGGAACAGTCCCCGCTCAGCCAGCCTCAGGAGCGTGTCTCGAAGGTGGGCTGGGTAGAGGACGCAGGTATCGAGAACGACCGAGAACTCCACCTAGTGGTCCGTCGCTGATTTAGCAACTACGCGTATGATGTGGCATGCTTCACATCATGGAGGTGACCGCTGAGGATCGGGCCGTGCTGGAGCGGTTGGCCCGATCTCAGGTGGAGCCGCATCGCAAGGTTGTGCAGGCTCGTGCCCTGCTGCTGCTGGCCGATGGGGTGTCGATTCGGGGGACGGCCCGGCAGGTGGGGACGTGGCCGAAGACGGTGATGTGTTGGCGGGACCGGTTTCGGGCCGGTGGTGTCCAAGCGGTGGGGGTCATCGCTGCGGGGCGGGGCCGCAAGCCGCAGATCCCGGCTTCGACGGTGGAAGCCATCGTGTCGGACACCTTGACCACGCTCCCCGACGACGATTCGACCCATTGGACTACCCGCAGCATGGCAAGACGGTTCGGGGTGGGTAAGGACACGGTGGCGCGGATCTGGCGGGCCCGGCGACTGCGCCCGTGGCTGGTAGAGACGTTCAAACTGTCCAACGACCCCGACTTCGAAGCCAAGCTGGTCGACGTGGTCGGCTTGTACCTGGATCCGCCGGAACGGGCGGTGGTGCTCTGTGTGGACGAGAAGACCCAGACTCAGGCGCTGGACCGGACCCAGCCGTCGCTGCCGCTCAAACCGGGCCGGGCCGGGACCATGACCCACGACTACCGAAGGCACGGCACCACCGACCTGTTCGCCGCCCTGGACGTGGCCACCGGTGAGGTGCTCACCGACTGCCGGCCCCGTCACACCCACCAGGAGTTCCTGGCATTCCTCAAGCTGATCGACCTGCACATCCCCCGACACCTCGACGTGCACCTGGTGCTGGACAACCTGTCCACCCACAAGCACGAGGACGTCGCCAAATGGCTGGCGCATCCGAAGCGGACCCGGTTCCACCTCCACTTCACCCCCACCTCGTCATCGTGGCTCAACCTGGTGGAACACTGGTTCCGCCAACTCACCACCCGGCGGCTCCGCCGCGGCTCCTTCCACTCCATCGACCAGCTCATCGATGCCATCGAACTGTGGGTCGAACACTGGAACGACGACCCCAAGCCATTCATCTGGCACAAGACCGCCGAAGAGATCATCACCAGAGTACGCCGAGGAAGAGCAGCCCTAACCGCAGTCACCAATTCCGCGACACACCACTAGCAAGCGGGCTGGTGTCCCGAGCCGACGGACCCGACAGGGCTGCTGAGGGCGCGCGTGGAGTCTGCGTGTTGGGCTGCCCCCTCCGGGCTCGGCCTGGCGGCCTCACCCACCTCCCCCGTTGCCACGGGGGAGGAGAAGCCTGGCGCCCCTCCGGCAGCTGCCCAAGCCTCGCCGCCGAGAAGGCGGCGGCCCAGCCGGTCCCCCAATGGTGGGCGCTACTGGGATTGAACCAGTGACCTCTTCCGTGTCAGGGAAGATCAGGGGTCTAGGCGTATCAACGGGTTTCGCCGATTCCCTTTACGTATCAACGGGTTTCGCCTGACGGCCGTTGACGGAATCTGACCCTATCTGACGGGCTCATGTGGACACTTTGTGGACACCCGGAGGGCACTCCGGGGCGCACACGCTCGGAGAGACCGGCGCAGGCAGCCGACAGGGCGACGGCTCAGGTGTGCGGCCAGTCGACAAGCCGGGCACCCTCTGAGTACCCTTCCCCGCTATTGAAGGGGGACCGTCATGCTCCTTGTCGTGGACGGCCTGGTCGATGAGGGAGAGGCCGTGAGCTTGTTCTACGGGCACGACCCGGAGACCGGCGAGGGCTTCCGCTTCGCGGTGGGGCCGCTCACTGCCCGCAGGCTGCTCAAGGCTCTCCAGGGCCGGGGGGAAGTCCGAGTCGAGGTTCAGCCCTGCCAGGTTGTCGGATGGGCTAGAAGCCGCTAGCGGCGCCGAGTCGCGGCTGCCACAATCGCCGGCGTCGGCTGCAATCCTGAGGCCGCTGCCATGCCACTGTGGTGCATTCGCCGCCTGGCCAGCTCCCCGGAGCAGGTCTTCGACGCCGCCCTCGATGCCGCCGCCCGCCTCGGCTTCACCGTCAGCCTCGCCGACCGTCCCGCCGGTCACCTGTTCCTCAGCCAGGAGCACGGGCCGCGCCGTACTCACCGCTTCACCGTGTCGGTGACCGACAGCGGCCTCGGCGCGACGGTGCTGTATGTTTCCTGGGAGACGCATCTCTCGCCGTGGCCCAGGTCGGATGCCAGAGCCGCGGCCCGGTTGTGCCGAGCCATCGAGGGCGCCCTCGCCGGGCTCTAGCGTCAGGCTGCCGCCAGGCGCCGCAGGGGCGCCCGACTCTCCCACCAGACCACCGCCCAGCGGCCGCCAGCGGCCCTCTCACAGGCTCTCCCGGCAGCCTGCGGCAACTCCCCCCGCCGCGTCACACCCGCCTGATACCGTCCGAGGGTCTTGCCACCGGGGGGCACCACGGAAGGCGGGCAGCCGGCGGACGAGGGGGCCGCCGGCGCCCGACCTCACCGGGCGCTCGGGTTCGCTGGTTAGTCGGCGGTCGAAGGCTCTCCGCCAGGAACCGCCGCTTCAGCCAAGGCTCCGGGCTCTGCACCAGCGCTGAGCGGTCGCTCTTCTTCCTTGCTGTCTTGTGAGAGGCGCGGTGGCTTCACGGCCCGCTGGACACGTATCTGCTGAACCACGCTCCCGTAGAACTCGTGAACCTGGCGGACGGTCTCGGCGACGAACGAACCAGGGGCCTTGCCCCTCTTCACACCCATCGGTCGCGTGAGAGCAAGATCGAACGCGGCCGGGGCTCGCTTGGCGTCAGTCGGGAGGAGCAGTAGGTCCAGGTTCGCGCGAGCCTCACCTATTGCGGCCCGGGGAGTCAGTTGGGCGTATGGGTAGTGGACCTCAACTCGGAGGTCGGCAGGCGCCTCAGGGAGTTGGCGCAGGAGCCAGTTGATGCGGGTCTTTGGCTTGCCTTCGCGTGGCGCCTGTACCCGCAGCCTGGTTGTCAGCCGCAGCTTGCCAAGATCGGCTTCCACGACAATCGGCGCGATCGCATCGGGAACCTTCAGACTCCCTTCGAGCCGTCCCTCCGAGCCCAGGGTCTTGGCGTCATGTGAGACCCGCGAGCGCGCATCGCTGCCCCTGGGGAGCACTGGACTCACCGGGCGGCCCAGATCCTGACGCAGCCTCAGGCCCAGGTACTGGAGGCACTGCCCCCAATCCGCAGCTACCTCGGCAATCCCGGCGGTGGCAGGACTCAGCAGGCCCTTGCTCGCAGCTTCCCGCACAGGCACCCAGGCCGCTCCCATCCCTCCATAGCCGCCGGCGCCCGAGCGCTCGTCGTCCAGGAAGGCGATCAAGTCGTCCAAGACCTTGGCTTGCTCGCGGTCCCGCACGCCCCGGTGTTCGTGCTCCACAACGGCCTCCGTGAAGATGCGGAACCACGACACATGCCGCAGGTCGACCTTCCTCAACAGAGGCTTCCTCACCGCGACGGGATGGTCGGACGGTGTGGCGACAATCTGATTGGAGATACTCAGCAGAGCGTTGAAGCCCTCCCGCGCTGCGACGCGAAGGTATCGCTCCAGTTGCTGGGCCTCCAGCTGGGAGGACCCGGTCTTCACCTCTACCAAGCAGACCCAGCGGGTCTTGCCCCACTCCACGACAATTGCGCCGTCGGGGATGACGGTTTCCCCTTCGTCGCTGTGGAAGCGTGGTGCGACATAGCACGACGCACGTCCTGAAGGCGCATCGAGGAAGCGCAGCACGGCTCTGCCGAAGCTAGTGGTGTGTCGCGGATTTGGTGACATGGGTCATCGGGCTGCCGATCCCGCGGCCGAGCGGCTCATCCACCGGCATCCCCCGGTCATCAATTGAGCGACACACCACTAGTGCCTTGTCATGAAAGGTTGGTGGGGTCCTTGGTTTGTGTGTGGTGAGCGCGCATGCTGGGCGCATCGTGTTGTGGGAGGTGCGTCATGGCCTCACCGTTGGGGCTGCGGCCGATCAGTAAC
>VGBK01000166.1 GCA_016870535.1 Actinomycetota bacterium | reverse complement strand
CCCGGCGGACCGCCGTGTCCCCGTCGAGGCAGAGAGACATCCGGCGCAGCAGGGCCAGCAGGGCCGCGGCGGCGGTGAGGCGCGGCGCCAGCGCCAGGGCGGCGCCGGCGGCCAGGGCGGCGGGGAGGAGGGGAACGGTCAGCACGGGCGTGCCGCCGGCGGACTGCAGGGTGACGGTGCGGGGACGGGCGGCGGGAGGTTCGGTCATCGATCCCCGAGGCTAGTGGCCCGGGGCGGGCGGTGGCCATACGGACGCCGGGCGGGTACGGTGAGCCGGACATGGAGTTGCCCGCCGAGATGCGCCGGGCGATGGTGGCCCACGCCGTGTTCTCCCTCCCGGGGGAGGCCTGCGGCCTGCTGGCTGCCGATGCCGATGGGCGTCTGCGCCTGGCCTACTGCCTGAGCAACGCCACCCCGTCCCCGACGGCCTACACCCTGGACCCGGGCGAGCACTTCCGGGCCATGCGCCACGCCGAGGCACAGGGATGGCACCTGGCCGGGGTGTTCCACTCGCATCCTCGGGGGAGGGCCTACCCGTCGCCCACCGATGTGGCGCAGGCCCTGGAGCCGGATTGGCTCTATGTGGTGGTCGGCCTGGCCGGCCCGGCCCTTCCCGAGGTGCGCGGCTTCTGGATCAGGGAGGGCCGGGTGGAGGAGGAGGCTCTGGTCGAGGCGGTGGAGAAACCGGTGGTGGTGCTGCCGTGACCATCACCGTGCGGGTGCCGGCGGTGCTGCGGGCGGCGGTGGAGGGCCGGGCCGAGATGACGGCCGAAGGGAAAACGGTAGGCGAGGTTCTGCGGCACGCCGCCGCCGCCTACCCCGGCTTCGGGGGGGCGGTGTTCGAGAGCAATGGGTCGCTGCGCCGCTTCCTCAACGTGTTCATGGGAGACGAGGACGTCCGCTACCTCCAGGGCCTCGACACGCCGGTCCCCGAGGGAGCGGTTCTGGTCATCCTCCCCGCCGCGGCGGGAGGAGGCGGCGATGAGGGTGCGGGGCCGGGCGAGCCTCCGCTCGAAATCACCCCCGCCGAACTGGAGTCCCGGTTGCCCGCCGGGGCGGTGGTGGCCGACATGCGCCTCGAGGCGGAGCTGGCCCTCGGGGTCCTCCCCGGGGCCCATCGGGTCGACCCCGAGGGGCCGGAGGCCGCGGTGGCCGGGCTGGTCGCCGACCGGGAGTCCGAGGTCGTGCTCGTCTGCGAGGCCGGGGTCCGCTCGCTCCCCGTCGCCCGGGAACTGAGAGCCCGGGGCTACCGGAGGGCTGCTTCCCTGGCCGGGGGGTTCGATCGCTGGAGGGCCGAGGGAAGGCCGTGGGAACCTCCGGCCGGTTTCGACGCTGCCCGTCTCGCTCGCTACAGCCGCCACCTCCTGCTGGGTGAGGTGGGGGCCGCCGGGCAGAGGCGCCTGCTGGCCTCGCGGGTGCTCCTGGTGGGGGCGGGCGGCCTGGGCTCCCCGGTGGCCCTGTACCTGGCCGCCGCCGGGGTAGGGACCCTGGGCATCGTGGATGCCGACGTGGTTGAGGAGAGCAACTTGCAGCGCCAGGTGATCCACGACGGGGAGCACCTGGGGCGCCTGAAGGTGGACTCGGCGGCGGAGGCCATCGGGCGTTTGAATCCCGAGGTCACCGTGGTGCGCCACCCGGTGCGCTTCGGGGCGCACAACGCCCTGCTGCTCATGGCCGACTACGACCTGGTGGTGGACGCCGCCGACAACTTCCCCACCCGCTATCTGATGAACGACGCCGCCCTGCGCTTGCGGCGCCCGGTGGTGCACGGGGCCGTGTTCCGTTTCGAGGGGCAGGCCACGGTGTTCCTGCCCTATCGGGGGCCCTGCTACCGCTGCCTCTTCCCCGCGCCGCCTCCCCCGGGGTGGTCGCCGTCGTGTGCCGAGGTGGGGGTGCTGGGAGTGCTGCCCGGCATCATCGGTTCGATACAGGCGGCGGAGGCCCTGAAGCTGCTGTTGGGCATCGGGGAGCCACTGGTGGGACGCCTGCTCACCTACGACGCGCTGACTCAGGAGTTCCTCACCCTGCGGGTGCGTCGCGACCCTTCGTGCCCGGCCTGCGCCGACGAAGGCCGGGTGCCCGCCCTGGTGGAATACGACGACGCCTGCCGGGTCCCCGACCTGCAGGCGCGCTGACCGCCTCCGGTCGCGCCTGCGGCGAGCCGTCCGGCACCCGCTACACTCCGCAACGAAAGCGCGGGGCTGATGCGCGCTGGGTCTCTCGGGCTGCTTGGTTGCCGACCCGGAAGGCACGATGTAGACCTGACCTCGTTAGGTGCCCCGCAGCCGCCCCGCGGTGACCGTTGCGGGGCGGACGGACGAGAACGGTCGAGAGGCAGCAGCCCGAATGAACATCTACGTGGGGAACCTTCCCTTCAGCTATCAGTCGGCCGACTTGGAGAAACTGTTCACCAAGCACGGCACGGTGTCCTCGGCTCAGGTGGTTACCGACCGCACCACCGGCCGCTCGCGGGGCTTCGGCTTCGTGGAGATGGACTCCGACGACGAGGCCCGGGCCGCCATCGCGGCCCTGGCCGAGACCGACATCGACGGCCGGCGGCTCACCGTCAATGAGGCGCGGCCGCGCACCGAGCGCCGCCCCTCCGATCGCGGCGGCTACGGCGGCGGCGGCTACGGCGGCGGCGGCCGGGGCGGCGGCGGCGGCTACGGCGGCGGCGGCTACGGCGGCCGTCCGGGCGGCGGCCGTCCCGGGGGCAATCGCGGCGGCTACGGCGACCGCGGTCGCTAGGCCCAGCCAACCAGACCAGACCGGCGGCCCGGGCGAGTCCCGCGGCCGCCGGTTCGCGTCCGCAGCCTTTGGTCGCGGCCGGTAGGCTCGGTGGCGTGGTGGACGGCAGACCCGAAACGCTTCGCTGGCCTCTGGTCTGGGCCCCGGCCTGGGCACCGTTCGGCTGGCTCATCGGAGGGTCACCCTCGCGTTGCTGGGTGGAAGTGGGGCCCCGGGAAGTGGCCGCCTCCTTCGGCCCCCTGGCGGCGGCCCGGTTCCCGCTGGCGGTGGTGCGGTCGGCCCGGGTCATCCCCTGGTCCTGGTGGCGCGGCTACGGGGTGCGGTGGTACGGATGGGATGCCGCGGGCTTCGTGGGGCGCGGCCGCGGCGTGGTGGAGCTGGTGCTCGAGCCGGCCGTCGAGGTGAGGGCGGTGCTGCGGCGCCGGGTGCGCCGCCTGGCCCTGTCGCCGTCCGACCCGGAGGCGCTCCTGGCCCGGCTCGACCTGCCCGCCGGGCCCGGGTGAGTCAGCCCCGCTCGAGGCGGTAGACGGCCCCCTCGGCCGTCACCACGTGCAACTCGCCGAAGCCGTCGACCCCGAACGAGGTCAGCCCGGGATGGGCCCCCAGGGTGGCGGTCCAATCCTGCAGGTCGTAGGCGCCCTCGAGGTCGTAGCGGAACGAGGCGATCATCCCCGAGCAGTAGTCGCCGTAGAAGTAGGCGCCGTGCAACTCGGGGAGGGCCGAGCCCCGGTAGACGTAGCCGCCGGTGACCGAGCAGTTCCCGCCCTCGTGGGGGTACTCCAGGGCCGGGAGTTGCAGGCCGGCCGGGTCGCACCCCGGGTCGCGGAAGCAATGGGACCCCTCCATGATCGACCAGCCGAAGTTGAGCCCCTCCGCTCCGACCGGGGCCACGTCGATCTCCTCCCAGGCGCCCTGGCCGACGTCGCCGATGTAGATGAGATCCCCGTCGAAGGAGAAGCGCCAGGGGTTGCGCAAACCCTTGGCCCAGACCTCGGCGGCGCCTCCCGCGTCCACCCAGTGGTTGGGAGGCACGGTGTAGGGGTCGCCGTCGGGGGAGAGGCGCAGGATGGAGCCGAGCAGGGAGGCGGGATCCTGGCCGGCCCCCAGGGGATCGCCGGAGCCCCCGCCGTCGCCCAGGGCGACGTAGAGGTAGCCGTCGGGGCCGAAGGCGATCATGCCCCCGTTGTGGTTGCGGTAGGGCTGGGGGACGGTGAGGAGGATGCGGGCCGTCGCCGGGTCGGCGCGCTCGGGGTCGCCGGACACCCGGTACTCGGCCAGGACGGTGGCTCCCGTCCGGTCGGTGTAGTTCACGTAGAAG
>VGBK01000165.1 GCA_016870535.1 Actinomycetota bacterium | reverse complement strand
GGGCCGGGTGGTAGTGGTAGTCGTAGTGGTCGTGGTGGTCGTGGTTGCTGCGGTAGTGGTAGTAGTCGGAGGCGGATTGGTGGTCGTGGTGACAAGGGTGGTGGTGGTCGAGGCAGCGCCGGAAGTGGACGGGGGGAGGGTGGTCGAGGCCGCGGTAGTGGTGGTAGATGGCGCGGTGGTAGTCGCCAGGGTGGCGACTGCGGACTGGCTCTCGGTGCGGTTCAACAGCAGCGCGGCGCCGGCCACCCCCACAACGGCGAGCAAGAGCGCCGCACCCAGAATCGGCCACCAGCGGCGGCCTCCGGGCGGACGGCCTCCGGGCTCCGGGCCGGCGGAACCCACCGCGGCTAAGAAGGCGGTGAGGTCGTCCGAGGGCTGTGCCGACGGGGCAGGGGCGCGGTCGGGCTGCGGCCTACGCCAGGGGTCCGGCGGGCCCTCGGGGAAGAGGTCGCCGATCTCGTTGTCGTCACCGGAGGCAGTCACGGCTCACTCCACTTTGATGGTGCCGGCCCAACACCCCGAGGGTACTCGGCACCGAGAGGGCCCGTGGTGTTGCTCCCCTCCAGGCAAAGGGTGGGAAGCTCGGGGTTTCTCCCCCTCCCGCTCCAGCGGGAGGGGGCTAGGGGCAGGGAAGCTAAGGGCGCGCCGCAGGTCTGCCTGGTTCGCTTCCCCCACCGGCTCCTCGAAGACCCGGACTCACCTCCCGTCCCCACCGGGGAGGAAGGGGGCAGGGAAGCGAAGAGCGCGCCGCAGGTCTGCCTGGTTCGCTTCCCCCACCGGCCCCTCGAAGACCCGGACCCACCTCCCCCGTCCCCACCGGGGAGGAAAGGGGGAGGGAAGCGAAGAGCGCGCCGCAGGTCTGCCTGGTTCGCTTCCCCCACCGGCCCCTCGAAAACTCGGACCCACCTCCCACGGCAGCCGGAAGCGGACTCGGGAAGGGGAGCAGAGGACGCCCGTGACTTCTGCGCGTTCGGCAACCCCCTCCCCACCCCTCACGACGGTGCGCTGCGGTCCCCTATTGCCCACCGCGACCACTAAGGTTGTCCCGTCTTCGACCCCCTGGAGCCGACTCGTGGATGAACACCTCAGCACCCGGCGCGCTCTGCGTCGGCCGGAGGGGCAGACGACCCTCCTCGCCGCCACCTCCGAACCCCGCCTCCGCACCGAGGTGCTGCACTTTCACACCAGCGGCAGCCTGGAGTTCTGGGACCTGACCGACCTGGCACGCGAAGTGGTGAGCCGCTCCGGCGTGCGCCACGGCCAGGTGACGGTGCACAGCCTTCACACCACCACCTCCATTGTGGTGAACGAGGCCGAGACCGGCTTCTTCAACGACTTCCGCCGCCTCCTGGAAGAGGTGGTGCCGACGGAGCGCTACTACGAGCACGACGACCACGAAGTGCGCACCGAGAACATCCAGGAGGACGAACTCCTCAACGGCCACGCCCACTGCGGCCAGATGCTGGCGGGCAGCGCGTCGGTGACCATCCCCGTAGTGGAGGGCGAACTGCTGCTGGGAACCTGGCAGCGAGTGATGTTCCTGGAGCTCGACCAGGCCCGCGAGCGCCGCGTCGCCTTCCACGCCCAGGGCGCCTAGGAAGCGGCTCCCCCGGCGGGGGTCAAGCCCGTTGCGGCTGTAGCCTGGGGTGCCTGAGATGGGCAGCCCTTCCGTCATCCTGATCGCCAACGACGTGGTGCCCGGCATGGGCCTGCCCGTCGCCGCCCCCGGCCTGCGGGCCCACGGCCTGGCCGAGGGCTTGCGCTGCCACGGCCTCGAGGTGACCACCCTGGTCGACGGGAAGCCGCTGCGCTCCCTGACCCCGGAGGGAAAGCCCCCGTCGCTGCCGCCGGCCACGGTGGTGCTCGAAGGCGAGGCCATCGGGGAGTTCGCCGCCGCCCGGGCCCCGGCGGTGGTGGTGATCACCAACAGCAACCAGATCGACTGCCTCCATCCCGCCCCCGGCCTGCGCCTGGTGTTCGACTTCTTCGCCCCCAAGATGCTGGAACTGGCCTGCAGCCGGGAGGGAGCGCGCCGGGAGCGGGCGCTGGGCACCCTCCGGGAGCGCAAGCTGCGAGCCATCGCCGCCGCCGATGGCTTCATCGTCAATGGGGCCAAGAAGGTGCCGTACCTCCTGGGATGGCTGCTGGCGGCGGGCCGGGACCCCACCAGCACCCCGCTGGAGATGGTCCCGATGGCGGTGCCGGGGTACGAACCGCCGCCGCGACCCGAAGGAGCCGGGGTGCGTTTCCTGGTCGGCGGCTACCTCCAGGGATGGAGCGCCCCGGGGGAGTGGCTCGAACGCCTGGCGGCGCGCCTCGACCCTCCCCGGGTGATGCTCGACCTGCTGCTCCCCGCCCACTGGGGGCGGCGTCGGCCGCCGGGGGAAGGCGAGGAGCGCCGGGAAGCGGTCGCCGGCATCCCGGGCGTCGGCCGTCACGAAGCCATGCCCTACGAGGACTTCCTCGAGCTGATGGGCCGGGCCACGGCGTCGGTGGACCTGTTCGCCCGCACCCTGGAGCGGGAGTACGCCGTGGTCACCCGGTCGGTGGTGGCCCTGGCCTGCGGGGTGCCGGTGGTGCACCCTCCCTTCACCGAGGTGTCCCCCCTGATCGGGCAGTACGGCGCCGGGTGGCTGGTGGACCCGGAGGACCTCAGGGCGGTGGAGCGGGCCTTCGACGAGATCATCGACAACCCGGAGGCGAGGGAGGCCAAGGCGCGCCACGCCCGGCGGTTGTGGCAAGAGGTGTTCGCCCCGGAGGTGGCGGCGGCGCCGCTGGCCCGGCTGGTGCGGCGGCTGTCCGGCGAGGGCCCGTGAGCCGCATCTACTTCCTGGTGCCCGGCCTGCACCCGCGCGGTGGGGTGGTGAAAGTGTTCGACTACGCCCGGCACGCCCTCGACCTGGGGCACGAGCCCGTCATCTGTGCGGGGAAGCCGTTCCGCCCCAACCTGCCTCTGTTCCAGATGGAGCGTTTCGCCCGCCTCACTCCGGAGGCGGGCCTCCGCTATGTGCGGGACTTCGACTTCCGGGCCGACCCCGGCGATCTGGTGTTCTTCAGTTGGCCGGGGCATCACGAACTGGTGGCGGCGCGGCGTCATCCGGCGACTCGGCCGGAGCAGGTCATCCACATCGTGCAGGGCACCCGGCACGGCAACCCGGACTGGCTGGACGGCCTCGGCGTCCGGCTCCTGGCCGAGCCGATGGCGCGCATCATGGTGACCCAAGAGGTGCTCGAGGCCTGCCTGCCCCACTTGAACCCGGAGTCGCCCACCCGGGTGATCCCTGAGGGCCACGACTGGCCGTTCTTCTTCCGGGAGCGCTCCGGCGGGCTGCCCCGTCCCGTCGGGGTGGGCTACACCACATGGAAGTCGGAGGTGGGCCGGGAGGTGGAGGAGGCGCTGGCTGCCGACCCCCGCTTCGCCTTCCGCTGCATCCGAGAGCGGGTGGGCTGGGAGGCCCTGCGCGACCTGTACCACTGGGCCGATGTCTTCCTGGGCACGCCGATGCGGCAGGAGGGCTTCTACCTGGTGGGTTTGGAGGCCCTGGCCGCCGGGGCCCTCCTCGTCACCCCCGACGCCGGGGGCAACCGGGCCTACTGCCGTTGGGGGGAGAACTGCCTGCAAGTGGAGTGGGGAGCGGCGCCGAGCTACGTGGAGGCCCTGGACCGGATCGCGGCCATGGGCGAAGCGCAAGTGGAGGCGATGCGGCAAGCCGGCTACGCCGTGCTGGGGAACCACACCCTGGAGGAGGAGCGGCGCCGGTTCGGGGAGTTCCTGAGGGAATTGGGGGCGTAGGGAAGGAACCCGGGGCCCTACCCGGCGGAGAGCGCCATCCCCCTATGCTGCGCCGTCGTGGATGCCGTGCTGCGCCCCGCCCGCCCCGAGGACAAGTCGGCCGTGGCCGCCTTCACCCAGGGCACCTTTGCCTGGGGCGACTACCTGGAGAGGGTGTTCGAGGGGTGGCTGGCCGCTCCCAACTCGCTCACCCTGGTGGCCGAGGCGGCCGGTACCGTGACGGGAGTGGCGCGCGGCTCCTTGCTCTCGCCTGTCGAGGCATGGTCGCAGGGCCTGCG
>VGBK01000164.1 GCA_016870535.1 Actinomycetota bacterium | reverse complement strand
GGACACGCCGCCCTGCTGCCTCACGCCGCCTCGCTGACGGAGACGGCGGCCGCCCAACTGGCAGCGGCGGCCCGGCGCGCCGGCCTGCTCCTGCTCACCTGGACGGTGGACGATCCCGGGGAAGCGCGGCGCCTGGCTGCCGCCGGCCTCAACGGGATCATCACCAGCCGGCCCGACGCCCTGCGCTCAGCGTTCGGCTAGGACGGCCACCACCACCGCGGCCAAGCCCTCGTCGCGCCCCAGGAAGCCCAGGCCGTCGGTGCTGGTGGCCTTGACCGATACCGCCGCCGCCTCCACCCCGAGGACGGCGGCGAGACGTCGCCGGATCTCCTCCCGCTGCGGCGCCACCCGCACCTTCTCGACGACGATGGTGGCGTCCAGTGAGGCCACCCGATAGCCGGCGTCCCCGACCCGGGCCACCACTGCGGCGAGCAGGGCCATGCTGTCGGCGCCGCGCCAGCGGGGATCCTCCGAGGGGAACAGGCATCCCAGGTCGCCGAGGGCCGCCGCCCCGAGCAGGGCGTCGGCGGCGGCGTGGGCCAGGACGTCGCCGTCGGAGGTGGCGATCACCCCGCGCCCCGCATCGACCACCACCCCGCCGAGCCGGGTCGGTCCCGGGCCGCCGAAGCGGTGGGCGTCGAAGCCCCAGCCCACCCTCACGGCAGCCAGGCCTCGGCCAGGGCCAGGTCGCCGGGGAAGGTGACCTTCAGGTTGGCCGCCTCGCCCTCGACGGTGGCCACGCTCCCGCCCAGGCGTTCGACGAGCACCGCGTCGTCCGGGGCGTCATCGCCGCCGGCCTCGTGGGCGGCCCGCAGCACCGCCACCTTGAAACCCTGCGGCGTCTGCGCCCCGGCGAGGCCGCGGCGGTCGATGGTTTCCAGCACCCAGCCATCCCCCACTCGTTTCAGGGTGTCGCGCACCGGCACTACCGGCACCACCGCATCCACCCCGCCCACGAGCAGTCGGTCGATGACCCGGCGCACCAGATCGGGTGACGCCAGCGGCCGCGCCGCGTCGTGCACCAGCACGTGGGAAGCGTCGCCGGGGAGTGCCTGCAGCCCGGCGCGCACCGAGTCGCGCCGCCGGGGCCCTCCGGGGATGCCGCCGGGCAGATCCCCCACCAACACCAGTTCCTGCACCCCGCCGCGCCGCAGGGCCTCGGCAGCCCACTCCCACAGGGGCCGGCGGCCCAGCAACGCCGCCTGCTTGGGGCCGCCGAAACGCGTTCCGCGCCCGGCGGCCACCAGGATGCCGTGCACCGTCACGGCTCCAGCCTGGCGAAGACCATGCGCCCCAACGCGGTGCGCAGCGTGTTGGCCACTTCCACTTCGACCTCCCGACCCACCGCGTCGGCTCCCCCTTCCACCACCACCATGGTGCCGTCGTCCAGGTAGCCGACACCCTGCCCGGACTCCGTGCCGGCGCGCTCGATCTTGAGAGTGAGACGGTCACCGGCGAGGTGCTGCGGCCGCAGCACTTCGCCCAGTGCCTGCGGGTTGAGCACCGCCACCCCGCGAAGCGCCGCCGCCCGGGTCAGATTGGAGTCGGTCGACACCAGGGTGGACGCGCTCCGCTGGCACAGGGCGACGAGCTTGGCGTCCACCCCCTCGTAGCCGGGAAGGCCGTCCTCGCTGATGTGAACCTCGACGGCCGGTAGATCGCGCAGCGCCTCCAGCACCTCCAGGCCGCGCCGGCCCCTCCGGCGGCGCTCCTTGCTCCCGGAGTCGGCGATGCCCTGCAGCTCGTCGAGCACGAACTCGGGCAGCCAGACCTCCCCGGCCAGGATTCCGGCCCGGGCCAGTTCCAGCACCCGCCCGTCGATGGCGGCGGCGCTGTCGACGACGTAGGCGCCGCCCGTCGGCCCCCGGCGGGTCGCGGTCCGGGAACGCAGCCCGGCGGCGGCCAGCAGGTCGTGCGCCCGGGAGGCGAAGACCCGGCCTCCGAACGCGGCCAGCACCACCACCACCAGGGCGGCCGTCGGCCATCCCACGACCGTGGGAGTCAGCAGGACCAGGGGAAGGCCGGCCACCACCCCCACCAGCAGGCCGGCCACCATGCCGAAAGCCCCGGCGAACAACTGCGGGCCGGAGGCTTTCGCCGCGATCAGTGGAGCCCGATCGAGCCCGCGCCGTATCCCCCGGCCGACCAGGCCCCCGACCACGTAGCCGATCCCGGCGCCGAGCACCGTGCCCACGATGAGAGAACCGTCGGCATCCACTGCTCCCGCGGGGAACCAGCCGGGAACCGACCGCCCGATCAGAAAGCCGGCGCCGGTCAGCCCCAGGGTGATCACCAGACGAACCAGTTCGATGATCATCGCCGCCTCAGAACTCCCCGTCGGCCTCCACCCGGGGCAGGGACTTGTCGAGCCGCCGCATGGCCTCTTCTTCGGTCACGTCGAGGGCAAACCGAAGCTCGCTGGCCAGGATCAGCCTCGCCTTCGAGAGCATGCGCTTCAGGGCGGGCGAGATCCCCTTGGTCTGCTGGGCGAAGGTGAGGTCGCGCACCACTTCGGCCACCTGGAAGATGTCCCCGCTGTTGATCTTCTCGGTGAGCAGCTTGTACCAGCGGCTCCAGTTGGCGCCGGCCTCCTCGGGAGGCTCCTTGAAGGTAGCCAGCACCTTACGGGCCACGGTGCGGGAGATCACCGGCCGCACCCCGCGCTCCACCGCGGTGTGCACCGGGACCTTGAGGATCAACTGGTCGGTGGCGACTTCGAGCACGAAGTACTCGGTGCGCTGCCCCTGGAACTCCACCCGCTCCTTGCGGGTGATGACCGCCGCGCCGTGGTGCGGGTAGACCACCTTGTCACCCACACTGAAGGGCGACGGCGGAGGGGGCGCCGGGCGGACCTCCTTCGCGGTGGGCTTCTTCGCCTCGGGCGGGGCGGCCGCCGCCTGCTTCGCCGCGGGCTTCCTGGTCGCCGGCTTGACGACCGCCGCCTCCTTCGCGGGCCCCGGCACCTCCTTCGCCGCGGGCTTCTTGGTCGCCGGCCTCTTCACCGTCGGCTCCTTCGCCGCGGGCTTCGCGGGCGCCGGCACCTCCTTCACCGCCGGCTTCGCGGGCGCCGGCACCTCCTTCGCCGCGGGCTTCCTGGTCGCCGGCTTGACGGCCACCGCCTTCTTCACCGCCGGCACCTTCACCGCCGGCCGGCGCGCCTCCGCTTCCTGCTTCGGCGGGGTTGCCACTGTGGATCCCTTGGCGCGCGCCCCGGGTGCTGCCGCCTTCGGAGCCGGTGCCGGGACCGCGGTCCTGGGAGGGGCCGCGGCGGTCGGGCGATCGGCCCCCGCCTTCCCGGCCTTCCCGGCCTCGTCCTTCTTGGGCCGGGTCGCGACGCGACGAGAGGGGGGCTTGGAATCCGCGGCCATACGCCTCACCGGGTGGGGGAGGGCATTGTACCCTGCGACTCGCCGCGCCCCCGGCTCAACCCTCGCCGGCCACCCAGCCCCGATTGGCCTCCAGGAGGCGGTCCAGGTAGTGCCGCAGCTGCTGAGCCCGCGCCCGGCCTACCCCGTCGACCTGGTCCAGATCGCTCACCGAGGCGTGCAGCAGGCTCTGCAGATCGCCGAAGCGCTCCACCAGCGAGGACTTCACCGCCTCGGGCAGACGGGGCACCCGGTTGAGCGCCCGGTAGCCCCGGGGGCGCACCCGGGCGTCGAGGGGGCCCAGCGCCAGGAGCGAGCCGACCCGCGAGACGTCCCCCAGGTGCTCGGTGCTCAGGCTCTCGAGCAGGTCGAGCGGCTGGCGCGGCCGGGGCGGGTAGACGCGGGCGTAGTCGACGTAGACCTGTTCGGCGATCTCCTGCACTCCCACGATGAGATCCTCCAACTGGATCCGCGTCAGTTGCCCCTCTCCACCGAGCTCGATGGTGTAGTGCTCCAGGTCGCGGGCGATGTGGCGTACCAGGGCGGCTCGCTGCAGCACCCGCACCACATCCCGGCAGGTGACGATGTCATCGACTTCCAGTTGGGTGAGGCGGTGCTCCACTTCGTTCAGGCGCCAGCGAAAGCGCTCCAGGGTCAGGAGGTTCTGGTTGGCCTGTTCGAGCAAGGCGGTGGGATTGCGCAGCTCGTGCTTGCCCCGCCGGGTGTACACGGTGACCATGGCCCGGCCCTGGCTCACCACCACCACCGGCCGTCCGGTCTGCACCGCCACCCGCTCGGCGGTGCGATGCCGGGTCCCGGCCTCA
>VGBK01000163.1 GCA_016870535.1 Actinomycetota bacterium | reverse complement strand
CTACCGGCACACCCCCAGGGCATAGCCGCCGTCCACGTCGAGCAGGGCCCCGGTGATCCAGGCGGCCTCGTCGGAGATCAGGAACGCCACGGCAGCCGCCACATCCATGCCTCGGCCCACGGTGGGCAGGGCCTGGATGCGGGGGACTCGCTCACCCAGCGTCCGGGCCTCTTCCTCTTCGGTGAGGCCCCGCAACTCCGAAGGCACGATGCCCGGCCGCACCACGTTCACCCGGATGTTGTCCGGCCCGAGGTCGCCGGCCAGGGCGCGGGACATCGCCTCCAGAGCGCCCTTGGTGGCCACGTACCCGAAGCGATTTCGGGGAGCCCGCGGCACCACCGTGGAGCCGATGTTGACGATGGAACCGCCGCGCTCCTTCAGGTAGGGGAGGGTCGCCTTGGTGCAGAGGAAGGGGCCGATCACGTTGGTGCGCAGCATCGCCTCGAAGTCGGCCTCGGTGAGCAGGTCGATGGCACCCTGGATCTCCATGCCGGCGTTGTTGACCAGGGCGTCGAGGCCGCCGAAGGACTCGGCGGCGGTGTCGGCCAGCCTCCCGGCATCCTCCGCCCGGGTGACGTCGGCCTCCACGACAACCAGGCTTCCCGCCGCGCCGGCCAATTGCGCGGCGAGGGCTTGCAGGCGCTCCACCCGGCGGGCGCCGGCCACCACCCTGGCTCCCTCTCCCACCAGACGCCGCACGATGTGGGCGCCCAGCCCGCTGCTGGCCCCGGTGACGATCACCGACTTGTCGATCATGCCGCTCTCCTTCTTCCGCGGCGGACGCTACCCGGCGCCGGCGGTTCATCGCCCGCGACCATCGGCGCGGCTCAGCGGGGGAGCAGCTTGGTCAGACGCACGTAGCGCGCCTGGGATCGGCGGGCTCGGGTGGCGTCGGGCGCCCCGAACAGCTTCTCGAGCAGCGCCCCCCAGTCGAAGCGCTCGGTGATCTCTGAGGCGTGCAACGCCACCAGGCGGTCGTCGGGGATGTACAGGGGGAGGATGCGGTCGAGGATGGCCTCGATCTCGTCGCGGAAGGCGTCGCTGGTGCTGCGCACCCCGTCGGCCAGCAGCGCCACGTCGGGGAGCAGCCGCACGAAGAGGTCGTAGGTCTCGCACCAGCGGCGCACCAGGGGCTCCACGTCGAAGGGGTCCTCGCCTTTGGTGACCCGCAGGAAGTAGGCGAAGTTGTCGATGACGGCGCGGTCGGTCACCAGCACTTCGGCGCGATTACGGAGTTCCAACTCCTGCTGGATCTGGGCGCAGAGCACCCACAGCTGGGCCTCGGGGGTGGCTCCCTCGTTGAATCCCAGCGGGTTGAAGCGCACCACCTCCCGCCCCACCTCGACGCTCCGGCCGCTGCGGCCCACCGCCCCGGCGAAAGAGTGGACCGCGTTCGTCTTGCGAATGGAGTGCGACCCGATGAAGGCGATCTTGCGCGAGGCGGACGGGGTCATGGGCATGGCGGCTGGCAGGCGCACGGTACCGCTTCGCCGGACGCCCCGCATCCGGGAAGGGCGGGCGGCCCTCGGTCGGGTGTCGCTGAGGCGAGGCAGGGCGCGCGCACCCGGCCCCTGTCCTCCACCGCGACGTGCGGCCGCGTAGTCTCCACCCCACGCCAGAGCGGGAGGATGGGATGGAGCCCTTCGCCGACTACGAGAGCCACGACGCCACCGGCCTGGCCGACCTGGTGCGACGCGAGGAAGTGCACCCCCTCGAATTGTTCGAGGCGGCGGCACAGCGCCTCGAAGCGTTGAACCCGCGTCTCAATGCCGTGGTCTACCCGGACCTGGATCGGGCACGCGAGGCGGCCGCCGCCGCGCCCCGGGAGGGCGCCTTCGCCGGGGTGCCTTTCCTGGTGAAGGACCTGGGCGCCGCCGTCGCCGGCCTGCCCTACACCCAGTCCTCCCGCTCCCGGGCGGGCTACGTCGCCGCCGCGGACAACGACATCGTCGCCCGCTACCGCCGGGCCGGCCTGGTGATCCTGGGCAAGACCAACACGCCGGAGTTCGGCCTCTCGCCGGTGACCGAGTCGGAGATGCACGGCCCGGCGCGCAATCCCTGGGATCCGGAGCGCACGCCGGGAGGATCCTCGGGTGGGTCGGCGGCGGCGGTGGCCGCCGGCATGGTCCCCATGGCCCACGGCAACGACGGCGGCGGTTCCATCCGGATGCCGGCGGCGCACTGCGGCCTGTTCGGGTTGAAGCCGACCCGGGGCCGGAGCACCTGGGGCCCCGACTACATGGAGTGCTGGCTGGGCCTCTCGGAGCAGCACGGCCTCACCCGCAGCGTGCGCGACTCCGCTCGACTGCTTGATGCCACCCACGGGGCGCCCCCGGGGGCGGCTTATCGAGCCGCGCCCCCGCCGTGTCCGTTCGCCGAGGAGGTCGGGGCCGATCCCGGCAGACGGCGCATCGCCTTCACTACGTCGGCGCTGCTGGACGAGGCGCCGCAGGACCCGGACTGCATCGCCGCCGTGGAAGACGCCGCCCGTCTCTGCGCCGAACTGGGTCACGAGGTGGAGGAGGCCCGGCCGCCGCTGAACATCCCCGAGATCGTTGATGCCTTCGTCACCCTGACCGGCGGCGAGGGGGCCTTCCAGATCGCCGAGAGCGAACGCCTCACCGGCCGCAAGGTCCGCAGCCGGGATGTGGAACTGGTCACCTGGATCATCCGCATCATCGGCAGGCAGCGCTCCGCCGCCGACCTGGATCACGCCTTCGACGTCATGCGGCGCACCGGCCGGGTGATGGCCGAGTTCCTGAGCCGCTACGACGTGCTGCTCACCGCCACCCTGGCGCAACCCTCCTGGCCCATCGGCGAGCTCGACCTGAGCGCGGCGGACCGGGCCACGCTGGCCGTCGTGAAGAAGGCTCCGGCCAAGCCGCTGGTCAGGGCGGTGGTGAAGCAACTGGCCGGGGAGATCCTGCGGCCCATGCCCAACACCCCGCTGGGCAACCTGACCGGGCAGCCGGCGATGTCGGTGCCGCTGTACTGGAACGCCGCCGGGCTGCCGGTGGGGGTGCAGTTCATCGGCCGGGTGGAGGAAGAGGGCCTGCTGTTCCGGCTGGCCGCCCAGTTGGAGGCCGCTCGCCCCTGGTGGGACCGGAGGCCCGACCTGGACTGACCGCCGTCGGCCCCTCCGCCCTGATGAAGGCGTCCTGCGGGTTTGACTTGTTCCCCGCGGGCCGATACCAATGCCGCTTCTCTGCGAGGAGCGTGCTGCATGGATGGCTCGAAGCGCCGGGGCCAGCCGATCCGGGGTCTAGAGGGCGTCGTGGCGGCGGAGACCTCGCTGAGCTTCGTCGACGCCGACAACGGGAGGCTCTACTACCGCGGCTACGACATCGATGAGTTGGCCGGCAGGGTGTGCTTCGAGGAGGCCGTTCACCTCCTCTGGATGGGGAGCCTGCCTTCCCGGGGGTGTCTCGAGGAACTGCGGTCCGAGCTCATCGCCGACATGCGCCTGCCCCAGCAGGTGTACGAGATGATCCGCCTGGCGCCCCCCAGCGCCGATCCCATGGTGGTGCTGCGCACCGCGATCTCGGCTCTGGACCTCTTCGATCCCGACACGGGCCGCAACACCGAGGCGGCCAACCTCCGCAAGGGCAAGCGCCTCCTCGCCCAGGTGGCGACGATCGTGGCGTCGCTCCACCAACTCCGCTCGGGAGGGGCGGTGCGGTCGGCCGACCGGAGCCTGGACTTCGCCGGGAACGTGCTCTACATGTTCCTGGGGAGGGAGCCTGAGGAGTTCGAACGCTCGGTGTTCGACACTCTCCTGGTGCTGCATGCCGATCACGGCCTGGCCGCGTCCACCTTCGCCGCCCGGGTGACGGTCAGCACCCTCGCCGGGATGCACTCGGCCATCTGTGCGGGGCTGGCCAATCTCAACGGGCCTCTCCACGGCGGCGCCAACCGAAAAGTCATCGAGATGCTCGAGGAGATCGGCGGGCCGGAGCGGGTGGAGGCCTACATCGACGGGATGCTGGCCCGCGGCCAGAGGATCATGGGCTTCGGCCACCGCATCTACAAGACCCAGGACCCGCGGAGCCGCTACCTGCGGCGCTTCGCCGAGGAGCTGCCCCGGCGCGAGGGGAGGGAGGACCTGCTCGCGGTCTCCAGTCGCATCGAGAGCCTGGTGTATGAGCGCAAGGGGATCTACCCCAATGTGGACTTCTACTCGGCGACAGTGCA
>VGBK01000162.1 GCA_016870535.1 Actinomycetota bacterium | reverse complement strand
CCGAGGGACCGCTGACCTGCGCTCACTGCAGGTGGTGCCTTATCGAAGTGGTGATGGTGTAGTAGCATGATGGCATGGCGCGGCGCACCACAACCGTCCGGATACCCGAACACCTCGCTGAGACTGCCGAGATGGTGGCTCGCGGCCGCGGGCTCAGCGTCAACGCCCTCTTGCTCGAAGCGCTGGAGGCTGAGATCGAGCGCGTGAAGGGTGACGAAGACTTCATGAGCAGGTTGCGCGCTCTCACCGAACGCGACCGGCAGATCCTGGACCGACTCGCCGAGTGAGGTACTTGACTCCGGCCGAGGCGCTCACCATCGCCGAGGCGGTGACGGGAACCAGGGTGCGCACTCTGGCGAGGGTTGCCCAACTGGGTCTGCTCGACTCGGCCCTGCACGCGCCACAGGCCGGCTTCGGCGATGTCGAGTTCTACCCGGCGTTCGCCGACAAGGCGGCGGTCCCGGTAGTGCGACTGGCACGGAATCACCCACTGCCCGATGGGAACAAGCGACTGGCCTGGCAGGCCTTGACGATGTTCTGCGCGCTCAACGGCCACCGGCTCGAGGTACCTGCCGACGAAGCAGTCGAGATGATGCTGGCGATCGCCGCCGGCGGGGTCGGCGAGGCGGCGGTGGCGGAGTGGCTCTCAGGTCGGATCAGCCCGCCGGCAGCGTCGGACGGATAGTCCGGGCACGGGGTAGAGCCGAAGAGAGAACTCCACCCTGGTGAGTTTCCCGGGGAGGTCCCGAAGAGCTCCCGGCCCTGCCGGATCGCGGGCCGTCGTGCGGTGCTTGGTCGAGACCATTCCTGCCCCCGCCTGTCTCTGATAATCTGATATTCATGCCGACCATCACCGCCACCGACGCCGCTCGTCGCTTCGCCGACCTCCTGGATTCGGTGGAGCATCGCGGCGAGCGCTACACCATCGTTCGCCGGGGCAAAGCCGTGGCGCACCTCGAGCCCGTCGCCACCGGACGCGGCGCGGAGCTGAAGTCCGTTCTGCGGCGCCACCGTCCCGATGCTGCCTGGTCGAACGATCTGGCCCGAGTCAGGAGCCTGCTGGAGATCGAGGATCGATAGTGGCCTTGCTCCTGGCCGACACCACGTTCCTGATCGACGTCGAGCGTGGCGGCTTGGCCCTCGACGAGATCATCGGCGATGACGACGATGTGGCCATCGCCGCGGTCACCGTCGCCGAGTTGCTGGTAGGAGTCCGGCTGGCCTCCGGCAAGCGGCGGGAGGCGCGCCGCGCCTACGTCGACCAGGTAGTCGAGGCACTCCCCATCATCGCCTACGACCACCGCGTCGCCGTGGAGCATGCCGACCTGCTGTTTGCGGTGCGGGTGTCGGGGCGTCCTCGCAACGCCCACGACCTCTTGATCGCGGCTACTGCTCGGGCCACCCATCGGACGGTGGTCACCGCCGATCGGAACGCGTTCATCGACCTGCCCGGGGTCGCCCTGGCGGGCCATCGCTGACCTTCTCCGCAGCCGGCGACCCGCCCCGGTGATACCCGCGACGGAGCCCTGAGAGGCCGGCGAGGCAGGAGCTTCCGGCCGCTAGTGTCGCCCGGACCGGGTAAGCCCACAAAGGAGATCTCTGCGTTGTTCGACTATGCGACGGCGGCCGTGGAGGGCGCCCTGGCAGCCGGAGCCTCCTACGCCGATGCCCGGGTGGTCTCCACCCGCACCGAGAAGATCGAGGTTCTCAACCAGCAGGTGCAGGAGGTAGCCCGCGCCGAGACCATCGGCGTCGGGGTGCGGGCGCTCATCGGGTCCTCCTGGGGCTTCTTCGCCACCGCCGACCTCAGCGCCGCCGCCGCCCGGGCGGCCGGGGAACGCGCCGCAGCCATCGCCGCCGCCTCGTCCCGGGTGCCCGGCCCTCCGCTGGAACTGGCCGAAGTGCCGGTGGCGGAGGCCTTCTGGGAGACCCCCTTCGTGGAGCACTGGGCCCAGGTGCCCCTCTCCGACAAGGTGGACATGCTCATCGGGGTCACCGCCACCATGCAAGGGGTGCGCGGCATCGCCCTGGCCCGGGCCGAACTCGGCTTCTTCGACACCGAGAAGTGGTTCGTCTCTTCCCAGGGCCATCGCATCCATCAGCACATCGTGGAGTCGGGAGGCGGGTACGACGCCACCGCTCTGGGGGAGCGGGAGACGCAGCGCCGCTCCTATCCGCAGTCTTTCGGGCAGTACGAGACCGGCGGCTACGAGACGGTGCGCGCCTGGGACTACCCGGGCAACGCCCAGCGCATCGCCGAGGAGGCGGCGCAGCTGCTGACCGCCGACGAGTGCCCCGAGGGCGAGAAGACGCTGATCCTGGAGGGCAGCCAGCTGGCCCTGCAGATCCACGAGTCGGTGGGCCACGCCATCGAGCTCGACCGCATCCTGGGCTGGGAGGCCGCCTTCGCCGGCACCTCGCACCTCGACCCGGCCTTGCTGGGCAAGCACCGCTACGGGTCGGAGATCATGCAGATCACCGCCGACGCCACCATCCCCGGGGCCCTGGGCACCTTCGGGTACGACGACGAGGGCACCCCGGCGCAGTGCGTGGACATCGTGAAGGACGGCCTGTGGGTGGGCGTGCTCTCCGGCCGCGACTCGGCGGCCCGGGCCGGCCTGCCCCCCGGCGGCATGGTGCGGGGCGACGGCTTCAACCGGCTGCCGATGGTGCGCATGACCAACGTGGGCCTGCTCGCCGGCGACTCCTCCCTGGAGGAAATGATCGCCGCCACCGAGAACGGGGTCTACCTGGCCACCAACCGCTCCTGGTCCATCGACGACCGCCGGCTCAACTTCCAGTTCGGCACCGAGATCGCCTGGGAGGTCAAGAAGGGAAGGCGGGGGCGGATGCTGAAGAACCCCACCTACACGGGGATCACCCCGCAGTTCTGGGCGCAACTGGACCTGCTCGGCGGGGAGACGGAGCGGGTCCACTGGGGGACACCCAACTGCGGCAAAGGCCAGCCCATGCAGATCGGGCACACCGGGCATTCGGCGCCGGCGGGCCGGTTCGCCAAGGTCAGAGTGGGGGTGAAGGCATGAACGCCCCGGAGCACATCGCGCAGCGACTCGTGGAGATGGTGGGCGACCGCGCCGAAGCGGAGGCCACCGTCACCACCGGCGAGGCGGCACTCACCCGTTTCGCCAACTCATTCATCCACCAGAACGTGGCCGAAGCCACCCCGGCGGTGAGCGTGAAGGTGGCCGTCGACGCCAAAGTGGCGCGGGGCACCGACACCCGCACCGACGACGCCGCCCTGGCCGCCCTGGTGGAGCGCACCCTGGAAGCGGCCCGCCTGTCGCCGGCCGACCCGGAGTGGCCCGGCCTCGCCCCGACGGCGGACCTCCCCGCCGTCGACAACTACGACGAGGCGACCGCCGCCGCCTCGCCCGAGCGGCGCGCCGACCTGGTGGCCGACTTCATCGCCGCCGCGGAGGGCACCGATGCCGCGGGCTACTGCGACACCGAGGCACTGGTGGTCGGGTTCGCCAACAGCCGCGGCCAATGCGGCACCACCCGGCGCACCCGGGCCACCATCGACGGCATCCACCGCGTGGGAACGGTCGCAGGGTCGGCGCACCAGACCTCGATGCGCCTGGGCGACCTCGACGGCGCCGCCGCGGGCGCCCTGGCCGCCGAGCGCTTCCGTTTGGCCGCAAACCCCTTCGACCTCGAGCCCGGCGAGTACGAGGTGGTGCTCGCTCCCGAGTGCCTGGCTTCCATGGCCATCTTCCTGGGCTTCTACGGCTTCAACGGCAAGGCGGTCACCGAGGGCCAGTCGTTCCTGGAGATAGGGAAACAGCAGTTCGACGAGGCCATCGACATCTGGGACGACCCGGCGGGTTCCGGCGCGGTGGGCCTGACCTTCGACGGCGAGGGGACCCCGAAGCGCCGAATGGACCTAGTGCAGCACGGGGTGAGTCTGGCGGCCGCCCACGACCGCAAGACCGCCGCCCGGGTGGGCGCCACCTCCACCGGGCATTCCGTGCCCGGCCTGGAGATATGGGGGGCGGTGCCCGGCGACCTGGTGATCGGCGGTGGGAAAGGCACGGAGGCCGAGATGATCGCCGCGGTGGACCGAGGCCTCTACGTCGCCACCTTCAACTACTGCCGGGTCCTCGACCCCATGACCCTGGTGGTCACCGGCCTCACCCGCAACGGCACCTTCATGATCGAGAACGGCCGGATCACCGGAGCCGTCA
>VGBK01000161.1 GCA_016870535.1 Actinomycetota bacterium | reverse complement strand
GCGGCTTCGGAGTGGTCGAGGCCATGGTCGCCGTCACCATCCTGGCCGTCGCGCTGCTCCTGAGCATCCAGCCGCTGATGGCCTCGCTGAACCGCCTGGATGCTTCGCAGAACCTCTCGGTGGCCGAGAAACTCGCCCAGTCGGAGATCGAGGCGATCCGGGACCTGAGCTACGACGACGTCGGCCTGCCGGGCTTCACCCCGTCCGGCGTGCTGACGCCGAGCCGCACGGTGGAGGTGGCCGGCCGCCGTTACGCCATCGAGGTCGAGGTGCGCTACGCCGGTTCGTTGACCGGCCTCAACTTGGTGCCCGGCTGGGGAGACGGCGTCGAGGGAGTGTGGGATCCCGGGGTCAACTACAAGGTGGTCAGCGTCGAGGTGACCCCGCTCGCCCCGGGATCGGACCCCGTGGCCATGGACGCCATCGTGGCTCCCTCCCGCATCGGGGCGCTCGACGGCACGGCGAGCGTTCGGGTCACCATCGCCCCCTACGAACCTTTCGCCGCCAGCCAACTGCAGTTGCCCTCCCTGAGACTGCGCCAGAGTCCGTTCCCCGATATCCGCTCCGGATCCCACGACGCCGTCCAGGTGTTCCCCTCCATCGCCGTGGGTACGTGGACGGTGCTCACCGACGACAGCGCCGGCTGGATGATCCATCCCGACGATGTCCTGGCGGGACGCAACCTGGTGGAGGCTCGCATCGGCATGGTCGGCGACGCCGCCTTCCGGGTCTACCGGCCGGCCACCCTGGAGGTGACGGTCGAGGACGCCGCGACCGGCCTGCCGATAGCCGGATTCGCTCTCAGCCTGCTGCACGCTCCCAGCGGCATCACCACCACCTACCCGCCCGGGGTAGGCACGGTGGCCAATCTGGTGCCCGATGCCTACCGGGTGACCGTGACGGCCGGCGGCTACGAGACCTTCGGCTCGGGGGAGATCAACATCCCGGTGAACTACCCCGATCCAGGCCACCACATGACGGTGAGCCTGGTCTCCACCAGCCCTCCGGGGACCAGCACCACGATGCCCGCTCCCCACCAGGTGGCCTTCACCGTGTTCGACCACGGCGGCCGGCCGGTGCACGGCGCAACGGTGGAGGTGGCCCTGCCCTCCGGGGGATCGGCGGAGGGCACGACCAACCCCAGCGGGCGGGTAGTGCTGAGCCTGGAGGCCGGCCAGTGCACGGCCACCGCCTTCACCGCCTGGGGCCACGGTCCGGCCACGGTCACCGTCGACCCTCGGGATGTCGGACAGGCGGCTCTGTGGCTGACTCGCCCGGCCGGCATGGGGTCGGGGGTGTTGAGTTCGGGGGAGCGGGCGGAGTTCCTCTACCGGGTGCGCCGGACGGGCCCCTGGTTGGCGCTGCCGGCCAACGCACTGGGAGAGGCGTCGTTCGTGGGAGTCCCGGCCAACTACGACGTGGCCAAGCGCTGCCTGGCCGACGGCAGCATCCAGGGCGAGCGGAACCTGTTGGTGCGGTCGAACCGGGATCGGTTCACCTCCATTCGAGGGAGGTGCCCGTGAACCTCCTGCGGCGATCCCGGCTTCGCACCGAGAGCGGCTTCACCGTGATCGAACTGGGCGTGGCCGGCTTGATCTCGAGCCTCGTCCTCAGTGCCGTGGTGCTCATCGTCGGCTCGGTGGGGCGGGGAGCCGACGATGCTCGCCGCCGCGCCGAACTGCAGATCCAGGCACGCGAGGCGGTCACCCAGTTGGCCGCCGAGCTGCGCTCGGCGGTTCCCCCCCAGCCGGGAAGCACCGCCATCGAGAGCCTCTCTGCGGATTCCCTCGTCTTCTACAGCGATCGGTACGAATTCCCCGGTCCGGAGCGCATGGTGTACGAGCGGACTTCATGTGACGCGGGCTACTGCAGCCTGCGGGTGCGCCGCTACGCCGCCGACCCCTCTTCCGAGCCCAACTGGACTCACCAGACGACCCCCTTCGCCGATGCGGTGCTGCTGGGGCGGGTGGCCGCCGACGACAGCCTGTTCTCCGGGCGGGTGTGGGTCGGCGGGGAGCGCACTTCTGTTCCCTCCTGCGGCGGGTCGGTCCGCTGCGACTTCACCATCGTGGCGGTCGACCTGCGCGCCGCCCCGCCCGGGGTGGACACCATCGCCGGTCCCTTCGGGCTCTTCTTGGAGGTGAACCTGCGCAATGTGTGAACGAACCGCACGCGATCAGGGCTTCGCCATGTTGGTGGTGGTGCTGGCGGTCGGGGCTCTGATGCTGATCGTCACCCTCGTCTTCCGCAACGCCGAGCAGGAGTACCGGGACTCCCAGATGCTGCGGCGCCAGGACACCCTGGTGGTGGCGGCCGAGGCCATGCTGGAGCGCTACGCCGCCAAGATGACCCTCGACCCGCTGTACTACCAGCACTTCGTGGACCACGCCGAGGCGCCGCGCCGCTGCACCGACACCGCCTCCTCTGGATACGGCATGGTGGTGGCGCCGGGCGGGGCCTGGTACGCCGACTGCCGCACCTGGGACTACCAGGCGGCTTCGAGCTTCTTCTACCACCCGTTGCTCGGCGGCGTGAGCAGCGTGGCTGCCGACGACGTGGGCACCCTGATGGGGGTCCGCCCGCCGGCGCAGGACCAGGGCCTCGAGATCACCGTGGTGGCCACCCAGGCGGAGTTCGGGCGCACCCGGGCGATCGTCGCCGAGATCCACCCCGAGGCCGTCTCCGAGTTCGCCTTCTTCCAGGAGCAGACCCTGCGTCTGGGGGCGGGTGCGGTGGTGCGGGGGAAGGTCTACTCAGGGGACGGCCTGGACTTCACCACTTCATCCCCGCGGCCGGTGGTGCACCGGGACATCTTCGCCGAGGGGCGCATCGGCGCCGGCAGCGGCTACGGCCCCCCCGTCTTCGCCGACGGGGCCCGGGGCTACGACTCGTCGGGGAACTACCTGCCCATCCGCAGCGCCTACCCGCAGCCGCTGGACTTCGACGGCTTCTGGGACGACCTCAACGTCATCCGCGAAGTGGCCTGCAACGGGACGGGTCTCTGCCTGAGCCGCGCCCTGAACCCCGGCCTGGGCCTCACGCAAAACCCCACCGCCTTCCTGGTGCAGCCGCTGGTCGAGGCGGGCAGGGGCCGGGTGAGGGTATGGGCGTCCTACAACACCAACACCACCTCGTGCCTCACCAACGAGGAGTGGTGGTGGATCAACTCCCACAACGCCACCTGGTCGCTCCTGGGCACCTACGACCTCCCCTCTACCGGGGTGATCTGGTCCGACGCTCACATCGTGGTCGGCCGTCCGACCGCGGTGGCTACGGTCAAGGGAGCGCTGACTCTGTACGCCGGGACCCTGGGGGCACCCAAGAACCTGATCATCGGGAGCGACATCCTGTACAGCGGGGGGCTGACCGGCACCGATGTCGTCGGTCTGATCGGGTCGGACGAGGTGTACATCAATCCCAGCGCGGTGGGCAGCGACCGGGAGATCACCGTCAACGGGGCCATCCTCAGCCAGTCCGGGCTCCTCGGGGTGCCGCGAGATTGCGGGACGACCGGCACCATTCTCACCGCCAGCGGATCGACCCTGACCACGAACGGGGCAATCGCCAAGCGTTACACCGGCGAGCTCTCGTCGCACTTCGGCACCCGCAACTACAACTTCGACACCCGCCTGGAGGGCCTGCGGCCTCCGTTCTTCCCACTGCTGGGCGACTCCTGGAGTTACGCCGCCTGGCGCGAGTTGGCGGTGCCCTGCTGGGCCCGGGGGGAGTGCCCCTAGGGCGGCTGGGGGAAGTCGGGTCGCCCGGGGCCCGGCTGCCGTTCTGAGGGCCGGCCGGCGGCGCGGCGCCGGCCGGAGCCCGATTTCGTGCGGCGCCGCCGGGGGCCGTACTCTGGCCGGCATGCGCATCTTCGCGGCTCCGTTGTGGCTGGCGGCCACCAACTGCTACGTGGTCTCTGCCGGGGAGGGCGGGCCCGGCGTGGTGGTCGATGCTCCCCCCGATCCCGAGGCCATCGCCGAGGTGGTGCGGCGCTCCAACGTCGTCCCGCAGGCCCTGCTCCTCACCCACGGGCACCTCGACCATGTCGGGGGAGCGGGCCGGACGGCGCAGGCCTTCGGGCTGTCGGCGCACCTGCACCCGGAGGACGAGTGGCTGGCGGCCGACCTGGACGCCCAGGCTCGGCTGCTGCTCGGCCTGGGCGGCGGGGAGTTCGAGGGGGCCGAGCGGTACGAGGCCCTGGCCCACGATGC
>VGBK01000160.1 GCA_016870535.1 Actinomycetota bacterium | reverse complement strand
GTGCACGGTGAACACCACCGGGATCCCGGCCCAGGGTCCCCCGGCCCGCCCCAGGTAGAGCGCCGTCAGGCCGGTGTGCCAGTCGTTGGCGTGCACCACATCGGGCAGCCACCCCAGGGCGTCGCACAGTGGCGGCACGGCCGCCGCCAGGGCGGCGAAGCGCAGGTGGTCTTCATCGCCCGGGTACACCTCACCGGCGTGGAACCACTGCGGCGCGTCCACCAGATAGACGGTGGGAGAACCCGGCGCCGGATCACCCAGGGTGAGCAGGCGGGCGGCTCCCAGCGCCCCCAGCGATACCTCGACGCCGGGAACCGGGCGCACCTCCCGGCCCTTCGGATCGAGCACGTCGTAGGCGGGCAGGAAGACCGCCGCCTCGTCCTCCCCGGCGGCCAGGGCCCGGGGCAGCCAGCGGGCCACATCCCCCAGGCCGCCCACCTGAACATGCGGCGCCAATTCGGCGGCGACGAAGGCGATTCGCATCAGACCACCGTCCCCGGCGGGATGATCACATTGCGCGGCACCACGATGACTCCCTCACGGATGTGCCAGCCCTCGCCGTCGGCCTCCCGCCGCTCGTCCTCGTTGGCGAGCCGGGCGCCGTCGCCGATGCGGGCGTTCTTGTCGATGATGGCGTTCCGAATGTAGCAACCGTGGCCCACCCCCACCCTGGGCAGTCCGGAAGGCGGAACCTCCTCGAAGAAATCGGCCCCCATCACCACGGTGCGCTCGAGCACCGACCCGGAGCGCACGAAGCCGCGAATCCCAACGATGGACGAGACCACCCGCGAGCCCTCGATGACGCAGCCGTCCGAGAAGATGGCCTCGTACACGTGGCAGTCGGTGATCTTGCTCCCCG
Source organism: Actinomycetota bacterium (assembly GCA_016870535.1). Classification (GTDB taxonomy): domain Bacteria; phylum Actinomycetota; class Acidimicrobiia; order Spongiisociales; family UBA11373; genus VGBK01. The sequence continues at coordinate 3,351 of VGBK01000160.1, read as the reverse complement.
GCAGAAAGCGGGGCCGGGTGAAGATGGGGAAGGCGGCGTCGTACAGGTTCAGGGCGGGCAACTGGTGGGTCAGTTCCAGGCTGGCCTGATGGAACGACCCGATGGTCCCGATGTCCCGCCAGTAGCCCCGGTGAGGGAACCCGAACACCGCGAAGTCGCGCACCGCCTGAGGGATGAGGTCGCGCCCGAAATCGTCACCCCGGTAGTCCGAGAGCAGGCGCCGCAGCACCTCGGTGCGGAACACGTAGATCCCCATGCTGGCCAGGAGCGACCCCGGGTCGGCGTCCACCCCGGTGGCCGCCACCATGGCCTCGTCCAGCGTCAGGCGCGCCACCGTGGCAGGATCCTGCGGCTTCTCGACGAACTCCACCAGGCGGCTGTCGCGGTCGAGGCGCAGGATGCCCAAGCCCCTCGCCTCGTCCGGGCTGACCGGCTTGACCGCGATCGTCAGGTCGGCCTCGTGGCGGCGGTGCGCGGCGATGAATCCGTCGAGGTCCATCAGGTACAACTGGTCGCCCGACAGGATCACGATCTCCGCCGGGTCCTGGTCCACCAGGCGGCGCAGGTTCTGGCGCACCGCGTCGGCGGTGCCCTGGTACCAGTCCCGGTTCTCCAGGCCCTGCTCGGCGGCGAGGATATGGACGAAGCCGTGGGAGAAGATGTCGAAGCGGTAGGTCTGAGCGATGTGGCGGTGCAGGCTGGCCGAGTTGAACTGGGTGAGCACGAAGATGCGGTCGATGCCGGCGTGCAGGCTGTTGGAGATCGGCACGTCGATCAGACGGAACTTGCCGGCGACCGGCACCGCCGGCTTGGCCCGGTCACGGGTCAGCGGCCACAGGCGAGCGCCCTGGCCGCCGCCCAGGATGGCAGTCACCACATCCCGCATCGCGTTCCCCTTGGTCGGCCCGCCAGCAACGATACCCCGTCGGCCCGCCACCCTCGATAGCATCTCGGCATGGTCAACCTGCCCCGGCTGGCACTGCGGGCGCTGGGCAAGCGCCTTCCCACCCTCGACGGCACCCTGCACCTGCGGGAGGTGGGGGGGAAAGCCGAGATCCGGCGCGACCGCTTCGGCATCCCGCACATCACCGCCGGCGACGATGCCGACGCCTGGTTCGCGGTGGGGTTCTGCCACGGGCAGGACCGCGCCTTCCAGATCGAGACCCGCCTGCGCCTCGTCCGCGGCACTCTCGCCGCCCTGATCGGGCCGCCGGGCCTGCCCCTCGACCGCCTCTCGCGGCGCATCGGCTTCCGCCGCTACGGCGAGGAGGCCGCCGCCGCCCTGTCCCCGGAACACCGCCGCCTCGCCGACGCCTACGCCGGAGGGGTCACGGCCGGGGCCGACGTCGGCCTGAGTCGCAAGCCTCACGAGTTCGCCCTGCTGCGGGCCCGTCCCACCCCCTACCAGGCGGCCGACGCCCTGGGCTTCCTGGCCCTGCAGGCCTTCGCCCTGGCCTCCAACTGGGATACCGAACTGGCCCGCCTCAAGTTGCTCCAACTGGACGGTCCCGAGGCCCTCACCGCCCTCGACCCGGCCTACCCCGAATGGCAGCCCGCCTCCGATCGTCCGGGCGAGGCGGCGGGCCGTGCCGCCGACCGGGTGGCCGAGGATGCCGCCCGCCTCGCCGCCGCCCTGGGCCTGGGCGGCGGCTCCAACAACTGGGCCGTCGCCGGGTGGCGCACCCGCACCGGCCGCCCGGTGCTGGCCAACGACCCGCACCTGCCCCCCATGCTCCCTCCGCACTGGTACTTGCTCCACGTCACCACGCCGGAGTGGTCGCTGGCCGGGGCCTCCTTCCCCGGCTGCCCGGCGGTGCCCGCCGGTCACAACGGGCACTCGGCCTGGGGGGTGACCGCCGGCCTCATCGACAACACCGACCTCTTCCTCGAAGAGGTCGGGCCGGACGGGCGCAGCGTGCGCCGGGGAGATCGCTTCGTGCGCGCCGAGGTGCGGCCCGAGGTCATCCAGGTGCGCGGGCGTCCCTCCGAGACCATCGAGGTGGTGATCACCGATCGCGGCCCCATCGTGGGCCCCGCCTTCGAGGGAGAGGTGGGCAGCCTCTCCCTGTCGGCCACCTGGCTGACTCCCCGGCCGCTGGGTGGGATGTTCGACCTGGGCCGGGTACGCCGCCGTGAGGATCTGCGCCGGGCCTTCGCCGGATGGAACTCCCTGCCCCTGAACGTCGTCTTCGCGAATGTGGACGGCACGATCGGGTGGCAGTTGGTGGGCGAGGCGCCCGTCCGGCGCAGCGGTTTCGGGGCCCTGCCTCTGCCCGCCTGGGACGAGGCCACCGGGTGGGAACCCGACCCGGTCCCCTTCGAGGCCCTGCCCCACCTCGACGATCCGGCGGCCGGGTTCGTGGCCACGGCCAACAACCTGCCGTCGTCCTCCGGGCCCCACCTGGGCTGTGACTTCCTCGACGGCTACCGGGTGGCCCGCATCTCCGAGGCCCTGGCCGCTCGCACCGACTGGGACGTGCCGGGCAGCCTCGCTCTGCAGATGGACTCCGAGTGCCTCCCCTGGCGGGAGGTGCGGGATCTCGTCCTCCGGGCCGCCCGTGAGGACCCGGCCCTGGAGGCCATCACCGCGCTGCTGGAAGCCTGGGACGGCAAAGTCGGACCGGGCTCGGCAGCGGCGACGGTGTTCGAGGCCTTCGCCGCCGAGATGTCGGGCCGAGTCGCCCGGGCCCGGGCGCCGCGCGGCGCCGAGTGGGCCCTGGGCAAGGGCTTCCTCTCCCTGATCCCGCTCAACAGTTTCCTGGTGCGCCGCGTCTCCCACCTGGTCCGCTTGCTGCGCTCCCAACCGGCGGGGTGGTTCCTCGGGGGTTGGGAAGAGGAGATGCGCCGGGCGCTACGCGCTGCCGACCACGACCTGTCGAGCCGCTACGGGCCCGACCATGCCGGCTGGGCCTGGGGGAAGGTGCGCACCGTCACCTTCAAGCACCCCATGTCGGAGCGCAAGCCCCTGGACCGGGTGTTCGACCTGGGCCCCTACCCCCTGGGCGGTGACGCCAACACGGTCGGCCCGGGCCCGGTGGACCCCGCCGACCTCATCGGCAACCCGGTGGCGGTGGCCTCCCTCCGCATGGCCGTCGACGTGGGGGCGTGGGAGCAGAGCCGCTTCGTCCTCCCCGGAGGGCAGTCGGGCAACCCCTTCTCCCGTCACTACGCCGACCAGATGCCGCTGTGGTGCAAGGGTGATGCCCTGCCCGTCGCCTGGTCGCCCGAGGCGGTGGCCCGGGCTACCCGCCACACCCTGGTACTGCTGCCGGTGCGGTGACGCCGTCTCTCCTCCCCCGCCCCAGCGGGGGAGGTGGCCCGCCAGGGCCGGAGGGGGAAGCGAAACAGCCA
>VGBK01000159.1 GCA_016870535.1 Actinomycetota bacterium | reverse complement strand
GCACCAGGTCGCCGAAAGCGTCGATGGCCCAGTAGTGGGGCGTGAAGCGGGCGATGCCCTTCATGGCCTCGGGGAAGATCTCGATGGGGACCATGGCCCCGCCCACGGCGGCGAGGCCCAGGCCGAGCAGGACCCCGATGCCGCCGGCCTGTTGCTCGTTGCGGAAGAGGGCGCCGGAGAGCATGGCGGCCCCCGAGCCGACCAGGGCGAAGACCACCAGCACCGCCACGGCCCCCAAGGGGTCGCCCCAGTTCACCCCGAACACCAGCAGGGTGCCCGCCATGATGTAGATGCCCTGCACCAGCGCCACCCCGAAGCGCCCGGCCACCTCCCCCCCGACGATCACCGCGGCCGAGGTGGGAGTGGACAGCATGCGCCGGGCCACCCCCAGCTTGCGGGTGAGGATCAGGTCGGTGGCCGCGGTCAGCGAGGTGAGGAACATGAAGAGCACCAGGTTCTGAGAGGCTCCCAGGTCGAAAGTGCCCAGGTTCTTGAAGTCCGCGAAGGCCGAGGTCCCCGCCGTGGTGTAGCTCACCGTGACACCGCCCCCGGCGGCGGCCATCTGCCGGGCAACCGGCAGGGCCGCGGCGAACGACCCGACTCCCCGGCCGGCGGCGAAGTGGGCGGCGCGAATCGCCATCCCCTCCCGCCCCACCGTCTCCCGGACGGTCTCGCCCACCAGCATGCTGTCCTGGTTGTCGCGCCGCAGCAGCAGGCCGACCGCCACCGGCGAGCCCGCCTCCATGCTGGCGTCGTAGTCGCCCGGCACCAGCACGCCGGCCGACACCCGGTTGCGCTGCACGGCGTCGAGCAGAGCGGCCTCCGACCCGAAAGAGACCACGGCCAGATCCTCGACGTCCTCCAGCGCCCCGGCGAGGCGCTCGGCCAGTGGGCCACCGTCCCCGGCCACGTGGATGCCGACCCTGGTGTCGAAGCCACCGCCGTACATCATCCCCAGCAGCAAGATGATCAGCACGGGGAACACGAAGACGAAGAAGAGGTTGCCTCGCTGGCGCAGGAACCGCCTGGTGTTCGACCACCCGATCGCCAGGACCTTCCTCATGGTGCCAGCACCTTGCCGATCCGCAGTTGGGCCAGGCCCCCGGTGACCAGGCCGAACAGGGCGATGTAGATCGCTGCCGGGAATACCGCCCCGGGCCCGCCGCCCGTGGCCAGATCGCCCAGGCTGCGCAGGAACCAGGCGTGCGGGGTGATCAGGCTCACCCTCTCCAGCAGCCCTCCCGCCTGGGCGATGGGGAAGAAGGAGCCGCCGAGCATCGCCAGGACGAAGGCGATCACCGCTTGCAGGTTCCCGGCCTGTTCGGGGGTGCGGGCCAGGGCGGCCACCACGAACATGACGCCCATGGCGGCGATCACCGCAGCCAGCACCAGGATGGCCACCCCCAGGGGATTGCCCCACTCCGCGCCCAGGAGGAGGCTGGAGCCCACCACCAGCACCACCATGCTCACCAGCCCCAGAATGAACGAGGTCAGGGCCTTGCCGGCGACGATGGAACGGCGCGAGATGGGGGCGGCCAGCAGGCGCCCCATGGTCCCGTTCTGCCGCTCCTCGAGCAGGCCCAGCACCCCGAACTGCACCGTCAGGAAGATGAACAGGATGGCCATGCCGGCCGCGAAGTAGGTCTTGGCCGAGAGCTCCTTGGAGCCGGCGGCCGTCTCGGTCAGCGTCAGCAACTCGGGCTGGGCCTGGGCGGCTTGCGCCAGGGCTGCCACCTCCTCCTGAGTGGGCTCGTGCGGATCCAGGGCGAAGTAGGTGCGCAGCGCGGTGCCCACTGCGTTGATGCCGGCGGCGAACTGCCCGGCGATGGCCCGGCCGGCCTGTCCGGCGATGGGACGGTCCACATTGGCCACCACCCGCAACTCGGCCTGCCCGCCGGAGGTCGCCGCCGCGCTGAACCCGGCGGGGATCAGGAAGGCGGCGTCGACTTCGCCCTTCTCGGCCTGGGTCTCGGCGGCCCCGGCCGAGGCGACCTCCCGCACCGAGAACACCCCGGCCTCATCGAGCGGCTCCAGCACCTGCTCCACGAAGACCCGGGACTGCGGGCCGCGGTCCTCGTCGGCCACGGCGAAGGTGAAGTCGAAGGCGCCCGCCGCCAGGTTCCCGAACAGCAGGCTGAAGATGGCCGCCAGCCCCAGAGGTGCGGCGATCCCCCACAGGTAGAAGCTGCGATCGCGCAGGCGCTGGCGGATGTCCTTCAGAGCGATGCGTATCGCAGACACGGCTACTCCCGCAGCGCCTTGCCCGTCAGGTGCAAGAAGACCGCTTCCAGGTTGGGCTCGTCCACATCGACCGAGTGCACCGAGATCCCGGCCCCCGCCGCCGCCGCCAGGATGGGCGCCAGGGCCCGGTCGGCCCCGGCCACCAGCAGTTCGATGCTCTCCTCGCCGACGGTGGCCTCTTCGACGCCGGCCACCACCCGCAGCACCGGGAGGGCCGCCGCCAGCTGGCCCGAGGCGGCCAGGCGCACCTTGTCGCGCTCCCCCACCAGGCTCACCAGTTCCGCCCGGGTCCCCTCGGCCTTGATCTCTCCCTGGTCGATGATGGCCACCCGGTCGCAGAGGCGCTCCGCTTCCTCCATGTAGTGGGTGGTGTACAGCACCGCCATGCCGGCGGCGCTGAGCCGTTCGACGCTCTCGAGAATGGCGTTGCGGCTCTGCGGGTCCACCCCCACCGTGGGCTCGTCGAGCATCAGCAGGCGGGGCCGGTGCAGCAGGCCGATGCCGATGTTCAGCCGGCGCTTCATGCCGCCGGAGAACTCGCCGGAGCGGTCCTTGGCCCGCTCCTTCAGACCGATGGTCTCCAGAACCTCATCCACCCGTTCCCCCAGCGCCTTTCCGGTCATGCCGTACAGGCTCCCGAAGAACGTCAGGTTCTCCCGGGCGGTCAGGTCGGGGTAGATGGCGATGTCCTGCGGCACATAGCCGATGGCTGCCTTGGCCGTGGTGGAGGTGGTGCGGATCTCCCGGCCGTCCACCAGCACTTCGCCGGCGTCCCGCTCCAGCAGGCCGATGGCCATGGAGATGGTGGTGGTCTTGCCGGCGCCGTTGGGGCCCAGCAGGCCGTAGGTCTCGCCCTCGGCGATGCTGAAGGAGACGTCCTTGACGGCCACCAGGTCCTTGAAAGCCTTGCGCAGGCCGCGAGCCTCGAGTACCGGGCGGCGCTCCAAGATGGATCCTCCTGTGGTCGCGGCGCACGCTAGCGCGTCCGGACCCCGCCAGATTCGGCCCGCACCCGGTCTCCCTATGCTGCCCGCGGCGAGCGCCGGGAGGGCCCCACCGTGACCGAAGCAGCGCCGGACTGGTCCCTGCAGGTACGCGACCTGGTCAAGGACTTCAAGGAGGTCCGGGCCAACGACGGCATCAGCCTCACCGTGGAGCCCGGTGAGGTCTACGGGCTCCTCGGCCCCAACGGTGCCGGGAAGACCACTCTGGTGAAGCAGGTCATCGGCCTGCTGGCCCCCGATGCCGGCGCGATCACCCTGGGCCCCCACGACCTGGTGGCCGACCCCGACGCCGCCCGGCAGCTCTGCTCCTACCTGCCCCAGGCGCAGATGCCCATTGCCTCCTTCCGATCGCGCGAGGCCATCGACATCACCGGCATGATCCGCGGCGGAGACCGCGCCACGGTGGTGCGCCGCCGCAACGAACTGATCGAGGCGCTCGACATCGGGGAGTGGCGGGACACCATGGGAGCCAAGCTCTCCGGCGGGGTGCGCCGCCTGGTGGGCTTCGCCATGGTCACCGCCTGCCCGGGGCGGGTGGTGGTGCTCGACGAGCCCACCAACGACGTGGACCCGGCCCGGCGCCGCCTGCTGTGGCAGGAGGTGCGCCGGCTGGGCGACGCCGGGATTGCGGTGCTGCTGGTCACCCACAATGTGATGGAAGCGGAGAAGGCGGTGGACCGCCTGGCGGTCATCGACCGCGGCCGGCTGCTGGCCGAAGGCACCCCCTCCTCGCTGAAGGCCGAGGACCGGGGACGCTTGCGCCTCCAGGTCATGCTCACCCCGCGAGTCGCAACCCCGGACCTGCCCCCGTTCGTCGAGGGTCACACCCGGGTGGGACACAATCTGATGACGGTGGTGGCCGAGACCGAAGCCGCCCACGCCATCGGGTGGGCCCAGGAACTCATCGGACTGGGCCTGGCCGAGGAGTACGCCCTGGGGGCCACCACCCTGGAAGACGTCTACATCCGCCTCACCGGCGACGTGGAGGCGGTGGATCGAGAGGCCG
>VGBK01000158.1 GCA_016870535.1 Actinomycetota bacterium | reverse complement strand
AGAAGAGCCGCCGCTCCAGAGCGTCCACTGCCTGGTCGAGGACTCTGGTCATCGGCTGGCCGGTGGACCCCGCCAGGACGGCGAGCCGGTCGCGGGTCTCCTCGCTGATGCGAATGGTGGTGGTCACCGGCTTGAGTAGACGCCCAAGTAGATAGATGTGTCTACACCGCTGTGTCGGCCTGTCACGCGGTGCGGGCTTGCCCTCTCGGAACCCGGGGCCTCGCCGGGCCCCGCGCCGCCACGGGACCGGGTGCCGTAGAGTGACCATCCCGCTGGTGCCGAAGGAGGACGCGGCGTGAGGCCCAGGCTGCAACTGCTCGACGAGGCGCTCATCGACCGCATCCTCGACGAGGCGCGCCACGTGCTCGCCACCATCGGCGTCGAGATCGAGAGCGACGAGGCCCGGGCGCTACTCGCCGAGCACGGCGCTCCGGCGGACGAGGCCACGGGCCGCACCCGCCTCCCGGGAGCGCTGATCGACCGGGCCCTCGACACGGCGCCCCGCGCCATCGGCCTCTACGACGTCCTGGGCGCCCAGACCCACGACCTGTCGGGCACCAACGTGCACTTCACCCCCGGCTCGTCGGCCATCCTGGTGCTCGACCACGCCACCGGCACCATGCGCCCGCCCACCACGGCGGACTACGTCGAGCACACCAAGGTGGTGGCGGGCCTGGCCAACATCGCGGCGCAGAGCACGGCACTCATCCCGGCGGACGTGAGCGAGAGGATCCAGGACTCCTACCGCCTCTTCCTGAGCCTGCTGTACGGGGAGAAGCCGGTGGTCACCGGCGCCTTCACCGTCGAGTCCTTCGATGTCATGCGCGAGATGCAGGTGGCGGTCCGCGGCAGCGAACGGGCGCTGCGCGAGAAGCCGCTGACCATCTTCTCGTGCTGCCCCACCTCGCCGCTCAAGTGGAGCCACGTCACCAGCCAGAACCTGATCGACTGCGCCCAGGCCGGGATCCCCGCCGAGCTGGTCTCGATGCCGCTGGCGGGGTTCATGGCACCGGTGACCCTGGTAGGGACGCTGGTCACCCACGCCGCCGAGACGCTCTCGGGCTACGTGATCGGCCAACTCGCCGCCCCCGGGGCGCCCATGCTGTGGGGAGGCTCCCCCGCCGTCTTCGACGTGCGCTACGAGACCACGCCCATGGGCGCCATCGAGACCATGATGATCGACTGCGCCTACAACGAGATCGGGAAGCGCCTGGGCCTGCCCACCCAGGCCTACATCGCCCTCTCCGACTCCAAGCTGCTCGACGCGCAGGCCGGCTTCGAGACCGGGATGGGCGCGGTGCTGGCGGCCGCGTCGGGCATCAACAGCATCTCGGGGCCCGGCATGCTGGACTTCGAGAGCTGCCAGAGCCTGGAGAAGCTGGTGCTGGACGACGCCATCTGCGGCCTGGCACTGCGCCTGGCTCGAGGCATCGAGCCCGCCGAGGACTTCCCCTCCCTGCCCCGCTTCACCGAACTGCTGAGTGACGGCCACCTGCTGATCTCCGACCACACCCGCCGCCACCTGCGCGACCAGATCACCTTCCCGGGTCCGGTGATCGACCGGGCCAATCGGTCGCGTTGGCAGGAGGAAGGATCGCGGCCGCTGGGCGAGCGGGCCCGGGATGAGGTCGAGCGGCTGCTGGCCGGCTACCGGCCCTCCCGGCTGCCCGACGAGACGGCCCGGGAACTGGTACGGCTGATGGAGGCCGAGGCCCGGCGCGCCGGCATGCCGGCCCTCCCGGCGCGTGACCCATGAGGGAAGTCGTCCGCTTCCCGGCGGCCGAGGCCCGGCCCCCCGAGGAGGAAGTGCTGCGCCTCCAGGGGATCACCGACGGAGCCTCCCTGCCCGCCCGCGTCCGCCCGGCGCTCGACTCTGCCTTCGGGCTCTTCGAGGAGTTGGCGGCCCCGGTGGGCCTGGTCGAGGACCTGGCGCCCGGGGAGTTCCCGGCGATCTACGAAGGCGAGGGCGCCAACGCGCCGAACACGCCGCTGCCGGAGATCGTGGAGCGCGCCGCCGGCCTGGCGCTGTACGCGGCCACGGTGGGCGACGCCGTCGGCCGTCGCATCGGAGAGCTCTTCACCGAGCAGGAGGTGGTGGTCGGGTACCTGCTCGACGCGGTCGCCTCGGCCGCCGCCGACCGCCTCTCCGACCTCCTGGCCGAGCACTTCAGCGACCGCCTCGTCGCCGGTGGCGTAGACCCGGACCGGGCGAAGGTGCTGCCCTACAGCCCGGGCTACTGCGGCTGGGAGGTGAGCGGGCAGCGGCGGCTGTTCGCCCGGCTGCGCCCCGAGGAGATCGGCATCCACCTGAACCCCAGCTGCCTGATGACCCCCCTGAAGTCGGTCTCCGGCGTGCTCGTGGGCGGCACCGCCGACACCCACCGGTTCCGGCCCGACTTCCCGTTCTGCGCGGCGTGCGTCACCCGGGAATGCGGGCGCCGCATGGCCGCGGTGCGCCGCTGAGGAAGGAGACGAGACCCGTGGACCCAATGGAGTCACTCGCCGCGGCCCTCCAGCGCGGCGACGATGCGGCCGTCCGTGAGCACACCCGGGAGGCCATCGGGCTGGGCCGGGCGCCGGCCGCGATCTTGAACCAGGGCCTGCTCGCCGGCATGGGCGTGGTGGGCGAGCAGTTCCGCACCCACCAGATCTTCCTGCCCGAGGTGCTGCTGGCCGCCCGGGCCATGTACGCCGGCCTGGATGTGCTGCAGCCGCTGCTGGAGCGGGACAACGTCCCGATGCTCGGCAAAGTGGTGATCGGCACCATCAGGGGCGACCTCCACGACATCGGCAAGAACCTGGTGGGCATCATGCTGCGGGGCGCCGGCTTCGAGGTCATCGACCTGGGCAAGGACGTGCCGCCGGAGCGCTTCGTGGATGCCGCCGTAGAGGCAGGGGCCTCGGTCATCGGCATGTCGGCCTTGCTCACCACCACCATGGTGGGGATGAAAGAGGTCGTCGCGACCCTGGAGGCGCGGCGATGCCGGGGCCAGATCAAGACGATCGTGGGCGGGGCCCCGGTCTCGGCCGAGTTCGCCCGGGAGATCGGCGCCGACGACTACGCCTTCGACGCGGCCAGCGCGGTGACCCGCGTCAAGGCGCTGCTGGGCGTGGCCTGATGCCCCCGGTGCCGTTCCGGGAGCGTCTCAGCCGGGGCGAGGTGCTCGTCGGCGACGGCGCCTGGGGCACCATGCTGATGGCGCGGGGGCTCGCCCCCGGCACCCCTCCCGAGTCGTTCGTACTGGAGCGACCCGAGGCCATCCGGGAGGTCGCCCACCTCTACCTGGAAGCCGGAGCCGACCTCATCACCACCAACACCTTCGGCGGCACCGCGCTGAACCTGTCCGGCTACGGCCTGGCCGACCGGGCCGACGAGATCAACCGGCGGGCGGTGGCCCTGGTTCGGGAAGCCGCGGGGGGCAGCGCCTACGTGTCGGCCTCGGTGGGGCCTTCGGGACGCCTGCTGGCCCCCGTGGGCGACACCGATCCCGAGGAGGTGCGCGCCGCGTTCGAACGGCAGATCCGCATCCTGGTCGAGGCCGGCGCCGACCTGATCTGCGTCGAGACCATGACCGACCTGCAGGAAGCCCGCCTGGCCGTCGCGGCGGCACGCACGGTTTCGGCGGAGATCCCGGTGCTGGCCACCATGACCTTCGACCCCACCCCCCGCGGCTTCCACACGATCATGGGGGTCTCGGTCGAGCAGGCGGCCCGCACCCTGCAGGCGGCCGGCGCCGACGTGCTCGGCTCCAACTGCGGCCGGGGCAGCGACACCATGGTCGAGGTGGCCCGGGCCTTCCGCGGGGTGACGTCGCAGCCGCTGCTCATCCAGGCGAATGCCGGCCTCCCCGAGGTCCGCCGCGGGGCGCTCGTCTACCCCGAGACGCCGGAGTTCATGGCCGCCCGGGTCGGCCCGCTGCTCGAGGCCGGGGTCTCCATCGTCGGCGGCTGCTGCGGCACCACGCCGGAGCACACCAAGGCGATCCGGGCCGCCGTCGCCGCCTACCGGAGCCGGTGAGCCTGACGCCGAGCGGGGCGGGGAAGCCGACGAACATCGGTGGTGTGCAGGACCCGAGGGGGGTTCCACCAGAACCGCCGGTCACCAGGTGCGGAGGGTGAAGCCTCCGTCGTCGGGGTAGGCGAACTGGATGCCGAGGCCGGTGACGTAGGCGACCAGGTCGGGCCCCGGCTCGCGGGGCAGCAGGATCCGCAGGATCGGCCGGGGATGATGGAATCGGGCGTAGTCGAGCAGCCGGCCGACGGCGAGACGGATGCTGTTGCG
>VGBK01000157.1 GCA_016870535.1 Actinomycetota bacterium | reverse complement strand
CCCCGGCACCACGGCAGGGATCGCCGGCGTCGACCTGGACCTGCCCGGCGGGTCGTTCACCGTGATCACGGGGCGCGTCGGCTCGGGGAAGACCACCCTGCTGCGCGCCGTGCTGGGCTTGCTGCCGGCCGACGCGGGGGCCATCTACTGGAACGGGGAGGCGGTGGCCGCCCCGGCCGACTTCTTCGTGCCGCCGCGCGCCGCCTACACCCCGCAGGTGCCCCGCCTGTTCTCGATGAGCCTGCGGGACAACCTCCTGCTCGGGCGCATCGACCCGGAGGAGAGAGTGGAGGAGGCCGTCCGGGCCGCCGTGCTGGAGCCCGACCTGGCCGCCATGCCCCAGCGGCTGGACACGCCGGTGGGCCCCCTGGGAGTGCGTCTCTCGGGCGGCCAGGTGCAGCGCGCCGCCGCCGCCCGCATGTTCCTGCGCCGGCCGGAACTGCTGGTGGTGGACGACCTGTCCAGCGCCCTCGACGTCGAGACCGAGCGCCTGCTGTGGGAGCGCCTCATCACCGAACGGACCGGGGCCACCAGCCTGGTGGTGTCGCACCGCCGTCCGGCGCTGCAGCGCGCCGACCGGATCCTCTTCCTGGAGGACGGCCGGGTGGCCGCCGCCGGCACCCTGGAGGAGCTGCTGGAGTCCAGCCCCGGGTTCCGGCGGCTGTGGGAGCGAGAGCCGAACGGGCGGTGAGGCCGGGAGCCGCTGCGGCCGTCGTCCCGAGGGGCGCCTTCCTTCGGCTCCTTCACCCGCGGGCGCGCCGCGGTCCCGCCCCCTTGATCCGAGGTGTCATACGACATAGGATCAGCGTATGACGATGCTCAGTTTCAGGGTGGAAGACCGGGAAGCCGTCGCGGCCCAGCGTTGGGCGGACCGACTCGGCGTGGGCCGATCCCAACTCCTGCGCGACGCGCTGCACCACCACCTGGTTCGGCTCGGCGCCGAGGCCGAGATCGCCGCCTGGGCGGCCGCGCCCCTCACCCCCGACGAAGGCGCGCTCGGCGAGGCCGCCGACTGGGGCCCGGCAGAGGACTGGTCGGATTGGGCCGATGCAACGAGGTGAGATCTGGTTTGCCACCACCCCGGGCGGGGATCGACCGGTCCTGGTCCTCACCCGCGATCCGGTCGCGGACCGCATCGGTTCGGTGGTAGTGGCCGCCCTGACCCGGGTCACTCGAGGCGTGGTGTCGGAGCTGCCGCTGACCCCCGGCGAAGACGGCGTGCCCACGGCATGCGTTGCCAACTTCGACAACCTGCACACCTTGCCTCGGCTCGCGTTCCGTCGGCTCGTGTGCCGGCTCGGAGCACCTCGCATGGCCCAGGCCTGCCGCGTGCTCCGCGACGCCGCCGGCTGCTGAGCGCCGGCCTGCCCTTCCCGCGCGGTCACCCCGCTCGTCCTTCGCGCCCCTATCCTGGACACCCTCGACCGGGCCCGACGGGAGACCCCCGGCGGGGGCCGGTTCACCCGTCACGGCTGCATCGCGCCGGGCCGGCCCCGCCACCGTTGCCGGCTCGCCCCGGGGGTCGCGAAGAGCATCGCCTCTACCGGCCGAGGCCTTGCTCCAGATCCTCGAGGAAGGCCTGAGCCGCCCGAGCGCCGTGCCACCGCCAGAGGGCGATCTCTTCGGCCGGGGGGGTATTGGTCGCGGCCAGGGCTCCCAGTCGCGGCGCCAGCGCCAGCCGCTGCGCTCGTACCAGGGGAAGCGGGGAGCGCCCGGCGCGCCGGGTGAGCCGTACCTTGAGCAGGAACGCCAGGCGCAGGTCCCGCACCCGGCTCACCGGCTCGGCCAGCCACTCCTCCAGCGCCCGGCGGCCGGCGGAGGTGGCGCGATAGACGGTGCGCTCCGGACCGCCCTCGCCCGGCTCGCGGCGGACGGGCCGGCACATCCCGGCCGCCGCCAAGCGCTCCGCCGCCCGATACACCAGGGGTCGGCGCACGGTGAGCACCCGCCCCACATCACCGTCTTCCCGCAGCAGCCGGGCCACGGCGAAGGGGTGGGCGGGCCGCTCCGCCAGCGCCGCCAGGACGGCCCACTCGGTGAGGGAGAGGCGTTCCATAGCCGCCAGTGTGGCACGCCCTCCGCCGGCGGCATCGCCTGCCGAAGCCCCGCCGGCCCGCGAGGCGCATAGCATGGGCGCGTGGTTCGCCGCCGGTTGCTGCTCGCTCTCGCCGGCCTCGTTCTGGGGTCCGGCGTGACCCTGGTTCTCTCGGCGGCATTCGGCGGCGACCGGGAGCCGGCAACCACGGTGACCGCGGCTCCGAGTACCACCGCCCCCGCCGCCTGGTGGGTGAGCCCCGACGAGATCCCCCTCGGGCCGGCCGTGCTGGTGATAGAAGGGCTGAGGATCGAGGACCGGGAGGCGGTGGTCGACTTCGCTCTCTTCGATCTGAGCCCGGTGGGCCCGGGCAGCTTCCGCGAGCCGGACTACCACACCTCGGTGCCGCTGGAGCGCCTGGCCGAGGAAGCGGCGGTGGCGCCGCAATCCTGGACCCTGATCACCGCTGCCGGCGAGATACCGGGCACCACCTCGAGCCCGCGCGGCCGCACCGCCCGCTTCCCGCTCCCCGCAGGCGACCTGCCCGAGGTGCTGGGCCTGCGCCTCAACCGCTACTGGATGCGGATTCCCTACGCCTCCGAAGTGGGCCTGCCCTCGGGAACCGTCCTGGAACTGGACGACGGCCTCTCCCTCTCGATGGGCAGGGTGATCCCGCAGACGAACTCCACCATCGTGCAGATCGACCTGTTCGGGGGCGGTGGCTTCGCCACCACCAGCGACCCCGGCGCCGTGTTGCTGGGGGCTCTCGGCGACGGTTGGACCTTCACCAGTGGCCGCACCGCCACCGGCCTGCAGCTGGTGCACGGCCCGGGGGAGGTCCCCGACCCCCTCTTGTTCGCGGTCCGTTCCGCCTACTGGGTGCCCTTCGACCGGCCGGTTCTCATCGACGTCGGAGCACTGCGCCTTGGATGACGCCCCCCGCCCCGTCGCGCCCGCCCCGGGCACCCCGGTGGCCCAGCCCTGGAGCCCTTCTGCCATCAGCGAGGCCGCGCTCCGGGAGGTACTGCGCTCCCCCCTGGAAGGAGATCCCCGGCGCCCTCGCGGCGGCTCTCGCCCTGGGAGAGTGTCGTTCCTGATCCTCGCCGTCGCGGCCGCGGCCGGAGCCGGCCTCACCGTACTGGTCTCCTCTCAGGCCGATGGTGCGGCTCCCACCACCACGACCGCCGCCACCGTCACCACCCTTCCCGGCCCCGCCCTCCCCGCCGGCTATCGCCCCGTGGGAGAGGGCTACGGGGCCCGAGTCGAGCGGATCCTGCAGCGCTCCGACGGCGTGTTCATCACCATCTCCCTGGCGGTGGACGCCGACCACGACCCGGCCAAGACGGCGAGCCATCAGGGAGGGGACTGGCTGCTGGAGTTCCCCGACGGGACCACCGTGCCCTCGTCCTCCGTCGTGTTCGATCCGGTGGCCCGGGCGGCGGCCACCATCGTCTTCCCCGCCGTCGACCGCAACCCCGCCGAGGCCACGCTGCGCCTGGTCGCCGCCGCCGAACTCCACCAAGCCTCTCTGACCGCGACCGTGACCGGGAGGGTCCCCGCCCTACCCGTCACCGGGAGCTTGAGCCTCGAGCCCGACCCGGCGGCCTTCGACCTCCAGGGCGCGGCCACCCTCCGTCTCACCGCGCTGACCCTCAGCGCCGGCCGGGGCTCCTTGGAGTGGACGATCGAAGGCGGCGAGGTGACCGCCCACGTGGAACCGGGGCTCACCCTGACCGGTGGGGCGACGGTGCACCTGGCCCGGCAGGATCCCTTCTTCGGCTTCCGCAATCGGATGCTGTCGATCCCGCCCCCGCCCCTGGCTGCTGCCGGCCGGGTCGAACTCGTCCCCGTCTATGCCACTTCGGCCGATCCCGGGATCGACTTCACGGTGACTGCCGCCCTCGAAGTCACCTGGGCGACCCTCGCTCCGGCGGAGGCCGCCTTGCCCCTGGAGGCGGTGCTGCTGGTCGATGTCCGCGCCACCGGCTGACCGACAACCAGAGAAAGGGAGGACCCGATGCGAAGCCGTCGGCTCCTTGCCTCCTTCACCCTGCTGCTCGCCGGGTGCGGCGGCGGCTCTGTCGCCTCCACCAGCGTGACGACCACCACCCAACCGCCGGCGAGCACCACCACCGCCGCCGCATCCACCACCGCCGCCTCCACCACCACCGAACCCTCCTTCACGGTGGGAAGCCCCGGGCTCTACCCGCCCGATCCGCTGCCGGGCAGCGCCGGGGCGAACGGGTCCGGGTGCCCGCCGTTGTCCGGAGCC
>VGBK01000156.1 GCA_016870535.1 Actinomycetota bacterium | reverse complement strand
TGGGGGGAGGGAAGCTGAGGGCGCGGCGGAGGCTTAGGCGCGCTCTTCGCTTCCCCCTCCGGCGGCTCCCAGGGCCTCGCCGCCACCTCCCCCGCTGGGGCGGGGGAGGAGAGTAGGGCTTCCCCCTCCGGCCCTGGCGGGCCACCTCCCCCGCTGCCGCGGGGGAGGAGACAAGGGCTTCCCGTGCGCGCCGTCGTGGCATAATGCGCCCGTGATCACTTCAAGAGATATTGATTCGAGATCCCTTGAACTGACGGCCGCCGGGTTCGGGGCCTTGGCCGACCCCATCCGCCTCGAGATACTGGCTCGGCTCGGCGACGGGGCCGAGCACTGCGTGTGCGAACTGCTCCCCGGCTCGGAAGTGGCCCCCAACCTGCTCTCCTACCACCTAGGGGTGCTGCGACGGGCCGGGTTGATCGCGGCCCGCAAGCGGGGCCGATGGGTGGACTACCGGTTGGTGCCGGAGGCGCTGGCGAGGCTGCTGGCGGCGCTGCCCGCGGGCCCGCAACCGGAGAGGGCGTCGCGGAGACGGCGCGCCGCCCCCGGCCGCTCCGGCCGGGAGACCTCATGAGGCCGGGAACGGCTCAGGCGCGCTTTCGGGAAGGAGTCGGATGAGCACGTCGGAGAACCTCTCGGGTACGGCCGCGGCGCAGACCTCGGTCATGTCCCGCCTCTCAGCCCTGGACCGCTTCCTGCCCGTGTGGATCCTGGCGGCAATGGGTCTGGGCCTCGGCCTGGGGCGGGTCTTCCCGGGGCTGAACGATGCCCTGGACACCATCAAGATCGGGTCGGTGTCGCTGCCCATCGCCCTGGGCCTGCTGGCGATGATGTACCCGGTCCTGGCCAAGGTGCGCTACTCCAAAGTGGGGGAGGTGACCGGCGACCGCAATCTGATGGGCCTCTCTCTGCTGCTCAACTGGATCATCGGGCCGGCCCTCATGTTCGCCCTGGCCTGGCTGATGCTCCCCGACCTGCCCGAGTACCGCACCGGCCTCATCATCATCGGCCTGGCCCGCTGCATCGCGATGGTGCTCATCTGGAACGACCTGGCCTGCGGCGACCGGGAGGCGGCGGTGGTGCTGGTGGCCTTGAACTCCCTGTTCCAGATCGCCGCCTACTCCTTCCTGGGGTACTTCTACCTGCACCTGCTCCCCTCGTGGCTGGGCCTCGACACCCAGGGTCTCGACGTCGGGTTGTGGGAGATCGCCAAGATCGTGCTGATCTTCCTGGGCGTCCCCCTGGTGGCCGGGTACCTCACCCGGTTGTGGGGGGAGAGAACCCGTGGTGTGGAGTGGTATGAGAGCAAGTTCCTGCCCCGCATCGGTCCCTTCGCCCTGTACGGCCTGCTCTTCACGGTGGTCATCCTCTTCGCTCTCCAGGGTGAGACCATCACTGCCAAGCCGCTCGACGTGGCCCGCATCGCTCTCCCTCTGCTGGCCTACTTCTTCCTCATGTGGGTGGTGTCGTTCGCCATCGGCCTGCGCCTGCGCCTGGGCTATCCCCGCAACACCTCGCTGGCCTTCACCGCGGCCAGCAACAACTTCGAACTGGCCATCGCGGTGGCGATCGGGGTGTTCGGGGTGTCCTCGGGGCAGGCGCTCGCCGGGGTGGTGGGGCCACTCATCGAGGTGCCGGTGCTGGTGGGCCTGGTGTACGTGGCCCTGTGGGCCCGGCGCCGCTTCTACCCGGCGGTGCCGGCGAAGGTAGAGGGGGAGGCGTAAGGAGCGGCGGTGAAGGAGCGCCACAAACTCGCCCTGATCGTCGGCGTCTTCCTGGCCTTCTGGTTCCTTCCTATCGGCAGCGAACGCCTGTGGGGCGCGGTGCGCGAGAGCCTGTCGCTGGCCCACTGGTATGCCCGGGAGCACGTGCTCCTGTGCCTGATCCCGGCATTCTTCATCGCCGGGGCGGTGGCGGTCTTCGTCAGCCGGGGGGCGGTGATGAAGTACCTGGGCCCGCAGGCCCGGGGCCTGGTGGCCTATCCGGTGGGAGCGGTGTCGGGCAGCATCCTGGCGGTCTGCTCCTGCACGGTGCTACCCCTGTTCAGCAGCATCCACCAGAGGGGGGCCGGCCTGGGCCCGGCCACCGCCTTCTTGTACTCCGGGCCGGCGATCAACGTGCTGGCCATCATCCTCACCGCCAGGGTCCTCGGCTGGGAACTGGGGATCGCCCGCGCCGTGGGGGCCATCCTCTTCGCGGTGGTGATCGGCCTGCTGATGCAGGTGATCTTCCGGAAAGACGCGGAGGAGCGTGCCGAGAACGGGCCCATGATTCTGCCCGACGACGCCAAGGGCCGGCGACTTTGGCAGGACGGCCTGTTCTTCCTGGCGATGATCGGCATCCTGGTCTTCGCCAACTGGGCCAAGCCGGCAGAAGGGGTCACCGGCTTCTGGCCGGCGGTCCACTCGGCCAAGTGGTTCCTCGTCGGCGCCTTCGCCGTGCTGCTGGCGGCGAGCCTGCCGGCCTGGTTCTGCAAGGACGAGATGCGCCCCTGGGTGGATTCCACCTGGGGGTTCGCCCGCCAGATCATGCCCCTGCTGCTGGCCGGGGTGCTGGTCGCCGGGTTCCTGCTCGGCGGGCCCGACGGGTCGGACCGGGGCCTCATCCCCAGCAGTTGGATCGAGCAGGCGGTGGGGGGCAACTCGTTGCGGGCCAACGCGTTGGCGTCGGTGATCGGGGCCTTCATGTACTTCGCCACCCTCACCGAGGTGCCCATCCTGGAAGGGCTGATCAACTCCGGCATGGGCCGGGGTCCGGCGTTGGCCCTGCTGCTCGCCGGGCCCGCCCTGTCTCTGCCCAGCATGTTGGTGATCCGCAGCGTCCTGGGAACCAAGAAGACCCTGGTGTACATCGCGCTGGTGGCCGTGTTCTCCACGGCCGCCGGTCTGGCATACGGCGCCCTGGCCTAGGGTGTCGTCGATTGGGCAAGGAAGGAAGGCATGAAGATCCAGGTCATCGGCCCCGGGTGCTCCAACTGCCGGCGTCTCTACGCCGAGGCGCAGAAGGCGGTCACCCAGGCCGGCATCCCGGCCGACTTGGAGAAGGTGGAGAAGCGAGATGAGATCGTGGCCATGGGGGTGGCGTTCACCCCGGCCCTGGCCATCGCCGGCAAAGTCAAAGCCAGCGGGCGCATCCCGCAGGCGCCCGAGATCGTGTCGTGGATCATGACCGCGGCGGCGGCCGACGAATGAACTCCATTGCCGACCGCAACGCAGACCGCCGGGGCCGGGCGGCGCGCTGGGCCGCGGCCGCCTTGCTGGCTGCACTGGTGGCAGGCGGCGCCGCTACCGCCTTCGCCCAGGAACCGGCAGCCCGGGCCGTTCTCTTCTTCCTGCCCACCTGCGGCCACTGCGAGTTCGTGATCAACGAGGTCCTCCCCGGGATGTTCGAGGAGACGGGAGGGCTGCCCGACCTGTACTACGACGAGACCCTGGATTCGGGCCGAGTGGCGTTCTACCTGATGACCAACGGCCGCCTCCAGATTCTGCTGGTGGACGCGTCGGTGTACGAGGGGGCCGAGTTGTTCCACGCCGCCACCGACGCCTTCGCCATCCCGTCGGGAGGGGTGCCCCGGCTGATCGTGGGGGACGAGTACATGCTCGGGTCCAGGGATATCCCGGACCGGTTCCCCGGCATGGTGCACGACGCTCTCGAATCGGGGGCGGGCATCGATTGGCCCGTGATACCGGGCCTCCCCGAGGCCCTGGCGGGGATCCCGGTCGGCCCTCCCGAGACGACGACCACGACCTCCGCCACGACCACCTCGGTGGCCGGGAGCACGACCACCTCGGTGGCGAGCACGACCACCGGTGCTCCGACGGATGGGAGTGACGGTTTCCTTCCGCCCGGGCCGAGGGGCGCTTCGATGGCCGATCGGTTCCGGCAGGATCGGGTGGCAAACTCGATCTCGGTGGTGGTGCTCGTCCTGATGGTCGCCGGGCTGGGGGGAGTCGCCTGGTGGATGCGGAAGCCCGGAGAGGGGCGCAGTGTCGACTGGGCGACGGTCGTCCTGGTCTTGGCCGGCCTCGGGGTGGCCGCCTACCTGAGCTTCGTGGAGGTGGGCGGGTCGGAGGCCGTCTGCGGCCCCGTCGGCGACTGCAACACCGTGCAGCAGAGCGAGTACGCCCGCCTGTTCGGCGTGGTGCCGGTGGGAATCGTGGGTTTGGCCGGGTATGGGGTGATGCTGGGCGCGTGGGCGGTGGCCCGGCGGGGAAAGGGGCGCGCCGCCGACGTGGCCGCGATGACCCTGTTCGCCGGGACCGTCGCCGGGGTGCTGTTCTCGGCCTACCTGACCTTCCTGGAGCCCTTCGTCA
>VGBK01000155.1 GCA_016870535.1 Actinomycetota bacterium | reverse complement strand
AGTCCACCGGCACCGAAGTGGTGGTCGACGGGGTGGTGAGGCCCCTGTATCGAGTTCCGATCGGGACCGAGTGGCGCCGGCTGGCACTTGTCCGGGACACGGTGGTGGGGAGGTTCGTCGACCCCGACCGGCCCGATGTCGAGGGCTATGCGGTGGTACGCACCGCCCAGCGCACCGAGCGGGTCACGGCCGAGTGGTCCAACTACTCCGAGGTCATGGGCATCCGCGACTTCGACCGGGCCCTGACCAACACGGTGCTGGTCACCGTCTTCGTGGTGGCGGGGAGCCTGTTCACGTCGATCATGGGTGGTTACGCGTTCGCCCGGATCAGTTTTCCGGGGAGGGACAAGATTTTCGTGGGCTACCTGGGCTCGATCATGATCCCCTTCGTGGTGATGATGATCCCGCTGTTCCAGATCGTGGTGAAGCTCAACTGGAACAACTCGCTGGCCTCGCTGGTGTGGCCCTTCATCTTCACCGCCTACGGGACCTTCCTGATGCGCCAGTTCTTCGTTTCCATACCCCGTGACCTGGAGGAGGCAGCCTTCATCGACGGCGCCTCCCGGATGCGCATCCTGTGGCGGATCTTCGTGCCGCTCTCCTGGCCGGCGATCGCCACCCTGGCGACCTTCCAATTCTTGTATGCCTGGAACTCCTTCATCTGGCCGCTGGTGGTGATCGATGCCGGCAACACCAAGTCACATGTGCTGACGCTGGCGCTCTCCATTCTTGGAGGGCAGGGGGCCGATCAGCCGCACCTCATCTTCGCCGGGGTGACTCTGGCTATGACCGTGCCCCTCGTGGTGTTCGTGATGGCGCAGCGCTACTTCGTCGAGAACGTCGCCTCCAGCGGTATCAAGTGACCGGCGGGATCATCTCAGGAGGGGAGTGCGTCCTCCCCGTCGACCGGGCGGTCGCGTTCTACCGGCATGGCTGGCACTCCTGGTCGCGCACCGCCTGGGTCGACCCTTCCGAATCGCCCGAAGTGATCCCCGATCGGGTGCGTCGCCTGGGAGTGGCCGATCCTCTGCACGACGCCGATCGGCGGCACGGGGGCAGCGGAGTGGCCGCGGTGGAGCACGGCGACGGTTCGATCAGCCTGCTCGGGGCGCTGGCGCCCGATGCCTGGGTTTTCCTCGACGATGGCGGGCTGGCGGGACGGTATGCCGCGGCGCCCGGGCCCTGGTACACCGCGAGAGGCTCCGAGGCGGAGGTTTTTGCGGGATACGCCGCGGCCCTGTCCGGTCAACTGGGTCGCCGGCCCATCGCCCCGCAGCGCCTGTGGAGCTCCTGGTATGGGATGTACGGGGACATCAGCGAAGCGGCGCTCCACCGGGTGCTCGCCGGGCTCGGGGGGCTGGCCTTCGAGACCTTCCAGGTGGATGACGGCTGGGAGCGGGCGGTCGGGGACTGGACGGCCAATGCCCGCTTTCCCTCGGGCATGGAGGACCTGGCGCATCGCATCCGCGCCGCCGGCTTCCGCCCCGGGCTCTGGCTCTCCCCACTCATCGCCGGCGCTTCCTCTGAGTTCGCCGCCGCGCACCCCGACCTGCTGCTGCCCGACGACGAGGGCGATCCGGTGGTGGCGGGCGAGTGCTGGGGCGGGCCCTATCACTCCCTCGACCCCACCCATCCCGGTGTGCTGGAGTACCTCGACGCCCTGATCCGCAGGGTGCGGGGCTGGGGTTACGAGTTCCTCAAACTGGACTTCCTCTACGCGGCCGCCTTCCCCGGACGTCGCCATCGGGAGGCAGGCAGGGAGGCGAGCCTCCGAGCGGCGTGCGAGGTGATGCGCCGTGCTGCCGGCGACGACTGCTACCTGCTGGCGTGCGGGGCCCCGGTGATAGCCTCCCTCGGAGTGTTCGACGGCATTCGCATCGGGCCCGACGTGGCCGAGTGGTGGCACGACCCTGCCCAGACCGCCGGGGCCCGCAACGCCGTTGAGACCAGCGCTCACCGGCTGTGGCTGCGGGGCGCTCTCGATCTCGATCCCGATGTCTGCTTCTTTCGTTCGCGCCGGCTCGGGCTGGGCGCCGGGGCGCAGGCCCTGTTGCGCGATCTAGCCCGGATCACCGGCTTCCGAGGGATCTCGGACCCCCCGGACTGGCTGACTCCTGCGGAGCGCTCCAGGCTGGCCGCCTTCCTTGAGGAGAGGGAGGCCGCCGTCACCTGCCGGGGCCGGGCGCGGTGGATGGTCGACGATCGCCGGGTCGATCTCAGCGCGGGATTCGCCCCTGCCGAGCCGGGGCGGGAGGAGGCCGCCCGGTGAACCCGCCCACCTTCCCTTCGCCCCACCGTCGCCGCAATCCGCTCACCGGATCCTGGGTCCTTGTCTCGGCGCACCGGACGGACCGGCCCTGGCTGGGCAAGACGGAGAGGGTCGACGTTCCCGTCGTGCCCCGCCACGACCCGGCCTGTCACCTCTGTCCCGGGGCGCGGCGGGCGTCCGGAGAGCGGAACCCGGACTACTCCGGGACCTTCACCTTCACCAACGACTTCCCGGCCATGCTGCCCGATGCGCTCCCCGAGCGGGCCGCCTGCGGCGACTTGTTCCAGGCTGAGGCGGTGGCGGGCACCTGCCGGGTGGTTTGCTTCTCGCCGCGCCACGATCTCGCCCTCTCCCAGATGGACGACGCCTCAATCGAGGCCGTGGTGGCCACCTGGATGGAGGAGGCGGCCGCTCTCGGGGCGGTCTATCCGTCGGTGCAGGTCTTCGAGAACCGCGGCGCGACCATGGGGGCGTCGAACCCGCATCCCCATGGCCAGATCTGGGCCGGCTCCTCCATCCCCAGCTCCACGGAAGCCGAGGACCACCATCAACTGGTCTACTGGCGCAAGAAGGGACGGCCGCTGCTCACCGACTACGTCGAGGCGGAGACGGGCGACGGGACGCGGGTGGTGGTGGCCGACGAGGAGTGGGTTGCGGTGGTTCCCTACTGGGCGGTGTGGCCCTTCGAGACCCTGCTGGTGCCGCGCCGCCCGGTCCGCCGTCTCCCGGAACTCGACCCGGCAGCCCGCCGATCACTCGCCCGCATCCTGCACCGGCTGCTGGTGCGGTACGACAACCTCTTCTGCCACCCTTTCCCCTACTCGATGGGCTGGCACGGGGCCCCTTTCGGCACAGACGAGGCCGAGCACTGGGTGCTTCACGCTCACTTCTACCCGCCGCTTCTCCGTTCCGCCACCATCCGCAAGTTCATGGTCGGCTACGAGTTGACCGCGGAGGCGCAACGCGACCTGACCCCCGAGGAAGCCGCCCGGCGCCTGCGCGATGTGCCCGAGCGGCACTACCTGGCCATCACCGATGAACGCTGAGGAGCGGGCCCGGCGGCTGTACGACGACAGCTTCGCGTTGGCTCCCACCCACCTGGTGCGGGCCCCCGGCAGGGTCAATCTCATCGGGGATCACACCGACTACAACGAGGGCTTCGTGCTTCCCATGGCGGTCGAGCCGGCCACCTGGTTGGTGCTGCGGCCCCGCGACGACCGGAGGGTGCGGGTGGCTTCGGAGGGGCATCCCCCCACTGACTTCCACCTCGACCGGCTCGACCGTCCCGGGCCGCGCTGGGCTCGGTACCTCAGCGGCGTGGCCTGGGCATTGGGTGCCGCGGCGACGGCGGGCTGGGACGGGGCCATCGCCACCGACATCCCGGTGGGAGCCGGTCTCTCGTCTTCGGCGGCCCTGGAGCTGGCGGCCGCCCGCGCCTTCGCGCTTTCCGCGAGGGCCGTCTGGGACCCGATCGGCGCCGCCCGGATCGCCCAGCGGGCCGAGGTCGAGTGGGTGGGCATGGCCTGCGGCGTCATGGACCAACTCACCGTGGCCTGCGCCGAAGCGGGGCACGCGCTGTTCCTCGACTGTCGCAGTCTGCTCTTCGAGAGGTGCGCTCTGCCTGCGGGGACCGCGGTCGTGATCCTCGACACCGGCACCCGGCGGCAACTGGTGGCCTCCGCCTACAACCAGAGGCGGGCCGAATGTGAGCAGGCGGCCGCGCAGTTGGGGGTGGCCGCCTTGCGCGATGCCGGTGAAGCGGATCTGACCCGGCTTCCGGAAGGCAAGCTTCGCCTGCGGGCCCGGCACGTGGTGACCGAGAACGCCCGCACCGCGGCCGCTGCCGAGGCCATGCAGAGGGGCGACGGGCCGCGGCTGGGAGCGTTGATGGTGCAGAGCCACCACAGCCTGCGCGACGACTTCGAGGTGTCCGGGGACACCCTCGACGCCATGGTGCAGGCCGCGCTGGCCGCCCCCGGGTGCCTAGGGGCGCGGATGACGGGCGCCGGCTTCGGGGGCTGCGCGGTGGCCCTGGTGGAGGCAGCCATGGCG
>VGBK01000154.1 GCA_016870535.1 Actinomycetota bacterium | reverse complement strand
AGTCGATCATCATGGTCTCGATGGCGCCCATGGGTGTGGTCTCGTAGCGCACGTCGAAGACGGCGGGGGAGCCGCCCCACAGCATGGGCGCCCCGGGGGCGGCGAGCTGGCCGATCACGTAGCCCGAGAGCGTCTCGGCGGCGTGGGTGACCAGCGTCCCTACCAGGGTCACCGGCGCCATGAACCCCGCCAGCGGCATCGAGACCAGCTCGGCGGGGATCCCGGCCTGGGCGCAGTCGATCAAGTTCTGGCTGGTGACGTGGCTCCACTTGAGCGGCGAGGTGGGGCAGCACGAGAAGATGGTCAGTGGCTTCTCGCGCAGCGCCCGTTCGCTGCCGCGGACCGCCACCTGCATCTCGCGCATGACTTCGAAGGACTCGACGGTGAAGGCGCCGGTGACCACCGGCTTCTCGCCGTACAGCAGGCTCAGGAAGAGGCGGTAGGAGTCCTGGATCTTCTCGCTCACGTCCGCCGGGATCAGGGCCGTGCTCTGCGCCGCGATGTTGCCCAGGCCGCTCACCACCTTGGCGTGCTCGATGTAGTTCGCCGTGGTGGGCGGGCGCATGGTGCCGGTGGCGTGGTCGAGCACCAGGAGGGCCGACGACCCGGGGGTGAAGTGCACGTTGGCGCCCGACAGGTCGTGGGTCTGAGCGCCCAGGACGTCGTAGAGGCCGATGGCGCGGGGCGCCGCGGCGAGGGCCCGGTCGATCAGCGCCGCCGGGAGGCGGACCCGGCCCGTGGCCTCGTCCACCGGGGCGCCGTGCTCGGCGAGTAGCGCCCGGGCCCCGTCGCTCTCGATCTCGACGCCGATGGTGGCGAGCACGTGGCGCGCCTCGTCGAGGATGCGGTCGATGAGCGCCTCGTCGAGCAGTTGCAGCCTGGGCCTCACGCCGCGTCCTCCTTCGGCACCAACGGGATGGCAACTCTACGGCACCCGGTCCCGTGGCGGCGTGGAGCGCCCGGGGCATCGCTCGGGCTGCCTCGCACCGGCCGGCCGGGCCGGTTCTGACAGGGAGGGTCGGCGCAGGTCGCCGCCGAGAGAGGGGTCAGGTCGGGGCTGGGTCGGGGGGACGGCGGGCCCGGGCACGGCGCTCACGGCCCGTCGACGACCACCGCCTCGTCGTCACCCCGCCGGGAGGCACGGCGGAGCAGGTGAAGACGAGCGGCGCCGTCCCCCCAATGCGGTGCTGGAACGTAATGCCGAGGGGGATGTAGATGCCCACCCCGGGGACGAGCCGGGCGATACCCCCAGGGGGCCGGCCCGGGTGACCCCCTGGTCACCCCACTGGACCTGCTCCCCGGCAGCCGGGCGGTGCTTCCGCAACGGTCACCGCGGATCTCCGCCGGAGCCGCATGCCGAGCCGGGGGGCGCAGCCGCGTCATCCGGCACAGTCTCTGGCCGACACGGAACCCGGCGCGACCGACGCGACGAGCATGAACCTCTCCTGAATGCGACAGATGGGGGAGGTTCCGGCATGTCGCCGTCTTCCGTTATGGGCTACGCCGCCCCGGGGGGCCGGGCAGCCGCTGGAGCCCTTCGACGGCGAAGCGCCGGAACGGCGCCACGACCGGGTGCGCGTCGAGGTCACCCGCGGTGGCCTCTGCCACACCGACATCCTCGCGGTGGACGGCTCGTGCTACGTCATCCCGTCAGCCGCTGCCCGTAGATATCGGAGCCGCGAGGCGTCTGGTCGCGCTGGTCGTCCCAGACGACGAGGTACTGGTTGGCGGTCCCGTTCCACGCCACTGCCGGGCCGTACTCATTCAGTCTGGCGTCGGGCCCGCTGACGCGGAAGTTGGAGCCCACTCGCCCTCCCGCCGGTCCCAGGATCTGCCCGTAGATGTCGCTCCCGCGGGATTCGTAGCTGCGCCAGTCTTCCCAAACGACCAGGTACCGGTTCGCCGTCCGGTTCCACGCCACTGCCGGGTCGCACTCGTCGGAGGTAGCGTGACGACCGCTGACGCGGAAGTTGGAGCCCACTCGCCCTCCCGCCGGCCCCAGGATCTGCCCGTAGATGTCGGTGCCGCGAGGCTCCTGATTCCGGTAGTCCTCCCAGACGACGAGGTACCGGTTGGCCGTCTGGTTCCAGGCCACTGCTGGGGAGTACTCCGAGTCGGTGGCGACGGGCCCGCTGATGCGGAAGTTGGAGCCCACTCGCCCTCCCGCCGGCCCCAGGATCTGCCCGTAGATGTCGAGGCCGCGGGCAACCGGGTCGCGATTGTCCTCCCAGACGACGAGATACCGATTGGCCTGAGCATTCCACGCCGCCGCCGGGCTGCTTTCGTCGGCCTTGACATCGGACCCGCTGATCCGGAAGTTGGAGCCCACTCGCCCTCCCGCCGGCCCCAGGATCTGCCCGTAGATGTCGGTGCCGTGGTCAGCCGCGCTGCGCTCGTCTACCCAGACGACGAGGTACCGGTTGGCTTTCGCGTTCCACGCCACCGCCGGGCTGCCTTCGTCGGCCTCGGCACCGGGCCCGCTGATGCGGAAGTTACTGCCGACGGTCCCGCCGGCCGGTCCCAGGATCTGCCCGTAGATGTCGGTGCCACTGGTGCCGTCGTTGCGTCCGTCCGACCAGACGACCAGGTACCGGTTGCTCGTCCGGTTCCATGCCACCGCCGGGTGCCGTTCGTCGGCCGTGGCGCCCGGCCCGCTGATGCGGAAGTTGCTCCCGATCCGGCGGCCGTCGGCCGCCAGTCGCTGCCCGTAGATGTCGGCGCCGCTGATGCCCTCGTTGCGCCCATCCCTCCACACCACCAGATACTGGTTGGCGGTCTCGTTCCATGCCGCCGCTGCCCAGAAGTCGTCGGCGGTGGCCCTGGGTCCGCTGATACGGAAGTTGGTGCCGAGCGCCGCCTTCGGCGGTGCGACCTCAGCCGTCCCCGAAGAAGGAGACCCGAGCAGCAGCGCCACCGCACCCGCCATGGCGCAAAGACGGGGAAACCGGGACATCTGCCCTCCCTCAACGCTCCCGCCAATCAGCCTATCCCGCAGTCTTGCCGCCCGTGCAGCGACGAGGCCTCGATCGAGCGGCACCGGGCCGGATGTTCAATTGCCCGACGTGCGGGGCGAAGGCCTGCCCGACGGGGTACGAGACGGCCGGGTCTCGCCCGCGCAGGTGATCTGGCACAGCGGTGTAGACATGCCTATCTACTAGGACGTATACTCAAGCCGGTGACGACCACCATTCGCATCAGCGAGGAGACCCGCGACCGGCTCGCCGTCCTGGCGGGGTCCACCGGCCAGCCGATGACCAGAGTCCTCGACCAGGCAGTGGACGCTCTGGAGCGGCGGCTCTTCTTCGAGCAGCTGAACCGGCGCTTCGGAGAACTGCGCCGGGATCCCCCGGCGTGGGCGGAAGTCGAGGCGGAGCGGCGGCTTGAGGGCATGGCCGGGGAGGACGCCTCGCCGTGAGCGCCCGCCGCGGTGAGGTGTGGCTGGTGGACCTCGGAGAACCTGTGGGCCGGGGGCAGGCGGGTACCCGGCCTGCGGTGGTGGTGTCTACCGATCCCCTGAACGAAGGGCCTTCCGGCGTGCTGCTGGTGGTGCCCCTGACCTCGACCCGGCGCGACCTTCCCTCCCATGTCGAGATCGACGGCCCCGACTCGGGTCTGGACGGGGTCGGCTACGCCAAGTGCGAGGACTTGAAGTCGATCTCGGATCGCCGCCTGGTGCATCGCCTGGGCAGAGTGGACGTGGTGGCGCTGGCCTCCATCGAGCGGATACTGCGCTACCTGCTCGACCTCTGAACCCGGCAGGCCGAGCGGTGCTGCCTGCGGGCTGCATCCGGGGTTCCGGCCGCCGGCAACCCCGATGGGCGGCGGCCCGGGTAGCGTTCCCGGCAGGACGAGATGAAGCCCGCCGTGGAGGTCGCGCCGTGAAGATGCCGAACACCCTGCACCAGAAGGTCGCGGCCGGCGAGCCCACGGTGGGCACCCACTTCCTCTCCACCGACCCCGACATCCCCGAGATCATCGGCGATACCGGCCTGTTCGACTACGCCGAGTTCTGCGCCGAGTACACGGTCTTCGACATGCCGATGCTGGCCCACCTCGCCCGGGCCGGCCAGGCCGGAAGCCTCCCGCTGATCATCAAGTTGGACCAGGCCTCCCAGGCCTTCTGGGCGCAGGCGGCGATCGGAGCCGGGTTCGACGGCGTGCTCTTCACCGACATCCGCACTCCGGACGACGTGACCGCGGCCTACGCCGCAGCCCGGCCCGACCGCCCCGGCACGCCGGGCCGCATGGGTTTCAAGATGCGGCGCTCCGCCCCGGCCGGCTACCAGGCCGCCGAGTACCAGGAAGCCCTCGACCGCGTGGTGCTGATGATCA
>VGBK01000153.1 GCA_016870535.1 Actinomycetota bacterium | reverse complement strand
CGACATCACCGTTGGCCGCTGGACTTCGCTTGCCTTGGACTCCTCCGGCCGCCCGGTCATCTCCTACGAGAGCTACTTCGACGACGACCTGATCGTGGTGCGGTGCGGGGATGCGAACTGCAGCAGCAGCAACACCTTCACCGCGGTGGACGGCGCCGGGAGTACCGGCCTGTTCTCCTCGCTGGTGCTGGATGCCTCGGGGTTCCCGGTGGTCTCGTACTACGACCAGACCAATGGGGACCTGAAGCTGGTGCACTGCGGGGATGCCACCTGCAGCAGCAGCAACGCCATCACCACCGTGGATAGCACCGGCGACACCGGGCGCTACACCTCGCTGGTGCTGGACACCTTGGGTTTCCCGGTGGTCTCCTACTACGACATCACCAACGGGGACCTGAGGCTGGTGCATTGCGGGGATGCCACCTGCAGCAGCGGCAACACTTTCGTGACCCTGGACGCGGCCGGCGACACCGGCCGAGGCACGTCGCTGATCCTGGACCCTTCGGGCTTTCCCGTGGTCGCCTACTACGACGCGACCAACGGGAACCTGAAGACGGTGCGGTGTGGTGATGCCGCCTGCAGCGGTGGCAACACCGTCACCACCGTGGATGGCTCCGGGACGGTCGGGGCGTATACGCCTTCGTTGGTGCTGGATGCCTCCGGGCGCGCCATCATCTCGTACTACGACGCGACCAACGGGGATCTGCGGCTGGCAAGCGTCATCGGGTAGGCGGCCTGGGCGCCGGAGTGGGAGGCAGGCGAGGGGACCGCCGTGTCCGGCGGCACAACCGGCGACGCCGCCCACCTAGCCCCCCCGACCTTTTTGCGGGATAGAGCTGTGTCCTGAACCCGGACCCGGCCGGCGGAGCGGCGAGCCTCCGTACTCGTGGGCCCGACGCTAACCCTTCGACGGGACGGCGGGGGGGAATGCCACTTGCGGCCTCCCCGGTGTCGAGCAGAGTGTGGTCCGGTCGGGCCGCCCGTCCTCCGGGGTTTCGGAGAGGGGAGCCGAGACCGATGGGGTGTTCGGGTCGGGGCCGGGCAGCGTGCGAAGGAAACGCCTATGGTTGCTATGGGCACGCGCGGCCCCGGGTTTGGTCCGGGGGTGAGGGGAAGGGGGCGGTGATGTTTGCTGGCAGGCGTTTCGGGGTTGGGGTGGTGGTGATGCTGGTGGTGGGGGCGCTGGCGGTTCCGGCGGTGGCCGGTGACGGCGACCACTTGTGGACCCGCCAGTTCGGCACCTCCCAGGAGGACTGGGTCCGCGGGGTGGCGGCGCATCCCCTCGGGGTGTACGCCGCCGGGGTCACGGAGGGGAGCTTGCAGGGCGCCAACAAGGGGTGGTCGGACGGTTTCGTCCGCAAGTACGGCCGGGGCGGGAAGTTGCTATGGACCCGCCAGTTTGGCACCCCCCAGGAGGACTGGGTCTTAGGGGTGGCGGTGCATGCCACCGGGGTGTATGCCGCCGGGTACACGTGGGGCAGCCTCCAGGGCAGCAACAAGGGGTTGACAGACGGGTTCGTCCGCAAGTACGGGCACGACGGGAAGCATCTGTGGACCCGCCAGTTCGGCACCCCCGAGGTTGACTTCGTTGTTGGGGTGGCGGTGGATGCCGGCGGGGTGTATGTCGTCGGGTCCACGTCGGGCAGCCTGCAGGGCACCAACAAGGGGGGGTCGGACGGGTTCGTCCGCAAGTACGACCACGACGGGAAGCATCTGTGGACCCGCCAGTTCGGCACCCCCGAGTGGGACTACGTCCGCGGGGTGGCGGCGCATGCCGGCGGGGTGTATGCCGCCGGCTACACGTGGGGCAGCCTGCAGGGCGCCAACAAGGGTCAAGGTGACGGGTTCGTCTGTAAGTACGGCCGGGGCGGGAAGCATCTGTGGACCCGCCAGTTCGGCACCCCCCAGGGGGACTCGGTCTTTGGGGTGGCGGTGAATGCCACCGGGGTGTATGTCGCCGGGCCCACGGAGGGGAGCCTGCAGGGCACCAACAAGGGCTACGACGACGGGTTCGTCCGCAAGTACGACCATGACGGGAAGCATCTGTGGACCCGCCAGTTCGGCACGCCCGAGTGGGATGAGGTCTCGGGGGTGGCGGTGGATGCCACCGGGGTGTACGCCGCCGGACGGACGGATGGCAGCCTGCAGGGCACCAACAAGGGGTGGACGGACGGGTTCGTCCGCAAGTACGACCATGACGGGAAGCATCTGTGGACCCGCCAGTTCGGCACCCCCACGAGGGACTACGTCGAAGGGGTGGCGGTGCATGCCGGCGGGGTGTACGCCGCCGGCTACACGTGGGGCAGCCTGCAGGGCACCAGCAAAGGAGGTTCGGACGGGTTCGTCCGCAAGTACGGCACCGGATGAGCCGTCCGCCGTCCGGTTCGGCGCCACCCGTCCCCGAGCCGGGGTGAACCCGGGGGCCTGCCTGGACTCCCGGGGTTGGGCCGAGCAGCTCGCCCTTGTCACGTTTCCCCTAACGGCGGGCGCACCGCCCACCCAGCCCCCTCGTCCGTTTGCCATCGTGCCAACAGCGGGCATAATGCGCCCCCCGCATCCCTTTCGAGGAGTCTTCCCATGGAACAGGTGACCTTGCGCGGTGAGACGGGCCGCGTCCCCGGCTCCCGCACCTCCCGGCGGCTGCGGCGCGCCGGCAGCGTGCCCGCCGTCGTCTACGGCCGTGGCCTCGAGCCCCGGTCGGTGGCGGTGGACCGCCGCGACCTCTACGCCGCCCTGCACACCGAGGCGGGCCTCAACGCCCTCATCAACCTGCAGGTAGATGGCGAGGAGTTGCTCACCGTGGCGCGCGAAGTGCAGCGCCACCCGGTGCGGGGCGAGATCACCCACCTCGACTTCATCCGCATCTCCCTGGACGAGAGCATCGAGGCCGAGGTGCCGGTGGAGTTCGCCGGAATCCCGGTGGGGGTGCGCGAGGCCAAAGGCATCGTGGAGACGGTGCACGCCAGCGTGATCGTCTCCTGCCTGCCCACCGCCATCCCCTCCCAGGTGACTCTCGACATCAGCGCCCTGCGCGTCGGCGACTCGGCCCGGGTGGCCGACCTGCCGGCGCTGCCCGGGGTGGCCTACGTCACCGACCCCGACCAGACTCTGCTGGTGGTGGCGCTGCCCGCCGCCGCCCACGTCGAGGCCGCCGCGGTCGCCGCCGAAGCCGAAGGGGTCGAGGCTGCCGCCGAAGCCGAGGGCGAGGGCTGAGCGACCCCCTGCTCTTCGTCGGCCTGGCCAATCCGGGCCTCGAGTACGAAGGCACGCGGCACAACGTGGGCGCCGAGGTGGTGCGGCGCCTGGCCTCCGAGGGGGGCGCCGAGTTCCGCCGCGCCCCGCGGCGCATGCGGGCCCTGGTGGCGGCCGCCGACCTTCCCGGGGGCCGAACGGTGCTGGCCCTGCCCTCCGTCTTCATGAACGAGTCGGGGCGGGCGGTGGCTCCCCTCCTCCGCTACTACAAGGTGCCGGAGGACCGCCTGGTGCTGGTGCACGACGACATCGACCTGCCCTTCGGCAAACTGCGCTTTCACTTCGGCCGGGGCACCGGCGGGCACAACGGGGTGGCCTCGGTGGTGGCCGCCCTGGGCAGCGTGGCCCTGTGGCGGTTGAAGGTGGGAGTCGGCCGGCCGCCGGGCCGCATGGACCCGGCCGCTTTCGTGCTGCGCCGCTTCTCGCGGCCGGAGCGGCCCGATGTGGATCTCATGGTGGCCGAGGCGGCGGGGGTGCTGCGGGCCTTCGCCGCCGCCGGGGGGGAGACGGCCCGGCAGCATGCCGGCGACGCCACGGCGCGCCTGGGCATCGGCGAGGCGGAGCCGCGCTAGAGGGAGGGCATCGTGGCGGAGTACGTCGGGGCCATCGACCAGGGGACCACCAGCACCCGCTTCGCCGTGATCGACCGTCGCGGCGGCATAGTGGCGCTGGCCCAGCAGGAGCATCGCCAGATCTACCCCCGCCCCGGGTGGGTGGAGCACGATGCCGCCGAGATTCGCGACCGAACCTTCGCCGTGGTCGGTGAGGCGCTGTCGGGGGCGGGCCTCGCCGCATCCGACCTGGCCGCGGTGGGGGTGAGCAACCAGCGGGAGACCACGGTGGTGTGGGACCCGGCCACCGGGGAGCCGCTGGCTCCGGCCGTCGTCTGGCAGGACACCCGCACCGCCTCCCTCTGCGCCTCGCTGGCGGCCGACGGCGGGGCCGACCGCTTCCGGGCGGCCACCGGCCTCCCCCCCGCCACCTACTTCTCCGGCCCGAAACTGGCCTGGCTGCTGGAGGAGGTGCCCGGCCTGCGGCCGCGGGCCGAGTCCGGGGACGCCCTCTTCGGCACCGTCGACTCCTGGCTGCTGTGGAACCT
>VGBK01000152.1 GCA_016870535.1 Actinomycetota bacterium | reverse complement strand
GCGTTTCGCCGCGCTGGGGGTCGTCTTCTCCTTCGCCGGCCCCATCACCTACCCCACGGGCGACACCACCCGGCGGGCGGCGGCGGCGGCGCCGCCGGACCGCACCATGATCGAAACCGACACCCCTTACCTGACCCCGCCGCCGCATCGGGAGCAGCCCAACGAGCCGGCCAACGTGGTGGCGGTGGGGCACGCCCTGGCCGAGGTGTGGGGAGTGCCGCCCGCCGAGGTAGCCCGGCTGACCGCGGCCACCGCCCATCGGGTGTTTCGCGGTGGCTGAGGACCCGCTGGGGCGGGGGGCTACCGCCCGCCTCCTCGCCGCCCACGGCGTGCGCCCCCGCAAGGACCTCGGCCAGCACTTCCTGGTGGACCCGAACCTGGTGCGCCGCATCGTGGCCGTCGCCGGGGTGGGCCCGGGCGACCGGGTCCTGGAGATCGGCGCCGGGGCGGGGACCCTGACCCGCGGCCTGGCCGCCGCCGGGGCCCGGGTGCGGGCCTACGAGGTCGATCCCCGGCTGCGTCCGGTCCTCGATGAGGCCCTGCGGGGGGCGCCGGGGGTTGAGGTGCGCTACGAGGACGCCGCCGACCTCGACCCGGCCTCGCTGGGCGAAGGCCCGTGGGTGGTGGTGGCCAACCTTCCCTACCACGTGGGCACCCCATTGCTGCTGCGCCTGCTGCGCCGCGCCCCGGCGATCCGGCGCTTCGTGGTGATGCTGCAGCGGGAGGCGGTGGAACGCCTGGCGGCGGGGCCGGGGAGCCGCGTCTACGGCCTCCCGTCGGTGACGGTGCGCCTGCACGGCACGGTGGAGGTCGCCTTTCGGGTATCTCCGAACGTCTTCCTCCCCGCCCCGAAGGTGGAATCGGCGGTGGCGGTGATCCGGCGCACCCCGGCCCGCCCGCTGACCGAGGAGGCCATCGCCCTGGCAGCGGTGGCTTTCGGCCAGCGCCGCAAGATGCTGCGACGCTCTTTGGCCGGGGCGCTGGCCGCCCCGGCGGCGGTCCTCGGCGCCGCCGACATCGACCCCGCCCGGCGGGCCGAGGACCTGGCGCCCGAGGACTACCTGCGTCTCGCCGAGGTGGCCCATGCCGGCTGAGGCCTTCGCCAAGGTGAACCTCAGCCTGCGGGTGCGCCCCGCCGACGCCACCGGACGCCACCCGCTGCGCTCCCTGGCGCAGTCGGTGGACTGGGCCGATCGCCTGGCGCTGGCGGCGGCAGAGGAGGACGCCTTCACGGTGGCCGGCCTGCAGGCTCCCCCGGACGAATCCAACCTGGCCTGGCGGGCGGTGGAGGCGGTTCGAGGAGTGGCGGCCCGCCCGGCACCGGTCTCCCTGTCGCTGCACAAGAGCATTCCCATGGCCGCCGGCCTCGGCGGGGGCAGCGCCGACGCGGCGGCCGCCCTGGCGCTGGCGGCGGACCGTTTCGGGATCGCCGACCGGGTGCGGGATTCCCTCGCTCCGGGACTGGGCGCCGACGTGCCTTTCTGTCTCGTTGGCGGGACCGCCTGGGTGGAGGGGTACGGGGAGCGGATCGAGTCCTTGCCCGCCCTCGAAGGCTTCTGGCTGGCGGTGGCCGTCCCGCCCTTCGAGGTCTCGACGGCGGCGGCCTACCGGCGCTGGGACGACCTGGGCGGGCCGCAGGACGCCGGGGTGGCGGGACGCGACCTGCCCCCGGAGTTGCGGCCGCACGAGCCTCTGGCCAACGACCTGTGGCCGGCGGCGCGGTCGCTGGTCCCGGAACTGGGCGACTGGGCTGCCGACCTGAGGCACCGCTGGGGCCGGGCGGTGCTGCTGACGGGGAGCGGCCCGGCCCTGTTCGCCTTCTTCCCCTCCGCCTCCGAGGCCGGGGAAGCCGCGGCTGCCGCCGGGCAGACGAGAGGGGCCCGGGCCTGTCGGCCCGTACCGCAGGGCTGGCAGGTGCCCTCCGGTACACTGCCCTGACCCCTCCTGGGGGGTGGTGTAATCGGCAGCACGCGGGGTTTTGGTCCCCGAAGAATGGGTTCGAGCCCTATCCCCCCAGCCCAGGCCCACCACGGGAGGAGCACATGAGCCTGCGGGCGATAGTCCTGGCCGCCGGGCGGGGCACCCGGATGAAGTCGGACCGTCCCAAGGTGCTCTTCTGCGTCGCCGGGCGGCCCCTTCTCTCCTGGGTGCTCGACGCCGTCGCGGGTACGGCGCCCGACGAGGTGGTAGTGGTGGTGGGGCACGGCGCCGCTGAAGTGCGGGCGGCTCTCCCCGAAGGCGTGCGGGCGGTGCTGCAGGAGCCGCAACTGGGCACCGGCCACGCGGTGGCCACCGCCTTGGCCGCGATGGGGGAGGTGGGGGGCGGCACCGTCCTGGTGGTGCCCGGCGACAGCCCGCTGCTGCTGCCGGAGACGCTGCGCGCCCTGGTGGAGGCACGCGGATCGGCTCCGGCGGCCCTGCTCACCACGGTGATGCCCGACCCCACCGGCTACGGGCGGGTGCTGCGGGACGGGGAGGGGGTGGCGGGCATCGTCGAGGAGCGCGACGCCACCCCGGAGCAGAGAGCCCTCTGCGAGGTGGCCGTCTCCACCTACGCCTTCGGGGGGGAGGCCCTGGCCTCCGCCCTGGCCGGGCTGAGCCGGGGCAACGACCAGGGGGAGTACTACCTCACCGACGTGGTGGCCGCCCTGGCGGCCTCCGGTGAGGTCTGCGCCGTCCCGGTTCCCGATCCGGCCGAGGTGCAGGGGGTGAACTCGCTCGAGCAGTTGGCCGCCGTGGCCGCCGAGGTGCGGCGCCGCCTCAACTCGGCCTGGATGCGGGCCGGGGTGGAGATGGTGGATCCGAGCCGGGTGTACCTGGACGCCGCGGTGACCCTGGAGGCCGGCGTTCGCCTGTACCCGGGGGTGCATTTGGAGGGCGGCACCACCGTGGCCGCCGGGGCCGAGGTGGGGCCCGACGTGTTCGCCGTCGACAGCGCCATCGGGCCCAAGGCGCGGGTTTGGTACTCCGTCCTGCGGGAAGCCGCGGTGGGGGAGGGGGCGCAGGTGGGGCCCTTCGCCAGCCTGCGTCCGGGGACGCGCCTCGAAGCCGGGGCGAAGGTGGGCACTTTCGTGGAGACCAAGGCCACCACGGTGGGACGGAGGAGCAAGGTGCCCCACCTGTCGTACCTGGGCGACGCGGTGGTCGGCGAAGACAGCAACGTCGGCGCCGGCACCATCACCTGCAACTACGACGGGCGCGAGAAGCACCGCACCGTCATCGGCGACCGGGTCTTCATCGGGTCCGACACCATGCTGGTGGCGCCGGTCACCGTGGGCGATGACGCCTACACCGGGGCGGGCTCGGTGATCACCCACGACGTGGCGCCCGGGGCCCTGGCGGTGGAGCGCGCCCCGCAGCGCGAGGTGCCCGGCTACGCTGCCCGCCGGCCGAAGAAGGCCCCCAGGAAGGAGTGATCCGCAGGTGGAACTGCCCGGCCGCAAGCGCATGATGCTGTTCTCGGGTTCGGCCAACCCGCCCCTGGCGGAGGAGGTGGCCGGGCTGCTGGGAATCCCGGTGGGCGGGGTGGAAAGGTCCCACTTCGCCAACGGGGAGATCTACGTCCGCTTCACCGAGAGCGTGCGCGGCGCCGATTGCTTCGTGCTGCAGAGCCACAGCAAGCCGGTCAACTTCCACATCATGGAGCAACTGATCATGCTCGACGCCCTGCACCGGGCGTCGGCCAAGCGGATCACCGCGGTGGTGCCCTTCTACGGCTACGCCCGCCAGGACAAGAAGCACCTTTCTCGCGAGCCCATCACCGCCCGGCTCATGGCCGATCTCCTCATCGCCGCCGGGGCGGACCGCATCGTGTCCATGGACCTGCACAGCGCCCAGATCCAGGGGTTCACCGTCAAGCCGTTCGATCACTTGACGGCCCTGCCCATCTTCTACCAGTACCTCCAAGAGGCGGTGGGCCGGGACATGGTGATCGTGTCGCCCGACACGGGCCGGGTGCGCCTCGCCTCCCGCTTCGCCCGGCACCTGGACGCCGGGGTGGCGTTCATTCACAAGCGGCGCGCTGCCGAGGTGCACAACGAGGCGGCGGCGCTGCAGGTGGTGGGCGACGTGGCCGGCCTCCACGCCGTGGTCATCGACGACATGATCGACACCGGGGGCACGGTGGTGGCCGCCGCCGATCTGCTGCGCCGGGCGGGGGCGTTGAGCGTGCGAGCCCTGGCCACCCACGGCGTGCTGTCTTCCCCGGCGGTGGAGCGCTTCGCCGACTGCGGCCTCGAGGAGGTGGTGATTACCAACACCCTCCCCGTGCCGCCGGAGGCCGCCGGCCTGCCCAACCTGCGGGTGCTGTCGGTGGGCCCCATCCTGGCCGACGCCCTACGCGCCATCTTTACCG
>VGBK01000151.1 GCA_016870535.1 Actinomycetota bacterium | reverse complement strand
TCGGCAACGGGGCCGGCCTGGTGATGTCCACCCTGGACGTGGTCTCGCTGGTGGGCGGGGCGGCGGCCAACTTCCTGGACGTCGGCGGGGGCGCCGGGGCGGAGACCATCTCAGGCGCACTGGAGGTGCTGACGCAGGACCCGGCGGTCAACGCGGTCCTGGTGAACATCTTCGGCGGGATCACCCGCTGCGACCTGGTTGCCCGGGGGATAGTTGCTGCGCTGGGGGAACGAGAACTGCCGTGGCCCATCGTGGTGCGCCTCGACGGCACCAACGCCCGGGAAGGCCGGGCCATCCTGGCGCAGGTTGCTTCGGAGAAGGTGATCCCCGCGGCCACCATGCTCGAAGCGGCGCAGCGGGCCGTGGACCTGGCGGGGCGCCGCTGATGGCCGTCTACGTGGACGAGACCACCCGCCTGCTGGTGCAGAACCTCACCGGCCGCGAGGGCTCGTTCCACGCCATGCGCAACCGGGCCTACGGAACCAACGTAGTGGCCGGGGTGAGCCCGGGCCGGGGCGGCCAGGAGTTGCAGGAGGTGCCGGTCTTCGACACCGTCGCCCAGGCAGTCGAGGCCACCGGGGCCAACACCACCCTGTGCTTCGTGCCGGCCCCCTTCGCCCCCGACGCCATCCTGGAGGCGGCGGCGGCCCCGGGCATGCGCCTCATCGTCTGCATAACCGAGGGCATCCCCGCCCACGACGAGGCCCGGGTGGTCAACTACCTGCGCCGGACCACGCAGATGCCCCTCGTCGGCCCGAACTGCCCCGGGGTGATCTCCCCCGGGAAGGCCAACGTGGGGATCATGCCGCACGAGATCTGCCTGCCGGGCGACGTGGGGGTGGTCTCCCGCTCCGGCACCCTCACCTACCAGGCCGTCCACGAACTGACCGCCCGGGGCATCGGCCAGTCCACCTGCGTGGGCATCGGAGGCGATCCGGTGCCGGGCACCTCCTTCGTGGATGTGCTCTCTCGTTTCGAAGCCGACCCGGGAACCCGGGCGGTGGTGCTCATCGGGGAGATCGGAGGCGAGGCCGAGGAGCAGGCCGCCGCCTTCATCAAAGAGCAGATGACCAAGCCGGTGGTGGCCTACATCGCCGGTTTCACCGCCCCGCCGGGCAAGAAGATGGGCCACGCCGGGGCCATCATCAGCGGCTCCTCCGGCACCGCCGCCGCCAAGAAGGAGGCGCTGGAGGCCGCCGGGGCGGTGGTGGTCACCTACCCGACCGAGATCGGCGAAGCGGTGGCCGCGTTGCGCTGAGCGACTAGGTTGCTCATCGTGAGCAACGGCAACCCGCCTCCCCGCAAGCACCATTGGCCCACCACCGGTCCCCTGATAATCGGCCTGGGGGGCGGCTCGGGTTCGGGGAAGACCACCATCGCCCGGTCCATCCTGGAGGCCATCGGCCCCGACAACGTGGCGCTCATCCAGCACGACGCCTACTACCACGACCAGACCGACCTTCCCATGGAGGAGCGGGTCAAGGTCAACTACGACCACCCCGACTCCTTCGAGACCTCGCTGCTGGTGGAGCACCTGCGCGAACTGCGGGCGGGCAGGGCGATCGAGCGGCCCATCTACGACTTCACCGTGTACAACCGCCTGCCCGACACGGTGCGAGTAGAGCCCAAGCCGGTGGTGATCGTGGAGGGGATCCTGGTGCTCTACGAGCCGGAACTGCGCGAGTTGATGGACCTGAAGATCTACGTGGACACCGACCCCGACCTGCGCATCATGCGCCGCCTCGAGCGGGACCTCAACGAGCGGGGCCGCTCCTTCGACTCGGTGCACGACCAGTACCTGGCCACGGTGCGCCCCATGCACCTGCAGTTCGTGGAGCCGTCGAAGCGCTACGCCGACATGGTGATCCCCGAGGGCTACAACATGGGGGCGGTGGGGACGGTGATCTCGATGATTAGCGATGTGCTGAGGCGCCGGTGAAGGCCCGCCTCCTCTCCGGCAAGGAGGAGGCGGCGGCC
The DNA here is from genome assembly GCA_016870535.1 of Actinomycetota bacterium. Lineage (GTDB taxonomy): Bacteria > Actinomycetota > Acidimicrobiia > Spongiisociales > UBA11373 > VGBK01. The sequence goes on along the minus strand of VGBK01000151.1, from coordinate 2,432 downwards.
GTCGAAGCCGAGGTGGCCGCCCGGGTGGCCGCCCTGGCCGCCCGGGGCAAGGCGGTGGGGTTGGCCACCGTCCTGGTAGGCGAAGACCCCGCCTCGCAGACCTACGTGCGGGGCAAGCACCGGGCCGCCGCCCGGGTGGGCATGCGGTCCTTCGACCACGCCCTTCCGGCCGAAACGGCCCCGGCCGACTTGGAGCGGCTCATCGACCGTCTGAACGCCGACCCGGCGGTAGACGCCATGCTGCTGCAGATCCCCCTGCCCGGAGGGCTCGACCCGCTGCCGTTCATAGAGAGCATCGACCCGGCCAAGGACGCCGACGGTCTGCACCCGGAGAACCTGGGCCGCCTGGTGCTGGGCCTCCCCGGGCTGCGACCCGCCACCCCCTCGGGAATCCTGCGCCTCCTCGACCACTACGGCGTCGAGACCCGTGGAGCCATCGTGGTGGTGGTGGGCCGCTCCTTCCTGGTGGGCCGGCCCCTGGCGATCCTGCTCGGCCTGAAGGGGCGCGACGCCACCGTGACCGTGGCCCACACCGCCACCGCCGACCTGGCCGGCCTCACCCGGCAGGCCGACATCGTGGTGGCGGCGGCCGGGCGGCGCGGGCTCATCGGGCCGGAGCACATCCGCCCCGGAGCGGTGGTCGTCGACGTTGGGACCAACCCGACCGAGAGCGGCCTGGTGGGGGACGTCGACTTCGTGGCGGTGTCCGAGATCGCCGGGGCGATCTCCCCGGTACCCGGGGGGGTGGGGCCCATGACCATCGCCGGCCTGCTGGAGAACGCGGTGACCGCCGCGGAGAGGCACGCCGAGGGCTGAGCCGCTGCCTCCGCTGCCGCGAGAGACGGCCGCGGTGGCCTGGACCCGGGGGTCGCCGACCCTCTAGAGTCCCTGTCGACAAGCGGCAGCGGCAGAGGGCGCGGGCATGGAGACGACCTGGACGGTGCTGAGCACGGCCCTGGTGGCCTATGCCCTGGGTTCCTTCCCCACCGCCTACCTGGTGGGCCGCCTGGCCCGTGGCATCGACCTGCGCACCGCGGGCGAGGGCAACGTCGGCGCCCGCAACACCTTCCACGAGGTCGGCCCCTGGTGGGGGGTGGGGGTGACTGCGCTGGACATGGGCAAGGGCGCCGCCGTCGCCCTGCTGTACGGGCGGTCGCCGCTCTGGCAGCTCGCCGTGGGTGCCGCCTTTCTGGTGATCGGCCACGCCTACCCGGTCTGGCTGCGCTTCGTCGGGGGCAAGGGGTTGGCCTCTGCCGGCGGCTTCTCGGTGGCCTTGTTCCCCTGGTCGGGGCTGGTGGCCGCCGGGGCCGGCGGCGTGGCCTGGCTGCTCACCCGGCGCTTTCTGCCCACCCTGGTCATCGTGGCGGTACTCATCTTCGCCTGTGCCCCGCTGTTCGGTTACGAGTGGCCGGTCATCCTCGTGGCTCTGGGCGCCTTCGCTCTCGTCGCCCTGAAACGAGTCGTCGACGAGCCGCGCATGAGGCGGATCGAAGCGGAGACGGGGTGGGACCGGGTCCGTGGGGGTACCCGGCCGTGAGCCGCGAACTGATCTTCGACTGGGCGCTCACCTGGCTGTTCCTGGCGCAACTGGCGCTGATCTTCTGGAATCAGAGGGTCCTGGCCCGGCCGCTGGCCCGGCTCTGGGAGGATGACTCCCCTCTGGTGAGCCTCCTGGTCCCCGCCCGGAACGAGGAGGCCACCATCGAGCGCTGCCTGCGCTCCCTCCTGACTCAGGACTACCCCCGCCTGGAGATCATCGTCCTCGACGACGGGTCCACCGACGCCACCGCGTCCGTGGTGAGAGCCGTGGGCGGCTCCCGGGTACGGCTGTTGGCCGGAACCCCTTTGCCTGCCGGCTGGACCGGCAAGAACTGGGCCTGCCACCAGTTGTCCCAGGCGGCGCGGGGCGACCTGCTGTGCTTCGTGGATGCCGACACCACTCTGGCCCCGGGCGCCCTGTCGGCCGCAACGGGGCTGCTGGAGGAGGAGGGGGCCGGCCTGGTCTCTCTGCTGCCCCGTTCCTCCCGGAAGTCGGTGAGCGGCGCGGTGCTGCTGCCGATGGTCCCCCACGCCATGTTCGCCCTGTTCCCCATGGCGGCGATGCACCGGAGCACGCATCCCTCCGTCGCCGTGGCCTTCGGGCCGTTCCTCCTCCTCACCAGAGAGGCCTATGCCGCTGCCGGAGGCCACGCCGCCCGCCCGGATTCCATCGTGGACGACGTCGAGATGAGCCGGGCGGTGAAGGCCGCCGGGTACCCGGTGCGCCTGGCCAACGGCAGCGATCTGGTGGAGACGCGTTGGTACGAGACCCCGGGGGACATCTGGCGCGGCTTCTCCAAGAACGCCTACGGCGGGGTGGGCTACAGCCCCTGGATGGCCGCCGCGGTCGTTCTCGTCCTGATGCCGGTGCTGCTCCTTCCCTTCTTCCGATC
>VGBK01000150.1 GCA_016870535.1 Actinomycetota bacterium | reverse complement strand
AGGGCTGCCGCATCCGGGAGTCCGCTGGGGGAGTTCCGGTTACCCGGCCCCGGCGACCCGCTTGCCGTAGATGCGGATGCTCCCGTGCGTCCAGTACGCGCGCTCGTCCTTCCAGGCGACCAGGTACTGGTCGGCCTTCTGGTTCCAGGCCACCGCCGGCCAGTCTGCAGACACGGCACGAGATCCGCTGACGCGGAAGTCGGTGCCGAGGGGGCCGCCGCCACCTGCGACCCGCCGGCCGAAGATGTGCATTCCTTTGCGGTAGTCCGTCCACACCACCAGGTATTGGCCGGCGGCCTGGTTCCAGGCCACCGCCGGTCGCTGGTCGGTTGCGGTGGCTTTGTTGCCGCAGATGCGCAGCTGGCCGCTTCGGGCGGTGCCGTCGGCTCGTATGCGCCGCCCGTAGATGTCCGAGTTGCGCTTGGTCACATTCCGCGTGTCTTCCCAGACGACCAGGCATTCGTCGACGGTGCGCCGGCAGGCCAACGCCGGCGCTTTCTCATCGGCGTCCTTGCCGCTGACCCGGTAGTCCTTGCCCACAGGAGCGCCGCCCGTCCCGACGCGTCGGCCGAAGATGCTCCAGGTCAAGACCCACCCCGTGTCCCGGGAGTCCTGCCAGACGACCACGAAGTTCTTGGCGGGATGGTTCCACGCCACCGCCGGTTGCAGTTCGTGCTGCTGGCCGGTCCCGCCCTGGCTCACCCGGAAGTTGCTTCCCAGGAGGGCGCCGCCGGGGGTCACCAGCTGCCCGTAGATGTCCCATCCCCGGGTGCCGGAGTTGCGGGGGTCTTCCCAGACCACCAGGTAGTGGTTGGCGGTCGGGCTCCACGCCACCGCCGGCGCCTTTTCGTCGGTCCAGGTGTTTCCACCCCGGTTGATGCGGAACTGGCCGGTGAGGGGGATGCCGTCGGCGCCCAGCACCCGCCCGTAGATGTCCCAGCGGCGCGTGCCCCAGTTCCGGTTGTCCTGCCAGACCACCAGGTACTGGTTGTCGGTCTGGTTCCACGCCACCGCCGGGAGGCTCGCCTCCTCCCACGACTTCCTCCCCCCGATACGGAGAGCGCCGCTCTTCGGCAGGCCGTCGGCGCCCACCCGCCGCGCATAGATCTGCGGAGCGCCGGGGTACTGCTTACCGCCCCAGACCGCCAGGTACTCGTTGTCGCGCTGGTTCCAAACCAGATCCGGGCTGGAGTCCGACCTTTGCTTCTTCGCCGCGATGACCAGATCCGTTCCCACCGTGGTGGCCCCCGCTGCCGACGATCCCACCACCAGCGCCAGGAGCAACCCGACGGCTACGACACCACGCCCTTTGGAGCGCATGATTCACCTCCCCCGCCCGGGACGCCGCCGCGGCCCGGCTCGGTGACTTTCGCAGACTGTACACGACGGGGATGGAGCTGGCACGGGGAATGGGGCTCACCCGAAGGCAGGGCCACGGCTTCCCGAAGGCGGAGCCCTGCCGAGACCCCGGCTCCCCCGAAACCCGATCACCTCCGGGAGTCCGGACCGGTCCTCCCGTTCGCACCGCCGACCGCCACTACCTCCGGACCGTGAAGCGGATCTCCAGGTCGTCGCAGGTCACCACTCCTTCGATCCGCGTCCGGTAAGGGTCGGCGGCGGCGGCCAAGCGGCAGGCGACCCGGCGCTCGAAGGTTCCCGGGGCCGGGCAGGCGTTGGCGGGCAGCCGATCTCCCAGGTAGGAAGTGGCGGTGAACTCCCCGAAGAACTCGGCGCCGCAGCGGGCGACGGCAATCCCCTCGGGCTCGACGTACCACCCCCGCTGCGAGGGGCACTGGTTGGGGCCCTCGGTGGCGCCGGGGATCTCATATGAGACGTTGAACCGAAGCTCGGCCGCGCCTCCCTCCAGAGGAATGAGCGTGATGCTGTTGGTGGCCGGCGACCTCAACCCTTCTTCCAGTAGGGAGGGGTCGAACTCGCCCCAGAAGCCGAGGCCGCGCCAGGCGGCGTCATCGTCGGGGCAGGCCGAGGCGGTGCTCGTGGTCGCGTCGGTGGTTGAGGTCGAGGAGGTGGCGCCGGCCTGTTCGGCAACCAGCCGGTCGAGGGCGTTCCGGCAATGGAGGGACGAGGTGAAGGCGCCCAACCTGGGCCCATCCGGCGGGATCAGCCGTCCGCCGGCCTCCCGGAGCAGCCAGCAGCCGACGGGCCCGATGCCGGAAGGCATCGTTTCCAGGCGGACTTCGGTCAGCACGATGCCCAGGAGAATCTGTTCGGCGGTGTAGCCCACTTCGGCCAGGTCCACGATCAGCCCGGTCATGAACACCGCCCACGGCAGGTCTTCGGCCCGCCCGCCCGGCCGTTCCACGGAGATGGTTCCCCCGCTCTCCCCGGTCGCCAGCCCGAACTCCAGGGCGGCCTGACGGAGCAACTCCTCGCCGGTGATCGACCCGGGCGAATGGAGGGCGGCGCGCGCCGCGCCGCCGGATCCTGCGGCGGCCGCCTCGCCGTCGCGGCTCGGGGCCGCGCTTCGGGTGGGGAGCGCGGCGAAGATGCCCCAGGGCGGGAGGGCCGGGTCGACACCGGCGATGACCCCGCCGGCGCTCAGTTGCCCCGCCTGCGCTCCGGAAGCGATCTGAGCCGAGGTGTAGCCCCGGTCGAGGGCGTACCCCACTGCCAGGAGACCCGGTTCCGGCCCCAGGGAGTCTGCCACGGCGCCGGCCACCTCGATCGCCTCCGCAGAGAGCCGCACCGGGCCGCCGGCCGCCTCCGAGGAGACGGTGAACACGCTGGCCCCGCCGCCGCAGGCCGCCGTCGCCAGCGCTACCACTGCGGCGGGTACCGCCATCCGGCGCATCATGCCTCCCGAACTCGGCAGTCTTCGAGAGACGCTAGTCGCCGGGTTCCCCCGCCGGTGGCGATGAGAGCCCATGACCCGGGCGGCGGTCGCGACCCCCGGGGCCGGCGCGGCGCCCGCGCCGCCGCCATCGCGCCCCCTTGCCCGGCGCCGGTGCCGGCTCTTCGGGAGCGGCGGCGCCCACCAGTTCTCCGTTGAGGAAGGCGGCGGTCTCGGGCTGCCGCGGGTTGGTGAAGAAGGTGTCGGTGTCGGTCATCTCGACGATCCTCCCGGCGATCATCAGCGCGATGCGGTGTGCCAGGCGCTTCGCCTGGAACACGTCGTGGGTGACCAGCACCACCGTGGTGCCGCGCTCCTCGTTCTCCGCCCGGACGATGGCCTCGATGAGCCTGGTGTTGTACGGGTCCAGGTTGCCGGTGGGCTCATCGAGGAGCAGGACCGCAGGTTCGATCACCAGGGCGCGCGCCACGGCCACCCGCTGGGCCTCGCCCGCCGACAGGGTTCGGGCCGGTGCGGCAGCGAGGTCGGCCAGGCCGAGGCGCTCCAGCCAATGCTCGGCTTCGCCGCCGGAGGTGGGGAGGCCGCGGATCCTCTGGCCGAGTCGAACGTTGGCCACCACGCTGCGCCGCAGCAGGAACGGCCTCTGGAAGACCGACACCACTTCGCGGCGCCACGACAGCGGCAGGTCCGGGCCGGCTTCTCGACCGCGGTAGAGGAGCCGGCCCCCGGTCGGCGATTCGAGGAAGTTGAGCAGACGCAGCAGAGTGCTCTTGCCGGCTCCGCTCGGCCCGACGACCCCCAGGATCTCACCCGTCTGCACCTCCAACCGGGGCAGGTCGACGACACAGCGGGCTCCGTAGCAGTGCTGCACCGCGCTGAGCTCGTAGGCGACGCTCACGGTCCCCCCTGGCGGACCTGCAGACGGTAGAAGGTCAAGTTGGTGAGCAGGGCCAGCGTGAGGAGGATGAAGCCGAGGGCCAGAGCCAGGGCGAAGTTGCCTCTCCGGGTCTCGAGGACGATGGCGGTGGTCAGCACCCGCGTCTCGCCCCTGATGTTGCCCCCGACGAGCATGACCGCGCCGACTTCGGAGATGATGCTGCCGTAGGCCGTCACCACCGCGGCGGTGACCCCGGTGCGGGCGTCGAGCAGGATGGTCATGGCAACCTGGCGTCGCGTCGCCCCCAGGGAGCGCAACTGGGTGCGCAGGGCCGGATCGACGCTCTGCACCGCGGCCATCGTCAGCCCGACGACGATGGGGAAGGCGATGATGGTCTGCGCCGCCACCATCCCCGTCGGGGTGAAGAGCCAGCCGAGCCAGCCGAGCGGCCCCTGGTTGGACAGCATGAGGTAGGTGAACAGGCCGACGATGACGGGCGGAAGCCCCATACCGGTGTAGATGACCGGGACGATCAGGCCGCGCCCGCGAAGGTTCCGGGCCAGCCCGAGCGCCGCCCCCAGTGGGATCCCCAGGACCAGGGCGAGGGTCAGGGCGCCCAGGGTGACCTGGAGGGTCAGGACGACGATCTCGAGAACTGCGGGGTCCAGGGCCCACAGCAGCCGGAAGGCCTCACCGAGAGAATCGAGAAGGGCCGTCATTCAACAGCCCGGCCCAAG
>VGBK01000149.1 GCA_016870535.1 Actinomycetota bacterium | reverse complement strand
GTGCATTCCTCGGGGGTGTACGTCACCGGCGGCGTCAGTCGTGCCTTGCCCGGCCAGACCCACCACGGCGAGAACGACGCGTTCGTGCGCAAGTACGACCTTGCCGGCAAGCACCTATGGACGCGTCAGTTCGGCACCGGCGGCCATGACGAGGGCATGGGGGTGGCGGTGAACAACGCGGGGGTGTACGTCGTCGGCTACGTGGGGGATGCTCTGCCCGGCCAGACCCACCAGGGCTTGCGGGACGTCTTCGTGCGCAAGTACGACCATGCCGGGAAGCACCGGTGGACCCGCCAGTTCGGTACGAGCGGCTGGGATGCAGGCTTCGTCGTGGCGGTCGACGCCTCGGCGGTGTTCGTGGTCGGCAGCGTCGGGGGTGCCTTGCCCGGCCAGACCCACCACGGCCAGGACGATGTGTTCGTGCGCAAGTACGACCATGCCGGGAAGCACCGCTGGACCCGCCAGTTCGGTACGAGCGGCTGGGATGGAGGCCAGGCCGTGGCGGTCAACTCCTCGGGGGTGTACGTCGCCGGCAACGTCGGAGGTGCTCTGCCCGGCCAGGCCCACCAGGCCGGGTTCGACGTGTTCGTGCGCAAGTACGACCATGCCGGGAAGCACCGCTGGACCCGCCAGTTCGGGTGCAGCGACTGGGATGCGGGCCGGGGGGTGGCGGTCGATTCCTCGGGGGTGTACGTCGCCGGCAACGTCGGAGGTGCTCTGCCCGGCCAGACCCACCAGGCCGGGTTCGACGTGTTCGTGCGCAAGTACGACCATGCCGGGAAGCACCGCTGGACTCGTCAGTTCGGCACCGCCGGCGCGGATGCGGGTTGGAAGGTGGCGGTCAATGCCTCGGGGGTGTACGTCGCCGGCCACGTCGAGGGTGCTCTACCCGGCTACACCCACCAGGGCGGGTACGACGTGTTCGTGCGCAAGTACGACCAGGCCGGCAAGCGGCACTGGACCCGTCAGTTCGGCACCGCCGGCGCGGATGCGGGCCGGGGGGTGGCGGTGAACGCCTCGGCGGTGTACGTCGTCGGTTACGTCTCGGGTGCCTTGCCCGGCCAGACTCACCATGGCAAGGAGGACGTGTTCCTGCGGCGGTACAGCACCAAGTGAGAGGGTAGGGCGCCGGCGCCGGGCGACTCGCCCGGCGGGCGGGCCGCCCGTAGCCGAAGCGCCGGGCTCGTGCTGAGCGCCCTCCATCTTCTCCCAGACACCGGTGGCAGCAGCAGGTGGGATGGGCTACCCTGGCGGGGCGACGTTTCTCGGCTGCCCGCCGCGCCCTGTCTGAGTGGGGCACGCTCCAGGCATCGTGCTCCTCGGGTCGGGGGCCCCGGTGAGAGGAGGCGGTCATGCGGCGGGTTCGGGCTCTTCTGTTGGTGGTGGCGGTGGGGGTGGTCTCCGTGTTGGGAGCGGTGGCCGAGGGAGCCGACTCCCGGGCGGCGGGCGACATCCAGTGGACCCGCCAGTTCGGCCTCGAGGGGTTCGACTCGGGCGAAGCGGTGGCAGTGCACTCCACGGGGGTGTACGTCACCGGCAAGGTCCGTGGTGCTCTGCCCGGCCAGACCCACTATGGCGACGATGATGTGTTCGTCCGCCGGTACGACCATGCCGGCAAGCATCGGTGGACCCGCCAGTTCGGCGGCACCGCAGAACGCAACGACGTGGGCTGCGGGATAGCGGTGAACGACCTCGGGGTCTACGTTGTCGGTAAGCGCGTGATGAAGAACGACCTGGGACATGTGCGCGGCGACCAGCTCTTCTTGCGCAAGTACAACCATGCCGGCAAGCATCAGTGGACCAAGCAGTTCGGCATTTCCCCCTCCGAGGTTCTCTGCGGGGTGGCGGTGGACGCCTCCGGGGTGTATGTCACCGGCAACGTAGAGGGTGCCTATCCCGGCCATACCCACTACGGCCTGCAAGACGTGCTCGTGCGCAAGTACGGGCACAACGGCGCCCACCATTGGACCCGCCAGTTCGGCACCTACAGCTGGGAGCATGGTTCGGCGGTTGCGGTGAACGATTCGGGGGTGTACGTCACCGGTGCCGTCAACGGTGCTTTGCCCGGCCAGACCCATCGGGGCGGCGGCGACATCTTCGTCCGCAAGTACAGCCCTGCCGGCAAGGCCCTCTGGACCCGCCAGTTCGGCACCGGCTTCTCGGACGAGGGCCGGGGGGTGGCCGTGGACGCCTCCGGGGTGTACGTCATCGGCAGGGTAGAAGATGCCTTGCCCGGTCAGACCCACCAGGGCGGGAGAGACGTGTTCGTGCGCAAGTACGACCATGCCGGCAAGCACCAGTGGACCCGGCAGTTCGGCACCGGAGGCTGGGATGTAGGCCAGGCCGTGGCGGTCAACTCCTCGGGGGTGTACGTCGCCGGGCATGCCGGAGGTGCTCTGCCCGGCCAGACCCACCAGGGCTTGGCCGACGTGTTCGTGCGCCACTACAGCCGTGACGGCGGGCACCGCTGGACCCGCCAGTTCGGCGCCTGGCACCACGACGATGGCTTGGGGGTGGCGGCGAACAACGTCGCGGTCTACGTCACCGGCTACGTCAGTGGTGCTTTGCCCCACCAGACCCACGGCGGCGCGATCGACGTATTCCTCCGCAAGTACAGCACCAAGTAGGAGGGTCGGGCGCCGGCGCGAGGCGGCCTACGCGTCGTCGGGGCGGCGATGGCGCCGCGCTATCTGGGGCCCTCGCAGGGTTGAAGGGCTGCTGTCCGGCTCCCCTCGGGTTGGGCTCTCGCCCCTGTTAGTAGGTGTATACCAGGCGCGCCGCGTGGAAGTAGAGATCGACGTTGGTCGGCAGGTACACCCAAAGGTAGGGTCCGTAGGCACCGGAGATCTTCCGGTAGTCGAGGGTGTTCACGTTGAAGGCCCTGGGGTTGAGGTCTGCTCCGGACGAGCACACGGTTCCCATCTTCTGCTCCTGTGCGTTCCACGGCGTGGTGCGGTACAGGTGGAGGCAGACGTTCTCGCCGGCGTTGTTGTCGGTGGCGTAGAGGGTGATGCTCTTGATGGTGACGTCCCGGCTCTCCAGGAACAGAGCGGCGGCGAAGGTGCCGCCGCCGGAGGAGGTGCTCAGCCCGTTACCGCCGTTGACGAAATCGATGTTGTCGTCGCTGGCGGTGAAAGCCCCGGCGGGGACGGTGATCGTCCTGGTGACCGTCTTCTGGTCGGCGGCGCCGGCCTTCCCGGCCGGGCTCGAAGCCCCCGCCACTAGCGCCACCACCAGCAGCGCGGCGGCCGCAGCCGCGACTCTCTTGCCCGTCATAGTCGTCTCCTTCCGTCGGTGTTCGACCGACGGCTCGCATCCTTGTCCTCCCGAGGCCTGCTCGACGAGGATTCGACCCGGTTTTCTTTCCGCCGCCGCCTACCGGCGGCGGGTTAGCCTGGCGTGAGTACCGCCGGGAGGGCCGTCACGCCTCGCGTTCCTGCCGCCGAATTCGATGAGGCGCTCTGCTCTGCCCTGGCGGGGGACGACCGGGCGCTGGTCGCTTCGCTGCTAGAGCACAGCAACCTGCCCGGCCGACGCGGGAACCTGGAGTTGGCGGGGCAGTTCGCCGATGCGCTGGGGGCGCGGGCCGAGGGGGAGAGGGCCGATGCGGCCTGGCGGCTGGCTTCGTCGCTGGCTGCGGTGGGTGCGACCGAAGCCTCCACCAACGACCCCGGCGAGTTCCTCGCCTTCTGCGGCACGGTGGCGGCAGGAGGCTTCGCCTCCGTTCCGGAGAGACGCGACGGCGTCTGGCAGATCATCGGCGGCGCGGCCGAGGATGCCCGCTGGCGTCTGCGTGAGGCCGCCGCCCAGGCCATCCAGCGCGCCCTGCCGCTCGACCGGACGGGGGGCCTGCGGGTGCTGGCGACCTGGGCTGCCACGGGCTGCTGGCCGCGCTGCCGGGCGGTGGCGGCCGGCCTGGCCGACCCGCCGCTGCTGCGCGACCCTGTTGTGGCCGCCGCGGCGCTTGGCCTCCACGAGGTGATCCTCGGGCGGTTCGTGACCGCCGCCGATCGCCGGGATCCCGGCTTTCGGATGCTGCGGCAAGGCTTGGGCTACACCCTGAGCGTAGTGGCTGCCGCCGCGCCGGAACCCGGCTTCGCCCTGTTGCGGCGCCTGGCCGCAAGTGCCGACCGCGATGCCGCTTCGGTCGTCCGCTCCAACCTGGGGAAGGCGCGCCTGGCCCGGGCCTTCCCCGGAGAGGTCGAGAGCGTGGCCGTCGTCCGGCGCGAGCCGGCCTGAGGTCAGCCTCCCTCCGCCGCCTGCAGGCGGTGCTCCTCTTCGGCGGTCAACTCCCGGCGCAGCACCTTGCCCACGAAGGTCTTGGGCAGCGTCTCGCGGAACTCCACGAACTTGGGCACCTTGAACCGAGCCAGGTGGTCCCGGCAGTGCTCGATGATGTCGTCCTCGGTGGCGGCGGCGCCCGGGCGGAGGACGATGAAGGCCTTCACCCGCTGGT
>VGBK01000148.1 GCA_016870535.1 Actinomycetota bacterium | reverse complement strand
CCCTCGAGGGGTCCCACGGCACCTCCTGTTTACGCCGCGCCGAAACTACCCGCTCCGGCGGGGCGGTCGCGCCGCGGGCCGCTCCCGGTACGATCCGATGCATGAGACGACACGCCGGACCGGGACCCTCCCCCGCCACCGGACGGATCGTCGGGGCCGTCGTGACGGCGATGCTCCTCGCCGCCGCCTGCACCGGCACGGCCGCCACCCCCACGACGCCCACCACCCTGCCCACCGCAGTAGTCGCCGAGTTCGAGACACCCGACGGCGCCCGCTACCGGGTCCTGCTGGAGGGAGAGGCCGCCGCCCAGGCGGGCCGCGCCTTCGCCGCCGGAGAGCACCCCGGGATTCCCAATGGGATCATCCGGCCGGGCGACGGAGGCGTCAACCTGGGCCACGACTGGCACGTCATCGAGGTCGAGTTCGCCGAGATGGCCATCGAGGTTTGCGATGGGACCGTGTCGTACGTGGACTCCCTGGGCTACGACGGCTTCATCGAGGCCCACGGGGACCGGTTCTGCCCCTGGGCCGCACGGCTGGTGGGTCTGATCGAAGGCTGAACCGGTCCGTCCGCCCGAGCCTTGCCGGGAGCACCGCCCAAGGGCTCAGGGCGGGTCGCCGGAGCGCTCACACCGGTATCAGCGCCGCCCGTAGACCCGAGATCGATGGCCGATCCGCACCACGTTCACCGCGCCGACTGCATCGTCCAGGCTGTAGATCACCCGGTACTCCCCGCGCCGCGCCGACCAGTATCCGGTCGGGCTTCGGGTCAAGGGCTTCCCCACCCGTCGCGGCTCCTGAAGGAGCGGCCCCAGAAGGGATTCGACGGCGGCAGCCGCCGCCTTGGCCGGCAGCCGGTCCAAAGAGCGACGCGCCGATGCAGTCAGGCGCAGGCTCCAGACGCTCATCGCGCCGGGTAGTGCCGGCGCAACTCCTCCGCGCCGATGAAGCGCCCCGCGGCAAGGTCGTCCTCGGCCTCACGGATGGCCGCCGGGGCGTCGGGATCGCAGAGGATCTCCAGCGTCTCCTCCAGCGACTCCAAGTCGTCGGGGCTGATGAGCCACGCCGCGGGCCGGCCGTTGCGGGTCAGAAGCACCCGCTCGTGGTGACCCTCGACGCGGTCGACGATCGCCGAGAGCCTCCTTCGGATCTCCGCCACAGGAAGGATCACATCAGCCATGATCGCAATTGTCGTCATTCCTGGGGAGCCCGGGAAGCCCCTCGCCGGCGGACCCTGCCAGCCACTCCCGCAGCGCGGCCACGAACGGTTCCCGCCCGTGACGCTCGCCCCACGGCCGGTGACCGCAGCGGGAGAGGCCCCGGTACTGCAGTTGCGGGACGAACCGCCGCAGCAATTCGAAGGTGGCGCGCCCGGGGTGGGGGTCGTCCGCGCCGTGGAGCATCAGCACCGGGCAGGTGATGGCGGCGAAGGCCGCCGGCTCCACTCCCTCGGCCTGGAGGCGCAGGACGTCGGCCCAGGTCTCGTCGTGGCCGCGGGCATCCACCCACACCGGCGCACCCTCCTCCTCGGAAAGCGCCTCGACGACCTGGGCCCGATCCAGAACCAGGCCCAGCTCACCGAAGAGCCGATCCCGCTCGGCGTCCGAAGTCGCTCCGGCCATCGCCCGCCGGAGGCCTTCCGCCCGCCGCCGCCCCTCCTCCCCCAGCCGCGACGCCAGGGCCGCCCGGTAGGCGCCGCGGGCGGCCTCGTCGTAGGTGCCGCAGCCCACCAGCGCCAGCGACCGCACCCGCTCCGGGTGGGCGGCGGCGAAGGACAGGGCGAGCATCGCCCCCCACGACCAGCCCGCCAGTGCCGCGCCCTCGGGAAGGACCTCCGCCAGGTCGGCGACGTGGCGAGCCACGGTGAGGGGCACGGGGCCCGAGCGCCGCTGGAGGGGTTCCAGCACCCGGAACTCGCCGGCGAGAGCCCGAGCCAGCGGGGCCAACTCGCCGGGCGCTCCCGGCCCGCCGTGGAGCAGGGCCACCACCGGGCCGCCGGTGCCGCAGCCCCGCACGGCGATGGGCCCGCCGTCCTGCCTCACCCGCAGGCCAGCACCCGCTCGATCACTTCCATGTTGGCGATCGAGTCGGCCATCGGGATCGGCGGCGGGGCGCCGTCGAGAACTGCCGCGGCGAACGCTTCGGCCTGCAATCGGTACGCGTTGACCGGCGGGAAGGGCAGCACCTCGCTGGGCTCGAACGGAGGCATGTCCGAGCCCCGGTAGAGCAGCACCCGCGTGGGCGACTCCCATGGGATGTTGAAGGGGGCCTCGAGCACCACCCGGCCTTCCGTGCCGTACACCACGACGCGCTGGTCGGCTTCGGCTCGAATCGACACCCCGAACGACGCCAGGCGATCGCCGAATTCGAGCACCCCGGCGGCGAGCACATCCACCCCCGACACCGGGTCCCGGCGCACCGCAGCCCCCACCCCCGTGGGCTCGCCTCCCATGAGCATCCTGGCGAGGTTCACGCAGTAGCAGCCGATGTCGTACATGGCTCCGCCGCCGTACTCGGGCACGTGGCGGATGTCCCCGGGATCACCGGCGAAGAAGGAGAACCACGACTGCACGGCACGCAGGTCACCGATGCGCCCCGACTCGATCAGACTCCGCACGGTCACCCAGGTGGGGTGGAGGCGGTACATGAAGGCCTCCATCAGCACCCGGCCCGACCGGCGGGCCGCCTCGTCCATGCGGCGCGCCTCGTCCGCGGACAAGCCGATCGGCTTCTCGCACAGCACGTGCTTGCCCGCCTCCAGGGCGGCGATCGACCACTCGGCATGGAGGTGGTTGGGCAAGGGAAGGTAGACGGCGTCGACTTCGGGATCGCGCAGCAGGGCCTCGTACGAACCGTAGGAGCGCGGGATGCCCAACTGCTGCGCCGCCATCATCGCCCGGTTGGCCTCACGCGACGCCAGGGCCACCACCCGGCAGCGGGCCGCCTCCTGCGTCGGCCGGATGACCTTGCGCGTCCCGATAGACGCCGTGCTCATGATGCCCCAGCGCAGTTCGTTCATCGTCTCCCTCCGCTCCTCGATGCCGTGCCCACCTTCAGCCCGTAATGGCCCTCGCCCCCAGGTGGGCGAGGTCGATGTCCACCTGATCCGGCAGCCCGCTGACCGCCACCGCCCCCACCACCTCGCCGTCCACCACGATGGGCACCCCGCCGGGGAACGACAGGAAGCGCAGGTCGCCGAAGTTGGTCAAGGGAAAGCCCTTGGCCGCCATGATCGGGCCCAACTCGGCCGTCGCCATGTGCTCGCGGGCGGCGGTGTAGGCCTTGTTCATCGCCAGCGTGACGGCCGAGGGCCGGCACCCGTCGGTGCGCAGGAAGGCGATCAACTCCCCGTGAGGGTCGGCGACCGCTATGGCGGCCCCCCCACCTCCGGACTCCTCGAGCGCACCGCAGATGGCCTCAATGATCTGCCGGGCGTCGTCATGACTCAGTTCGCGACGTGAGCGCACCGTTCCTCCTCGGCAGGCAGCAGCCACCGTAACCTAACGCGCCGCCCGGTCCGACCGTAGGCGCCTCACGCGGGACGACTGATCCGATCGAGGCAGCGCACCGCGCCTCTCCAAACCCCTCGGAAAGTGAGCCGGCAATCACCCTCTCTGAGCGGGCTGACCCGAGACATGGCGGGCCTGGAATGCCGATCGGCAGGCCGCGGCGTAGCCGTCGAGGTCGGCCAGGATCTCGGGCCAGCCTTCAGAGTCGGTGTTCCAGGAACGTTCTCCGGCGGCGGAAACCGCCTCCGGTGCATCTGCGCACCAGAGGTGCTCCTCGTGGGTAAGGTGCCCCAGCAGGTCGTAGCCGAAGCTGCACGCCCGGTCGAAAGCTTCACGGTTCGCTGCTCGGGCGATCTCGGCGAGGCGCCCATCATCCCCTGTGCGGAACAGGGAGGCCATCTCCTCCAGAGCCTCCTCTCCCCACAACGGCGTCCAATCCCAGGGGGTATCGCCCAGCGTGCCCTCCAGATCCGCAAGTATCACCGCCGCGAATACCACACCGTCTGCATGCTCGGCACACCACGACTCCCGAGCCCCCGTTCCGCCGCAAGCGCTCCCGAGCAGCAGTACCAAGAAGGCTATTCGCAGCGAGCGCATCGCCTCTCCCCCTTCCTCACGATCGATGGCACGGTGCCTCCTCCGGCATAGTACCCCTAGCCGACCTCCCCGGCCCGGGACGGTGTTCGACCCGTCATCCCTCCACCCCATGGCCGGGGGCGAGGATCCTTGCGCCGGGTGCTCTCTGTGCGTCGGCTCCCCGACTGCTTCTCTTCCACCCAGCGCGGCACCCCGCCACGGGGTAGTGGCCCGGGTTTGCCCTTGTTCCCTCGCCGCCGCCCACCGGCCGCGAACCAGTCACCGCCGGGGACTAGCGTGGCCCCGCCATGACCGACCTCCTGGTGGAAGCCCGCCGTCTCACCAAGCGCTTCGGCGACCTCACCGCGGTCGCT
>VGBK01000147.1 GCA_016870535.1 Actinomycetota bacterium | reverse complement strand
AGCAGGTGAGGGCGTACCTTGACCCGCGGCGGCCACTCCCCCACCGCGAACCACCCGGCGTAAGGAGAGGCCGGGCCCCGGGCCACCAGGTCGGCGAAAGCGAAGAAGCGGGGGTGGCAGTGGTTGAACGAGGCGTCGAGGATGAGGCGCATCCCTCGCCGGTGCAGCGCCGCCACCAGGCGGTCCAGGGCGTCGTTGCCGCCGAGGGCCGGATCGACGGCGTAGAAGTCCACCGCGTCGTAGCGGTGAGTGGACGGCGAGGTGAAGACCGGGTTCAAGTACACCGCGTCCACCCCCAGGTCGGCCAGGTAGCCAACCTGCTCGGCGACGCCCACCAGGTCCCCGCCCTGGAAGCGGAGCCAGTGCGGGTCGCTGCCCCAGGGGTCGGCCCCGGCCGGGGTGAGGGCGGGATCGCCGCGGCGGAATCGGTCGGGGAAGATCTGATAGATGACCGCGCCGCGAGCCCAGTCGGGTACCGCGAAGACCGTCGCGGCGTCCAGGTCGAGGTTCCAGCGGTCGAGGCGTTCGACGGCGTTGCTCACCCCGGCGGGCACCAGGTAGACCGCCCGGCGCTCACCGTCTCGTAGAGCGAAGGTGTACGAGAAGCGCCGCCGGCCCGGGGGCAGGACCGCCTGCCAGAAGGAGAAGCGCCCGGTGCGGGCCCAGCACTCCATGGGCTGCGCCGAGCCGTCCTCGAGAACCAGGTTCGCCGCGATGAACCCGGCCTCGGCCCGCAGGCGGAAGAGGACGCTGCCGTCGGGCCGAGGGTCGCAGCAGGCCCGATCGGCCGGGTCGTAGCGGAGGTCGGCCGGGAAGAGGCTGCCGTTCTCGTCGAAGTAGCGGGCGTCGGGGAAATACGGGCGGGCCATGGAACCCTTCGGCGGGGACGAGGGATGCTACTCCCGGCCGGCGGGCGGGTCGCGGCCGACCGGCCGGGTGCCCGGCCCGCCCCCGCTACCCTTCGCCGCCCTGCCCGTGTTCTGGCTCATCGGATCTCAGTTGGTCGTCGCCGCCCTGGTGCTCGCCGCCGGGCGTCGTCGGCCGCGCTCCGCCGTCATCGTCTCGGCCGGAGCCCTCGCCGCCGCCTTCGGCTGGCTGGCCGCCCAGGTGGGCACCATCACCTCCGGAGGGGTGGTGGTGGAGCACCTCACCTGGGTCCCTCATCTGGGGGTGTCCCTGGACCTCCGCCTCGACGGCCTGGCCCTGATCATGGGGATGGTGGTGACCGGAGCCGGGGCGCTCATCACCCTGTACAGCGGGGCCTACTTCAAGTGGGGCCCGCCCACGGCCCGGTTCGTCGGCTACCTCACCGCCTTCGCCGCCTCGATGCTGGGGATCGTCGTCTCCGACAACCTCTACGGGCTGTTCGTGTTCTGGGAACTGACCACGATCACCTCCTACCTGCTGATCGGCTTCGAAGACGAGAAAGGCTCGGCCCGGGCGGCCGCCCTGCAGGCTCTCCTGGTGACGGGGGTGGGCGGACTGGCCATGCTCGGTGGGTTGGTGCTGCTCGCCCAGCAGGCGGGCACCTCCTCGCTGGCCGCCCTGCTGGCCGACCCGCCCGGCGGCACCGTCACCACCGTGGCCCTGCTCCTCGTCCTGGCCGGGGCTTTCACCAAGTCGGCCCAGGTCCCCTTCCACTTCTGGCTCCCGGGCGCCATGGCGGCGCCCACACCGGCCAGCGCCTACTTGCACTCCGCCACCATGGTGAAGGCCGGGGTCTTCCTGCTGGCCCGTATCTCGCCCGCCTTCCACACCATCCCGTTCTGGACGCCGCTCGTGGTCGGGATCGGCTTGACCACCATGATCCTGGGGGCCTGGCGCGCTCTCCGCCAGCACGACCTCAAGCTCCTGCTGGCCTACGGGACGGTCAGCCAACTGGGTCTGCTCACCGCCCTCTTCGGCATGGGCACCCCGGCCGCCGTCTACGCCGGGGTGGCCATGCTGCTGGCCCACGCCCTCTTCAAGGCTCCCCTCTTCCTGGTGGTGGGCGCCATCGACAAGCAGACCCACTGCCGCGACATACGCCTGCTCGACGGCCTGGCCCGGCGAATGCCGGGCGCTCTGGCCGTAGCCCTCGCCGCCGGCCTGTCGATGGCCGGGGTGCTGCCCCTGTTCGGGTTCGTCGCCAAGGAGGCGGCCTTCGAGGCCCTCCTGGCCCGCAGCCCCTGGCTGCTGGCCCTGGTGGCGGCGTCCTCGGCCCTCACCGTGGCCTACACCGCTCGGGCGCTCTGGGGGGCCTTCGGCCGCAAGCCGGTGAGCGCCCAGGCCGATCTGGTAGGTGCGAAGGCAGGCGGCACCCCCCTGTTCCTGCTGTTGCCGGCCGCCCTGCCTGCCGCCCTGGGCCTGGCCTTCGGCCTCCTCCCCGGCCTGGCCGCCCCGCTGTTGGAGGCCACCGTGGGGACGGCCGGAGCGGGAGCCTTGAAGCTCTGGCCGGGCCTCAAGCCGGCCCTGGGGGTCTCCGCGGCAACCCTCCTCGCCGGCCTGCTCCTCTTCGCCCGGCGAGATGCAGTCGAGCGCCTGCAGCGCGCCGGCCACCGGCGGTTGCTCGCCAAGTGGGCTCCCACCGGGGAAGGGATCTACCGGAGGGCGCTGGCCGGCCTCAATCGCTCCGCCGACCGGGTCACCGCCGTAGTGCAGAGCGGGTCGCTACCCGTGTACCTCGGCATCATCCTGCTCACCGTCATCCTGCTTCCCGGGTCGGCCCTGGTCCTGGGCACCGCTCTGCCCCGCGTGGACTTCGGAGGCCACTGGGCCCAGTTCCTCACCGGCGGGGTGGTGGCCGCCGCCGCCCTGGCCATCCTCCGGGTCCGCCGACGCATGGCGGCGGTGGTGCTGCTGGGAGCCGTCGGCTACGGGATGGCCGGCCTGTTCATCGTCTACGGGGCGCCCGACCTGGCTCTCACCCAACTCCTCATCGAGACCCTGGGCATCGTGATCTTCGCCCTGGTGCTCTTCCGGCTGCCCCCCTACTTCCGCGAAGCGCGCTGGCGTCTGGGACGGGCCCTCCGGCTCGGGGTTTCTGCCGCCGTCGGCCTCTTCGTGACCGGAGCCGCCCTGGCCGTCGGGACCGCCTCCCGGCCCCCGCCGGTCTCCGCCTACTTCAACGAGAACGCCCTCTCGGCGGGCGGGGGGCGCAACGTGGTCAACGTGATCCTCACCGACTTCCGCGCCCTCGACACCCTGGGCGAGATCACCGTGGTCGCCACCGCCGCCATCGGGATCGCCGGGCTCGTCACCGGGGCGGTGCGGTCGCGCCGCAAACGGCAGGAGCCATGAAGCACCGCCCTTCCCTCATCGCCCAGACCGGCCTGCGCATCGTCTTCCACACCCTGGTGGTGCTCTCGGTGTACCTGCTGGCCGCCGGGCATAACGCCCCCGGCGGCGGGTTCATCGGCGGCCTGGTGGTGGGAGCCGCCCTGACCCTGGTGTGGGCGGTGGACGGGCCCCAACGCCTGCGGGCCACTCTCCCCCTGCCCACCTTCACCGTGATCGGCCTGGGCCTGCTCGCCGCCGCCGCCGCCGGGACCATCGCCTGGGCCCAGGGCCGGCCCTTCTTCGAGGCCGTCGCCTTCGGCCTGGACCTGCCGCTGTTCGGGAAAGTGAAGCTCACCTCGGTGTTCCTCTTCGACGCCGGGGTCTACCTGGTGGTCATGGGCATGGTGCTGGGCATCCTGGTCAACCTCGGCGAGGAGGTGGAGGCGTGAACCCCTTCCTGGCCGTGGTGGTGGGCGTGCTCTATGCCGTGGGCACCTATCTGGTGCTGCAGCGCCTGCTCACCCGGGTCATCATCGGGCTCGGCCTCATCGCCCACGGGGCCAACCTCCTGCTGCTGCTCTCGGGGGGCGATCCCGGCGAGCCCCCCCTGGCCGATGCCGCCGGAGTGGTGTCCGGGGCCTCCGATCCGCTCCCCCAGGCCATGGTGCTCACCGCCATCGTCATCACCTTCGCCGTCACCGCTTTCCTGCTGGCCCTGGCCTATCGCGACTGGCACGACACCCGGAGCGATGAGGTCGAAGACGACCTGGAGGACCGCCGCATCGCCGCCCTGGCGGCCCGGGAGGGCCGCCGATGAGCCGCCTGGCGGCCGCCCCGCTGCTGCTGCCGCTGGCCGCCGCCGGCCTCTCCCTGGTGATGTGGCGCCGGCTGTGGTGGCAGCGCCTCCTGGGGCTCGGCGCGTCCGCCACCGCCCTGGCCGCGGCGGTCGCCCTCCTGGCCCAGGTCGAGCGGGAGGGCATCCAGGTGGTGCGGGTCGGGGGCTGGCCCCCTCCCGCCGGCATCACCCTGGTAGCCGACCGCTTCTCGGCGGCGATGCTGGTCGTCTCCACGCTCATGTCCCTGGCCGTGCTCCTCTACGCCGTGGGACAGGGCGGCACCGACGAACGCAACCCGTTCTTCCACCCGGTCTACCAAGTGCTGGGGGCCGGGGTGGCAGGCGCCTTCCTCACCGGCGACCTGTTCAACCTCTTCGTCAGCTTCGAGGTGATGCTCACCGCCAGTTACGTGCTCATCACCTACCGGGCCCGCTCCCATCAGGTTCGCGCCGTCACCAGCTACGTG
>VGBK01000146.1 GCA_016870535.1 Actinomycetota bacterium | reverse complement strand
GGCCGTTCCCCGGGCCACGTACACGTGGGCGAAGCGGGCGTCGGGCACCGCCACCGCCTCCTCAGGCGCCAGCCGCCCCGCCCACAAGGTGGCGTGGCGCTGGCGGATGCGGATGGCGGCGTCGAGACCCTTGCCGGAAGCCACCGGCACCAGGCCGCCCCGCTCCAATTGCGGGTTGATGTCGAGTTGCTCGTAGGAGGGGTCGATCCCCTCGGTGTCGGGGAGAACCCACATCTGCACGAAGTGCACGTCTCGCACCGGGTCGAGGTTCTTCTCGGAATGCCAGATGCCCCGGCCGGCGCTCATCCGCTGCGCCAGTCCGGGGTAGATGGCTCCGGAGTTGCCCAGGGTGTCCTTGTGCTCCAGTTCGCCGTCGAGCACCCAGGTGACGATCTCCATGTCGCGGTGGGGGTGGGTCTCGAAGCCCGAGGTGGGGCGGACCACGTCGTCGTTGGAGACCACCAGCATCCCGTAATGGGTGTTGCCCGGGTCGTAGTGCGGCCCGAAGCTGAAGCAGTGGGAGGAGTCCAGCCAGGGCAGGCGGGTGCGGAAACGGTCGGCACGGCGCCGGATATCGGTGGTCACGGTTCCTCCAGGGCGGGGCCTGCGAGGCTAAGGCGGCGGACTCCCTACCCAAGGAGGCGGGGCCGTTCGCAGCGCAGGACGCTTTCGGCGCGGCAGTAGTCCACCCCGGGGCCGCCGTCGGCGGAGTCGGTGCCGGTGCCGCCGAAGAGGCGGTCGTCTCCGGCCCCGCCCTTCAGGGTGTCGTTCCCGGGGCCGCCGCAGACGGCGTCGTCACCGTCTCCGGCGCGAATCAGGTCGTCTCCGCCCAGGGCGGCGATGCGGTCGGGCCCGGCGGTCCCGATGAGGTCGTCGGCTCCGGGGGTCCCCACCAGGGTGGCCGGCCCGCCGCCGCACCAGGGGGTCTCGAAGGCCCCGGCGTCCCAGGCGCCGCCGGCGGGGCGGCGTACCCCCTCGAAGTCGAGTCCGAGGGGTGCGGGGGTTCCGGCGTCCTCGGCGGGGCCTCCGGGACGGTGCCGGTAGCGGCCGGCGAGGAGGGCCGCCCCGGGAGTGGAGGCGACCGAGGTAGCGTCGTTGCCGGTGACGGTCCGCCAGGCGGCCAGGCCGATCACCGTGTCGCCGCCGTCGAGGCTGAGGCGCCCGGTGACTACGTTGTGGTCGCTGGCGAAGCCCGGCAAGCCGGGGCTCGGCAGGGCGATGGAGCCGCGCCACGAGTGGCGGGTGAGGAGGACGTTGCCGCCGACGGTGATGTCGCGGCACCCGATGCCGGCGACGAGCAGTGCCCAGCGGCCGTCGGCGGCCTGGACCACGGTGTTGGCGGCCACGGTGACGCGCCGGGTGCAGACCGCCCCGTCCTGGCGGAACAGGGCGATGCCGGTGGCGTGGTTGTCGGCGAGGACGTTCCCGGCCACTACGGTGTCGGTGACCCCGTCGAAGTTGATCCCCGCCCCGCCGGACGACCCGTTCTCCCGGATGAGGTTGCGGGCCACCAGTCCGTGCGAAATGGTGCCGTCCCCGCCGGCGGAGGCGTCGCCGTTGACGTGCAACCCGCACCCGGCGTTGTGCTCCAGGCGGTTGTCCCGCACCACGAAGTGGTCGCCGCTGTTGGAGAGGTAAACCCCGTGCTCCCCGTTGTGGTGGCTGTGGTTGCCCACCACCCAGACCCGGTCGGTGAAGGCGAAGAAGATGCCGGTGCGCCCGGTGGCCAGGCCGTTGTGGTGGACCCGGTTGCCCCGGATGATGATGTGATGGGAGTGAGCCGCGGGGCCGCCCCGGACGTCGATCCCCCAGGAGGGAGCGCGCCGCACCTCGAGGCCTTCGATGGCCCAGTAGGCGACGGTGCCGTGGCCCTCCCAGGTCTCCATCTCCAGGTTGCTGCCGTGGCGGTTGCGGAGACCTGGGCGATCCACCACGGCGGTGCCGGCGACCCGGGGGCGCAGGGTGATCCAGGCGCCGGGAGCCCCGGAGCGCTCGAGCCGGGCGCCGGCGTAGGTGCCGGGGGCCAGCAGCACCGTGTCGCCGGGGAGGGCCCGGTCCACGGCGTGCTGGATGGTGGACCAGGGGTCGGCGGCCGTGCCGGCCCCGGCGTCGGAGCCACCGGGAGCGACGTGCAGGGTGCGGCCGTCGGCGTTCGGGAGGGCGGTGGCGGCCGGGGCGGGCCCCAGGAGCAGGGCCGGGGCCACGGCGAGAACGAGGGCGAGGATGAGTCGCATCGGCATCAGATCGGCGGCGGCAGGGTGTGGGGTTGAGCGCAAGGGTAGGGGCGGTGGTGAGGCCACCACCGCCCCCGTCTCCCGCTTAGCGCTGTCAGCCCCGCCGGAAGATGGCCGCGGCGCCCATGCCGCCGCCGATGCACATGCTCACGATGCCGTACTCCACCTGCCGCCGCTGCATCTCGTGCAGCAGGCTGGCGGTGAGCTTGGCGCCGGTGCACCCCAGGGGGTGGCCCAGGGCGATGGCCCCGCCGTTCACGTTGACGATGTCGGGGTTGATGCCCAGATGGCGCACGGAGTACAGCGCCTGGCTGGCGAAGGCCTCGTTCAGTTCGAACAGGCCGATGTCCTCGATCTTCAACCCGGCCTTCTCGAGGGCCTTGGGGATGGCCACCGCCGGCCCGATGCCCATCTCGTCGGGATCGACCCCGGCCACCTGGAAGGTGACCAGTTCGGCCAGCGGGGTGAAACCCGACTCCTCGGCCTTGGCCCGGCTCATCAGCAACTCCAGCGCCGCCCCGTCGGAGGTCTGCGAGGAGTTCCCGGCCGTCGAGGCGCCGTCCACCTTGAAGGCGGGGCGCAGCTTGCCCAGTCCCTCCACCGTGCTCTCGCGGGGGCCGTCGTCGGTGTCGAAGACGATCTCCTTCCCGTCGAGCGTGGTGGTGATGGGGATGATCTCGTCCTTGAACCGGCCCGCCTCGATGGCGGCGAGGGCCTTGGCGTTCGAGGCCACCCCGAAGGCGTCCTGGTCGGCCCGGCTCACCCCGTAGCGGGAGGCCACCGTCTCGCTGGTGATGCCCATCGACTCGTAGGCGCTGGGCCAGTTCTCCGCCAGGTAGGGGTTGGGGGCGGGCTTCTGGCCGCCCATGGGAACCAGGCTCATCGACTCGACGCCGCCGGTCAGCACGATGTCGGACCAGCCGGCCACGATCTGCGAAGCCCCGGTGGCCAGCGTCTGCAGGCCCGAGGAGCAGAACCGGTTGATCGTCATGGCCGGCACGGTGATCGGCAGGCCGGCGCGCAGCACGGCGATGCGGCCCACGTTCATGCCCTGCTCCCCTTCGGGGAAGGCACAGCCGATGACCACATCGTCGATGCTCGCCGGGTCGAGTTGGGGTACCCGCTCCAGGAAGCCCTTGATCAGGAGCCCCAACAACTCATCGGGCCGGGTGTGTCGCAGGCTCCCTCGCCCCGACCGGCCCACTGCCGTCCGGTAGGCGTGGGTTACGACAACTCCAGTGCTCATTGCTTTGCTCCTTTTCGCCTGCTCAGTTCCGTAGCGGCTTGCCCTTTTCCAGCATGTGCATGATGCGGTCCATGGTCCGCTGGTCGCCGCAGAGGCTCACGAACGCCTCCCGTTCCAGGTCCAGCAACTGCTGCTCGGTGAGTTCGGTGCCGGCAGGCACGTCCCCACCGCAGATGATGTAGGCCAGCCTCTGGCCCAGGACGTGGTCGTATTCCGTCAGGTAGCCGCCCATCTTCATGGTGTGGATGGCGATCCTGAGGGCGGCGATGCCGCCGGAGCCCGGCACCGGGATCTTCCGGGCCAGCGGAGGCCGGTAGCCGGTGGAGACCATGGCCAGGACGTCGGCCTTGGCGTCGGCCAGCAGCGTCTCGGGGTTCAGCGACAGCTTGTCGGCGGGCTTGATGAAGCCGTACTGCCGCGCTTCCTCGGCGCTGGTGGACACCTTGGCCATCCCGATGGTGGTGAAGACCTTCTCCATGAAGGGGAAGAGGTCTGCCTTCACCCCGTGCGGGAGGCTGCCGTAGTGGCGCAGGGCCATCTCCTTGCAGCCGCCCCCGGCGGGGACCAGGCCCACTCCGAGCTCGACCAGGCCCATGTAGGACTCGGCGGCGGCCCGCACCGCCGCGCCGTGCATGACGCACTCGCACCCGCCGCCCAGGGCCATGCCCCGCGGGGCCACGACCACCGGGCCGGTGCAGTACTTCATCTTCATGTGGGCGTCCTGGATGCCCCGCACCGCGGCCTCGATGCCGGCCCAGTCCTGGTTCATGGCCAGCATGGCCACCAAACCCACGTTGGCCCCAACCGAGAAGTTGGGAGCCTCGCTGCCTACCACCAGGCCGGCCAGTTCCCCGGCGTTCACCCGCTCGCAGGCCTCGTCGAGCATGCCGATGATCTGGGCGTCGATGGAGTTCATCTTGGTGTGGAACTCCACGCAGCCCACGCCGTCGCCCATGTCGTACAGGGTGGCGCCCTCGTTGCGGGAGATCACCCGGTTCCGGTCGGCGAGGAAGGGCAGGTAGATGGCTCGGGGGTCGGTGGGCACCGGCCGGTACTCGGCCGAGGCCGCGTCCCAGAAGTACCGCACTCCGTCG
>VGBK01000145.1 GCA_016870535.1 Actinomycetota bacterium | reverse complement strand
CATCTCCGGCCAGTGCCATGCCGGTCTGCGCCGCGTCGAGGTCGGGCCGCTCCTCCCGGTAGGCGGCGATCACCTCGTCGGCCCGCTCGCCCACCAGCGATCTCAGCCAGGGCTGGTAGAACCGCACGGGGAGCCGATCCAGCTCGGCGATGTAGTAGAGCCAGTAGCGGGCCTCGTCCAGGTTGGTCCCGATGACGACCGGCACCGCCGGCCCCTCCGGCGACGCCAGGCGGCGCATCGGGAAGTCGGGCAGGATCGTGCCGTCCACCACCGGGTGGAAGGCGGTGTCGGCGAACTCGGAGTCGTAGATCCGTCGCGCCGTGTCGAGCAGCTCGTCGGTCGAGAGGCCCAGCACCTCGGCGGGAGTCTCTACCCCGGCGAGTTCCACGAACCGTTCGAAAACCCGCTGCGACCACTCCCGCGTCGCCACCGTTCCGGCGGTGCCGCTCTCCAGGATCACCCGGTCGTACAGCCCGTCGGCAGCGGGGGCACCGAGCAGGGCGGAGAGGCTGATGGCCCCGGCCGACTCGCCGAACACGGTGACGTTGGCCGGGTCGCCGCCAAAGGCCGCGATGTTCTCGCGCACCCAGCGCAGCGCGGCCATCTGGTCCTGGAGGCCGTTGTTCCCGCTGGCGGTGTACTCCGGGCCCAGGCTGCTCAAGTCCATCCAGCCCAGCGGGCCGAGGCGGTACTGGAAGGTGACCAGCACCACCCCGCGGGCGGCGAAGGCGGCGCCGTCGTACCAGGGGTCCTGGGCGGAGCCGGCGATGAAGCCGCCGCCGTGGATGAAGACCATCACCGGCGCCGCCCCGCCGACTCCCTGTGTCCAGGTATTCAGGTAGAGGCAGTCCTCCGAGGTCGGGGTGCCTTCCGCCATCTCATGCGGGTCGGGGTCTTGAGGACACGCCGGGGCGAACTGGGTGGCGGCGCGTACCTCGCTCCACGGCTCGAGCGGCGCCGGGGGCAGCCAGCGGCTGGCGCCCACCGGAGGGGCGGCATAGGGGATGCCGCGGAACACGGTGATGCCGCCTTCCACCGCGCCCACGACGGGGCCGGAGGTGGTCTGAGCAACCGGGGAGTCGGGCTCGGCAGCCGCTATTGCCGGCGAGACCACCACGGGCAGCAGAGAGAGCATCAGGCCGACTAGCAGCGATGCAGCAAGTCGTGGCACCTTCATGGCGATTCACGCTACTCCGCCGCCGCCGGGCATACCCGTTCGGGGGCGAGCCGGGCCTGTCCGCGCGAGGTTGGGTAGCCGGGCCGGCCCGGTACCTTCACCTGGGAGATGAACGGCTTGTCGACCCGCAATCTGCCGGAAGGCGCAGTCGCATGAAAGCTCGGCGCCGGGGGCGGCCGACGGTGGCCGCGGTGGCCATCCTGGGGATGGCGGTGCTGGTGGGTGCCTGCGGCGGCCCGGCGGGCTCCGGCGGTCCCGCCGCGACGCTCCTCACCGGCGCCGGCGCCTCGCCGGGCCCGGTGGGCTCGACCGACATCGGCGACATCTACCTCGCCGGCGGCTGCTTCTGGGGGGTCGAGGCTTATCTATCCCGCATCGATGGGGTGCTGGACGCCGTGTCGGGCTACGCCAACGGCGACACCGAGAACCCCAGCTACGAGGACGTCACCCGCCGCGGCTCCGGCCACGCCGAGACCGTCTGGGTGCGCTACGACCCGGCGCGGATCTCCCTGGACGAGGTGCTCCTCTACTTCTTCCGGATCATCGACCCGATCAGCCTCAACCGGCAGGGCCCCGACGCCGGCACCCAGTACCGCACCGGCATCTACTACACCGATCCGGCCGACCGGGCGGTCATCGACCGCAGGATGCAGGAGGTGCAGAAAGCCTACGAGCGGCCGGTGGTGGTGGAGGTCGAACCGCTGCGGCACTTCTACTCCGCCGAGGAGTACCACCAGGACTACCTGGAGAAGAACCCCGCCGGGTACTGCCACCTCGATCTCTCCCTGGCCGAGGAGCCGGTGATCCGGGTGAGCGCCTACCCCAAGCCCCCCGATGAGGAACTGCGCCGGAGGCTCACCGACCTGCAGTACCGGGTCACCCAGGAGCACGCCACCGAGCCGCCTTTCACCAACCCGTACGACGGGCTCTTTGCGCCGGGCATCTACGTCGACGTGGTGACGGGCGAGCCGCTGTTCTCCTCGCGCGACAAGTTCGCTTCCGGCAGCGGCTGGCCCAGCTTCACCCGGCCGATCGCCGACTACGTGGTCACCCACCATCCCGACATGAGCCACGGAGTGCTGCGCACCGAGGTGCGCAGCCGGGCGGGGGACTCCCACCTGGGTCACGTATTCGAGGACGGCCCGGCCGACCGGGGTGGGCGGCGCTACTGCATCAACTCCGCCGCCTTGCGGTTCATCCCCCAGGACGAGATGGAGGCCGAGGGGTACGGCGAGTACCTCGGCTGGGTCGAGTGAGGCGCCGGCGGGCAACCGGCTCCGCCGTGTCTCTCGGGACAGGAAGCCTCGGCTCAGGGCGGCGCCGGGCTGCTGCCCGGCGGCGAGCGAGCCGTCCGCTTAGCATGAGCCGGCCCGCCCCCCCGGCGGGCGGGCCCCGGGGTAAGGGAAGACGGCCGGGTCCGGGCCACAGACGCACGACCGAAGGGTGCGCATGAACTACATCGTGCTGATCAAGCAGGTACCCGACATCCGCAACATCCCGCCCGACGCCTGGGACTGGGAGAAGGGCACGCTGCGCCGGGGCATGCTCGACACCGTCTGCAACGAACTGGACCGCCAGGCGCTGGCCTTCGCCGCCGCCCTGCGCCGCGAGCAGGACGGCCGGGTGGTCGTCCTCACCATGGGCCCGCCCTTCGCCACCGAGGTGCTCCGCTACGCCCTGTCGATCTGCGCCGATGGCGCCGTGCTGCTCACCGACCGCAAACTGGGCGGCGCCGACACCCCGGCCACCGCCTACCCGTTGAGCCAGTCGATCCGCAAGATCGAACGGGAGATGTTCGGGGGCGACCGGAACTACCTGATCATCACCGGCATGCAGTCGGTGGACGGCGACACCGCCCAGGTGCCGCCGCAGGTGGCCGAGGAACTGGGCATCGCCCACATCGCTTACGCCACCGGGTTCCACCACGCCGACGGGGCGCTGCAGGTGACCCGCATCACCCGCCACGGCAAGGAAGTGCTGTCTCCCGACGCCTACCCGGCGCTGATCACCGTGACCGGCTGGACCGAGCCGCCCTTCGCCTCGTTCGGCCGCACCGCCTGGGCGTTCGACCAGGAGATCGTCACCTGGAACGCCGAAGACGTGGCGGCCGACCCGGCCCGGATCGGACTCACCGGCTCCCGCACCACGGTGAACCGGATCTTCTCGCCCAAGGACGTCAGCACCAAGGACTGCGAGTACCTCACCGACATGGGCCGGCTCGCCGAGAGGATCGGGCAGCTCTACTCGGCCAGGCTCTCCTCGCAGGCCACCGCCGCCGACGCCGGGGAGGAATACCGGCTGCCCGAGGACAAGGCCCCCACCTTCCGCGGCGAGGTCTGGGTGTACGCCGAGGCGGACGAGGGCGGGCTGCACCCCGCCGCCTTCGAGCTGTTGGGCCGGGCCGTCTCGCTGGCCGGGAGCCTCAACGAGAAGGTGGGGGCGGTGCTGCTCGGCGCCGGGGTGCGACCGCTGGCCGCCGACCTCATCGCTCACGGCGCCGACAAGGTGTACCTGGCGGAGCACGAGAGGCTCGGTCACTTCTCGGCCATCCCCTACACCGAGACCATCGGGGAACTGATCGGCGCCCACCGGCCGCAGATCCTGCTGTTCGCCGCCACCCCGCTGGGGCGGGAACTGGCCCCCCGCGTCGCCTACCGCACCAACTCCGGCCTCACCGCCGACTGCACGGCCCTGGACCTGATCGACCTGAAACGGGCGGGCAAGGAGTACACCGGCATCCTGCGCCAGACCCGGCCGGCCCTCGGCGGGAACATCATGGCCTCCATCATCACCCAGAACGCCGACATCCAGATGTCCACCGCCCGCCCGGGAGTGCTGCAAGCCCTGCCGCGGGACGACTCCCGGCGGGGAGAGGTGATCGAGCACACCCCGGCGTCGCCCGAGGGGCGCTCCGGGTTGCGGCTGGTCTCCTTCGAGCCGGTGCAGGCCACCGCGCAACTGTCCGACGCCGGGGTGATCGTCACCGGCGGTGGAGGGCTGCGCACCAAGGAGAACTACGACGCCTACATCCGGCCGCTCGCCGCCGCAATGGGCCGCTTCCTGGGGGTGGAGAGCATGGTGGGCGCCTCGCGGGCCGCTGTGGAGCGCGGCATGATCGACCGCGGGCACCAGGTGGGGCAGACCGGCCAGACGGTGAAGCCGCGGGTCTACGTGGCCGTGGGCGTGTCGGGGGCGGTGCAGCACCTCACCGGCATGCAGAGCTCCGACATCGTGGTGGCCGTCAACAAGGACCCGAAGGCGCCGATCTTCAACGTCGCCGACTTAGGCGTGGTGGGGAACCTGGAGGAGAGCATCCCGCAACTCACCGAGGCTCTGCGGGCCGGGGAGGTGTCACGATGACCGCGGTCAACCGGGTGGACGTCCTCATCGTCGGCGCCGGGCCGGCAGGGCTGTCGACCGCCATCAGGCTGCAGCGGCGGCTCACCGCCGCCGGCCGCCCCGAGCGGGTGGCGGTCATCGACAAGGCGGAGAAG
>VGBK01000144.1 GCA_016870535.1 Actinomycetota bacterium | reverse complement strand
GCACAGCAAGCAGGCGTGAGTCGCGCTCTTTGCTTCCCTCCCCCCAGCCCCCTGCCGCTGGGGCGGGAGGGGGAGCCAACCTCTCCTCCCCCGTGGGGACGGGGGAGGTGGCCCGTAGGGCCGGAGGGGGAAGCGGAACAGGCGGACCTGAGTCGCGCTCTTCGCTTCCCTCCCCCCAACCCCCTCCCGCTGGGGCGGGAGGGGGAGAAGTGCGCCTCCGCCAGAGGGGAGGGACACGCCGCTCACCCCGCGGCCCACTTCCGCACCAGGTCGCCCAGCACCCCCAGCGGCACGGGACCGCAGGTGAGTACGGTGTCGTGGAACCCCTTGATGTCGAAGGCCGGCCCCAGCATCCGGCGCGCCTCGGCGCGCAGGCGGAGGATCTCGATCTGCCCGATCTTGTAGGCCAGGGCCTGGCCGGGCCAGCCGATGTAGCGGTCCACCTCGTTCTGGATGTTGTTCGGGGCCTGCGGCGAGTTGGCCGCCAGGTAGTCGATGGCCTGCTGCCGGCTCCAGCCCAGGGCGTGGATCCCGGTGTCCACCACCAGGCGGCCGTAGCGCCACGAGTCGAACGACAGCATCCCCATGCGCTCCAGGTCGCCGGAGTACAGGCCCATCTCGTCGGCCAGGCGCTCGCAGTACAGGGCCCAGCCTTCCACATACGCCGTGGCCAGGGCGTGCCGCCGGAAGGCGGGCAGGCTCTCCATCTCCTGCGCCAGCGCCAACTGGAAGTGGTGGCCGGGCACCCCCTCGTGGAAGGCCAGCGCCTCCGACTCGTAACGGGTGCGGGTGGTGGGCTGGGTGGTGTTCACGAAGAACATGCCCGGACGGGAGCCGTCGGCCGCCGGGGGCAGGTAGAAGGCCAGGGGGGCGTCCTCGGCGCCCACCTCGGGCACCTCGGCCAGGATGCAGGGCGTCCGGGGCAGCACCCCGAACCACTCCGGGGTGGCGGCGTCGGCTCGGGCCAGCGACGCCTCGGCCTGGGCCTTCACCTGGGCGGCGTTCTCGAAGCGGAGGGCCGGGTCTTCCCGCAGCCGCCGGTAGATCTCGGCCAGGTCGGTGGTGCCCAACACTCTGCCGCCGAGGTCGCAGTACTCGTCCTCCAGCGCGGCGATGCCGTCGAGCCCGATCTGGTGCACCTCGCCGGGGTCCAGGTCCAGCGAGGTGTAGCGGCGCACCGCCCGGCGGTAGACCTCCTCGCCGTCGGCCAGCCAGCAGATGCCCGACTTCTCCTGCGGGCGGGCGACCGGCAGGACTTCGCCGGCGATGGCGGCGCGGTAGCGGGCGAAAGCGGGGCGGACCACGTCCTCAACCTGCCGTTGCATGTCGGCACGCCATGTGGCCACGTCGTCGGGGCTCATGTCGGCCGCAGGCTGGATGGACAGGAAGGGGTCCTTCTCCACCGGAGAGGCGAGGTAGGCGTCTAGTTGGCCCAGCACCTTCTCCACCGCCGCCCGGGGCGGGGTGCGCCCGCCGGCCACCCCTTCCCGCAGTCTGTCCACGGCGGCGTCGAAGGCTGCGCCCACCTTGGAGGCCTTCGCCACGAAGGCGGCGGCGTGCCCGGAGGTCACCGGGGTCAACTGGGGGACGTAGGTGAGTAGTTCGATGTGGGGGCCGATCATCGGATCGACCAGGAACTCGGCGTAACGGGAGCGGAAGTGCTCGGCCTGGGAGCCGGCTTCGAACCGCAGGGCTTCCCGGGTGACTACCTCGTCGGCGTCCAGGGAGCCCGGGTCGATGGCCTCCGCCTGGGCCACCACGGCGTCCAGGGCGGCGATCAGGCGGTCCTCCTCCTCCCGGGAGGGGTCCTCGAGGCGGTCGTCGAAGCGGTGGTCCCCCAGCAGGGTGGCGCTGGTGGGCCCGGCCTCCATGAGGAGGTCCCAGTAGCGGTCGGCCAGGGCGGCGAGTTCCGGGTTCACGACGGTCCTTCCCTCGGGCGTCCCGGGCAGCCTATCGAGCAGCGGCCGGCTGCGGGCTCGCCCTGGGCCCGGAGGCGGACTACCTTATGGGTCGTCGAGCGCCCGTAGCTCAATTGGACAGAGCGTCTGGCTACGGACCAGAAGGTTGGGGGTTCGAGTCCCTCCGGGCGTGCCACACGAACGGCCAGCAGTCCTCCGCCGCTACCAGCTCCCTACCAGCATGGCTACTGCCGGGCGCAGCTCGGCCAGTCTCAGGGCGGTCTCACCGGGTCCGTACCCGAGCAGCGCACTGTCGCTCAGGAGACGGACCGCCGCGGTTTCCGCCGCATCCGGGTCGGCGGTCACCTGGTCGCACGTCGACTGCACCCGGGCCTGGAACTGGGCGGCGGGCTCCAGGGTGGTGGGAGCGGGCGCCGAGAGATCATCCCGGATGAGGAAGAAGGCGGCCACGCCGGTTGCGGCCAGAAGGACGAAGGCGAACACGAGCCCGGCAGCCCGGCCCCGGCGGCGAGGCCGGCCTTCCGAAGTGGCCGCCCCACACCGGGGACAGCGGGCTGCTGGATCGGGGACCTCCGCCGCACAGCGGGGGCAGGTGATGACGGTCATGCGGGAATCTCCTACCGGTGGCGGCCCTAGGGCGAATGTAGCGGTGCCCTCACCCCTACCTTCCCGGCATGCGCCCGGCACCTCCTGCACTGCGAAGGACCCGCTTTGCCGGCGGTCCCCGCCGGCGCCCCGGCCTGGCCGCCCTGTTCTGCGCCGCCGTCGTGATGGCCACCTCCTGCGGCGGTGAAGGCACGCCGATCCTGCAGGACGCCCTGGGAGTCACCATCCCCCCGGCACCGGACATCCCCGAGGGGCCGCTGGCGCCGGAACTCGCCGACGACCTCGACCTTATCTTCGGGGACCTGGGCAACACGGTGGACACTGCGGCCATCGGCCGCGTGGGGGAGTCCGGCGACCCCCGAGCGGCCTGGCTGCTCTCCGACCTGCTCCGCTTCGTGCATCGCGGGCACGTCGTGGACGCCGCAGTGGCGGCCTTCGAGCGGCTGACGGGTACCGAGGTCCCGGTGGACCCCTGGGCCTCCTGGCTGCTCATCACCAACTGGCTCATCGGGTGGGACCTGCCCGCCCCGCCGGGATACCTGCACTGGAAGCGGCTGCTCTTCGAGTTCGCCGAGCCGGGTTGGGCCCCCTTCTTCGCCGATGAGGATGCCGACGTCGACTGGCGCCTCATCAGTTGGGGCGGGGTCTTCGTCGACGGCCGGCCCCTCGACGCCGTGCGCTTCCCGTGCCCGGAGGGATGCATCCCCGCCCTCGATGGCCCAGCAGTCACCGACGCGGCCGGCCGCGACTGGTACCCGGACGATCGTCTCGTATTCGGAGTGGTGATCGGCGGCGAGGCCCGCGCCTACCCCAAGCACATCATGGAGTTCCACGAATTGGTCAACGACACCCTGGGAGGCCGCAGGGTCGGGGTTGTCTACTGCACCCTGTGCGCCTCCGCCCAGGCCTACCTGACCGATGCCGTCCCGCCGGGGTTCGAGCCGCTGGAACTGCGCACTTCGGGGCTCCTCTCCCGGTCCAACAAGGTGATGTTCGACTTCCACACCTACTCGATGTTCGACACCTTCACCGGCCGGGCAATCTCGGGCTCCCTGCAGGACGCCGGTCTCGAACTCGAGATGATCTCCGTGCGCACCAGCACCTGGGGGGACTGGAAGGCGGCGCACCCCGGCACCACCATCGTGGCTCGCGACGGGGGCATCAACAAGGTCTACGCCGACGACCCGCTGCAGGGCCGCGACGACCAGGGGCCCATCTTTCCGGTGGGCGCCGTGGATCCCCGGCTGCCGGTGCAGCAGATGGTCCTCGGGGTGCTGGCCCCCGACGGGACGGCCCTGGCCTTCCCGGTGCAGCAGGCGGCCGACGAACTCGCCGCCGGGCGGCCCGTGGAGATGGCGGGAGTGCGGGTCACCACCGACGGCGCCGGCCTCGGCGCCGCGGCGCTCGACGGGGCGCTCCTGGCTTCGCACCAGGCCTTCTGGTTCGCCTGGAGCCAATTCCACCCCGGCACCGCCGTTTGGGCGCCGATCGACCCGGGCGGCTGAGGAGACGCGGCGGGCGCCGGCCTACCGTTACATCGCTCGGGTTGCCGGCCACATACGGGGTGAGGATCCGCCGATGACCGACGATCACGATTGGCTCCGCCGCCTCTGGGCCCGGCACGCCGGTTCCGTCTACGCCTACGCCGCCCGCCGGGTCGGGCGGGAGCGGGCCGAGGACGTGGTGGCCGACACCTTCGTGGTCGCCTGGCGCCACCGCGACCGCCGCCCGCACCGGGACCTGCCCTGGCTGCTGGGGGTGGCCCGCCGGGTGATCGCCGAGCGCTGCCGGGCCGACGACCGCTGGGACCGCCTGCGGGCCCGGGCGGCGCTGAACGGGGCGCCGGCGGATCCGGCCGACGCCACGCTGACGGCGGCCGCCCGGGAGGTGCTGGCCGGCCTCGACGACACCGAGCGCGAGGTCCTGCTCCTCTCCGCCTGGGAGGGCCTGTCGGGCAGCGAGGCCGCTGCGGTCCTGGGCACCAGTGCCGCCGCCTATCGCATGCGGCTGGGCCGGGCCCGGCGGCGGCTGCGCCGGTCGATGGCCGAAGCCGGGATCACCGAGGCCGGAGAGGATTGACATGAGCGACGACCGCCGCCGACTGGAAGACCTGAACCCCGAGCCCGACGCCGGCGCCGGCTGGGCCGCCTCTG
>VGBK01000143.1 GCA_016870535.1 Actinomycetota bacterium | reverse complement strand
CAAGCCCTTGGCCCAGACCTCGGCGGCGCCTCCCGCGTCCACCCAGTGGTTGGGAGGCACGGTGTAGGGGTCGCCGTCGGGGGAGAGGCGCAGGATGGAGCCGAGCAGGGAGGCGGGATCCTGGCCGGTCCCCAGGGGATCGCCGGAGCCCCCGCCGTCGCCCAGGGCGACGTAGAGGTAGCCGTCGGGGCCGAAGGCGATCATGCCCCCGTTGTGGTTGCGGTAGGGCTGGGAGACGGTGAGGAGGATGCGGGCCGTCGCCGGGTCGGCGCGCTCGGGGTCGCCGGACACCCGGTACTCGGCCAGGACGGTGGCCCCCGTCCGGTCGGTGTAGTTCACGTAGAAGCGGGGGTCGGCGGGGTAGTCGGGGTGGAAGGCCAGGCCGAGCAGGCCTCGCTCGCCGCCGAGGGAGACCAGGGTGGAGAGGTCGAGGAAGACCCCCAGGCGCTCGCCGCGGCGGAGCACCTGGATGCGTCCGTCCTGCTCCACCACGAACAGGCGGTCGTCGCCGGCGGGAGCGGTGGCGAACAGCGGCTGGTTGAAACCGGAAGCCACGGTCACCAGGGCGGGACGGAAGTCATCGGCCGGGAGGGTGGTGGTGGTCGTCGGGGCCGCGTCGGTGGTGGTGGGGGCGGTGCCCGGGCCGGTGGTGGTGGGGGCGGTGGTGGTGGCCGGGAGGTCCGAAGCGGGCGGCGCCGCGGTGGTGGACGGCGCGGTGTCGAAGACCGGGAGCGAAGCATCGGCACCCGGTGAGCCGGAGCAGGAGACGGCGATCAGGGCCGGGAGAGCCAGGGCGAGGGCGGCGGGCAGGCGCATGGCGGAGCAGGGTAGGGGGCGGGGCGGCGTAGGCGCATCGGCCATGGCGAGGGCGGCGCTTCTCCCGGGCGGCGACCCGGGCGGCCCTGCTCCCGCGGCGCCCCCTAAGGGGCCGCGCGGATTGGGCGAGCGGAGCGAGCCCCATCCGCCGGGCCCCCGCCCGAAGGCGCAGCTTCTTCGGGCGGAACAGACCAGGCAGCGGGCGAAGCCCACCGCCTATCCGCTAGCCCCCTAAGCCTTCTCCAGAGCCTGCCCCAGGTCGAGGATCAGGTCGTCGGGGTGCTCCAGGCCCACGGAGAGCCGCACCAGGCCCGGGGTGACCCCGGCGGCGAGGTTCTCCTCCGCGGTGGCTTCGGAGTGGGTCATGGTCGCCGGATGCTCGGCCAGCGACTCGGTGCTCCCCAGGCTCACCGCCAGCTTGACCAGTTGCAGGGCGTTGAGGAGGCGATAGGCCCCTTCGACTCCGCCCTTCACCTCGAAGGAGATCATGGCCCCCGAGCCCAGGCATTGGCGCCGGTAGAGGTCGTGCTGCGGGCTTCCCTCCGAGAGGCGCCCCAGGTAGTTCACTCGCTCGACCTTGGGATGGGCCGCCAGGTAGTCGGCCACCACCCCGGCGCTGGCGGCCTGGCGTTCCATGCGCACCTTCAGGGTCTCCAGGCTCCGCATGAGCAGCCAGGCGGTGTAGGGGTCGGTCTGGGTGCCGAGCAGGGTGCGGAACTTGCGGATCGGTTCCACCAGAGAGGCCGGCCCCAGGACCGCCCCGGCGATGAGGTCGCTGTGCCCGCCGATGTACTTGGTGGCGGAGTACAGGACCAGGTCGGCGCCGTGGTCCAGGGGGCGCTGGAAGAGCGGCCCCAGGAAAGTGTTGTCCACCGCCAGCAGCACCTTGTGCTCCGGCGTGGAGTGACGAGCGGCGATGCGGGCGCAGCAGGCGATGTCGATGAGGTCGTTGGTGGGGTTCGCCGGGGTCTCGACGAGCACCATCCCCAGCCGCCCCCCGGCGGCGGCGAGGCGGGCCTCGATCTCCTCCTCAGGGCAGGCGCAGCCGAAGGTCACCGGGCGGATGCCGAACTGCGGCAGCACCGACTCGGTGAGGTGGTGCGTCCCGCCGTACAGGGGATGACTGACGGCGACGACATCGCCGGGCCGGAGGTAGGCGAGCAAGGTGGTGGCGATGGCCGCCATGCCCGAGCCGAACAGGGCGCAGTCCTCGGCGCCGTCCCAGAGGGCGAGCCGGTCTTCGGCGATCTCGACGTCGGGGTTGTTCAGCCGGGAGTAGATCAGCCCGCGCGGCTCGCCGGCGCCGGGATCCCGCTTGCCGGTGGCGATCTCGAAGAAGGCGGCGCCCGCCTCGGCATCGGGGAACACGAAGGTCGAGGTCTGGAAGATGGGGCTCTTGGCGGCGCCTTCGGACCACTCCGGCTTGTAGCCGTAGGACATCATCAGGCTCTCCGGGTGGAGCGGCTTGCCGCCGATCCGGTCCTTCCACTTCGACATGGCGCCTCCGGCGTCGGGATGAGGACGGGCGCGGCTGCTGCCCGCGGCCAGGGTAGCCGGGGGCCACTGCACCTGCCGGGCGACCAGAATCCGGCTTGACTCTCTAGCCGCTCGAAGGTGCAGACTGACCAGCGGCCCGGGAGTGACCCGGGGTCAAGGAGGCGGCCTTGTTCAAGATCGGCGACTTCTCTCGGCTCTGTCGGGTGCCCGTGTCGGCGCTGCGCTACTACGCCGACCTGGGCCTGCTGGAGCCGGCGGCCGTCGAGCCCGCTTCGGGTTACCGCTACTACGACGCGGCGCAACTCCGCCTGGTCAACCGCATCGTCGCTCTGAAGGACCTGGGCCTGACCCTGGAGGAAGTGAGGGCGGTGCTCGCCGAGGGCCTCAGCCGGGAGGAACTGCGCGGCATGCTGCGGCTGAAGCGGGCCGAGGCGACGCGGCGAGTGGCCGAAGAGCAGGAACGCCTGGAGCGGGTAGAGGCCCGCCTCCGACTGATCGAGAAGGAGGGCAAGATGCCGGAGCAGGAAGTGGTGGTGAAGGCCGTCTCCGAGGTGCGCGGTCTGGGTATGCGAGAGAAGGTTGCCGGCACGGCGGCGATCGGGGAGTTCATCGGGGATGGCTTCGCCGGCCTCGGCATGGCCGGCCTCGCCCCGGCCGGCCCTCCGCTCACCATCTACCACGACCCGGAGTTCACTCCGGAGTCCATCGACGTCGAGATGGTCTGCCCCGTCCCCGCGGGGGTCACCGGACCCGTGATGACTCCGGGCGGCCGGCGGCTGGAGATGTGCAGCGTGCCCGCGGGCGAGGTGGCGGTCCTCGTCCACGTGGGGCCGTACGAAACCATCGGTGAGGCCTACCAAGCGCTGGCGGAGTGGGTCGGCCAGCACGGCTACCGGGTGAGCGGTCCTCCGCAGGAGATCTACCTCACCTCTCCCCAGGACCCGGGCCCTCCCGTGACCGAGATCCGCTTCCCCGTGGACAGGGCGTGACCCCATGGCGCCCCGGACCGGGTACGGCCCGGCTTCCTTCCCCGGCTTCGCTGCGTTCCCGACCCACCACTGCGTGACCGGATCGCTACGGCACATCTACGAGTACCACGGGTATGGCATCTCCGAGGACTTGCTCCTCGGCCTGGGCCGGGGCCTGGGGTTCGTCTACTTCCACATCGGGGACATGGACCCGTTCTTCGGGGGCCGGGCCAACGTCGCCCGGCCTGGCGAAGAGGGCCTGGAGATCACCGCCGGGCGGCGCACGGGGGTAGTGGTCGAGGCCCACACCACCGGCAGCGCCCGCAGGGCCCAAGACGCGTTGCGCGCTTCGCTCGAAGCCGGGGAACCGGTGATGGTCTACCTCGACATGGGGTTCCTGCCCTACTTCGACCTGCCCGAGGGCTACCACTTCGGCGCTCACGTGGTAGTCGTGGCCGGCTGCGACCCGGCCTCCCAGACCGTGCTCCTCGCCGACCGGGATGCCGAACTGCACCCGGTCGACTGGGACACGCTCGAGCAGGCGCGGGGTTCGGCCTTCAAGCCCTTCCCGCCCCTGCACAAGTGGTTCACGTTCGACTTCTCGTCCGCCCGCCCGCCGACGCCGGAGGAGACGCGGGAGGCCATCGCCGAGGTCTGCCGGGGCATGCTGGAGCCCCCCATCGCCAACCTCGGTGTCAAGGGCATTCGCAAGGCGCGGGCGGAGACCCTGAAGTGGCCGAAGCTGCTCGATCCGCCGGCGCTGCGCCGAACCTGCGCCAACGTGGCCATGTTCATCGATGCCCGGGGAGGCACCGGGGGCGGGATCTTCCGCTACATGTATGCCCGCTTCCTGTTGGAAGCAGCGTCGATCGTGCCGGAGCTGCGCCTGGCGGGACTCGCCCCCGACCTGGTAGCCGTTGGGGACTTGTGGGAGGAAGTTGCCGTGGGTTTCACCAGAGCCGCGGCGGCTGAGGACCCGGCGGACCTCCTCGACGAGGCCACCGCGCGGCTGCCGGAGATCGCCGACCGGGAAGAGGCGTTCTGGGGCAAACTCGCCGAAACGGTGCTCGCCTGACCGAGCCGATCTGCTGCGCCCGGTCGTCCACTCCTACTCGCGCCGGTGGCAGGGGTCTCTCTGGTGGGCGAGGGTGTGATGTTGTCGGCAGAGGAGTCGCAGGTTGGCCAGGGTGGTTTCCCCGCCCTGGGCCCAGTGGGTGATGTGATGGGCGTCGCACCATTGGGGTGGGATGCGGCAGCCGGGATGGACGCAGCCCCGGTCCCGTAGTTCCAGGGCTCGGCGGAGGGTGGGGGGGATGACCCGGGTGGCCCGTCCCATGTCTATGGGCACCGAGTCGGGGTCCAAGAGCACCCGGCTGATGGTGGCGTCACAGGCCAAGCGGCGGGCAGTTGCGG
>VGBK01000142.1 GCA_016870535.1 Actinomycetota bacterium | reverse complement strand
TTCTACTAGCCTGGAGGCCTGGGGAGGGGTAAGATCACAGCGTTGTAGTTCTGCCCCGCAAATGTCACACCCTCCCCGTATCGTCGGGCCGTAACCAAACGCAGAAGGAGCGCCAGTGGAACGGGACAAGTCCCTCGACGTGGCCATCACCCAGATCGAGCGGCAGTTCGGCAAGGGCGCCATCATGAAGCTGGGGTCCGACCAGATCCAGCCGATCGCCGCCATCTCCACCGGGGCCCTGGCGCTCGACCTGGCCCTGGGCATCGGCGGCGTCCCGCGCGGGCGCATCGTCGAGATCTTCGGCCCGGAGAGCAGCGGCAAGACGACCCTGGCCCTGCACATCATCGCCGAGGCCCAGCGCAACGGCGGCATCGGAGCCTTCATCGATGCCGAGCACGCCCTCGACCCGGTGTACGCCCGGGCCCTGGGGGTGGACATCGACGAACTGCTCATCTCCCAACCCGACACCGGCGAGCAGGCCCTCGAGATCACCGACCTGCTGATTCGCTCGGGCTCCCTCGACGTGGTGGTGATCGACTCGGTGGCCGCCCTGGTGCCGCGGGCCGAGATCGAAGGCGAGATGGGCGACATCCACGTGGGGCTGCAGGCCCGGCTCATGTCGCAGGCGCTGCGCAAACTGGCCGGCACCATCAGCCGCTCCAACACCACGGCCATCTTCATCAACCAGATGCGGGAGAAGATCGGGGTCATGTTCGGCAGCCCCGAGACCACGCCGGGGGGCCGGGCACTGAAGTTCTACGCCAGCACCCGCCTCGACATCCGCCGTATCGAGTCCATCAAGGAAGGCAACGAGGCCATCGGCAACCGGGTGCGGGTCAAGGTGGTCAAGAACAAGGTGGCCCCACCGTTCCGCCAGGCGGAGTTCGACGTCATGTTCGGCGGGGGCATCTCCCGCGAGGGGAGCCTGCTCGACGTGGCGGTCGAGTACGACGTCGTCCGCAAGAGCGGCGCCTGGTACACCTACGACGGCGACCAGTTGGGCCAGGGCCGAGAGAACGCCAAGCGGTTCCTGCGGGAGAACCCCGAGGTGGCCATGCAACTGCAGGCGCGGGTCCTGGCCGCAGTCGGCCTGGGAGGGGCTGCAGCCGAGGCCGAAGAGCCCCCGAAGCGCCGCGTCTCGCGTTCGGCGGCGGTGCCGGCGAGCGGCGAGGGCGACGACGCCGTGGGCGACTGATCCGGCGGGGAGCCGCCCCCGGGGGCGGTGGGGGCGCCGCGGCTTGGGCCGGGGAACGGGTACCATGCCGTCACAACGCGCACACAACTGGGCCTTTGCCCAGGACAAAACCAGATTGTCAGAGACCGGGCCCGGAAACCCGAGGAGGTCGTCGAACAGGCGAGGCAGACCGACGCAGCGTGGTTGTGTGTGCGTCGAGCCCCGGCGGGCTCGACGCCGTGTTTTCCGGGCCCCCAAGGAGGGGACATGATGACCGCAGCGGTGGCGGCGGGCGCCGCCTTCCTGGCCCTTGCGGTCGGCCTGTGGGTAGGGCGGGCCCTGCAGGGGCGCCGCCAGGGCCGTGCCGCCGGCGCCGCCGAGGACGTGGTCGCCGAGGCGCGGCGCCGGGCTCACGAGACGCTGGCCCGGGCCGACGAGGAGGGCCGGGCCCGGGCGGAGGCCTACCGGCAACGGGAAGACGCTGCCCTCGAGCACCGGCGCCTCGAGATGGGCGCACAGGAACAGCGCCTGGAGCAGCGCGAAGCCACCCTGGAGCAGCGCGCTGCCAATCTGGCGCAGCGCGAGACCCTGCTGCTGCAGCGTGAACGCGAGGCCGGGGATGTTCGGCTCGAAGCCGAGCGAGTGCGCGAGCAGGCCCGTCTCGAGTTGGAGCAGGTGGCCGGGTTCGACGCGCGGGCGGCCAAGGAGCAGTTGCTGCGCCGGGTCGAGGATGAGGGGCGGCGCGACGCCATGGTCCTGCTGCGCGACCTCGAGATGAAGGCGCGGGAGGAGGCCGACCGGCGCGCCCGCCGCATCCTCACCGCCTCCATCCAGCGTCTCGCCTCCGAGGTGGTTGCCGAGACCACGGTGTCGGTGGTGCCGCTCCCCTCCGAGGACATGAAGGGCCGGATCATCGGCCGGGACGGGCGGAACATACGCGCCTTCGAGGCCACCACGGGGGTGAACATCATCGTCGACGACACCCCGGAGGCGGTGGCCCTCTCCGCTTTCGACCCGGTGCGCCGCGAGGTGGCCCGACTCGCCCTCGAGCGCCTGGTGGCCGACGGGCGCATTCACCCGGCCTCCATCGAGGACGCCTACGAGAAGGCGCTGGCCGAGGTGGAGCAGAGCGTGCGGGATGCCGGGGAGTGGGCCATGCTGGAGGTGGGCATCACCCGCCTGCACCCCGAACTGATCAACCTGGTGGGGCGTCTCAAGTACCGCCTCTCCTACGGGCAGAACGTGCTCAACCACCTGGTGGAGGCGGCCAAGGTGGCCGGCATGCTGGCCGCCGAGGTCGGGGTCGATGCATCTCCGGTGCGCCGCGCCGCCTTCCTGCACGACATCGGCAAGGCAGTGAGTCACGAACTGGCCGGGTCGCACGCCATGGTGGGCGCCGAGATCGCCCGGCGCTTCGGCGAGGACCCGGCGGTGGTGCACGCCATCGAGGCGCACCACAACGAGGTCGAGCCGCGCACCCTGATGGCGGTCATCGTCCAGGCGGCCGACGGCGTCTCGGCGGCGCGCCCGGGGGCGCGCCGCGAGGCGGTGGAGTCGTACGTGCATCGCCTGGAGCGCATCGAAGAGATCGCCGGAGGCTTTGCCGGGGTGGAGAAGGTCTACGCCATGCAAGCCGGCCGCGAGGTCCGGGTGGTGGTAGACCCCGGCGAGATCGACGACCTGGGCGCCGGCGACCTGGCCCGCCGCATCTCGCGGCGCCTCGAGGAAGACCTGCAGTACCCGGGCCAGATCCAGGTCACCGTGATCCGCGAGTTGCGCGCCGTCGACTACGCCCGATGAGCCTGCACCTGGCCCCGCCCGCCCGCCGGCCGGGGCGGGTACCCGCCCGGGCGGGGCTTCGCTACCTGGTGCGCACCTTCGGGTGCCAGATGAACGAGCACGACAGCGAACGGGTGGCCGGGCTGCTGGCCTCCGACGGGATGATCCCGGCGGCCGTGCTCGATGAGGCCGATGTGGTGTTCCTGAACACCTGCTGCATCCGCGAGAACGCCGACGACCGCCTGTACGGCACGCTCGGGCACCTGAAGGCGGCCAAGAAGCGCCGTCCCGGCCTGCGCATCGTGGTGGGTGGGTGCCTGGCCCAGAAGGACCGCGACCAGGTGCAGGAGCGAGCGCCCTGGGTGGACGTGGTTTTCGGCACCCACAACCTGCATCGAGTCCTCGACCTCCTCGATCACGCCGACGAGTGGGGGCCGGTCACCGAGATCTGCGAGAGCGCCCCGGCGGAGGAGGGCTTCGCCGCCGACCTCCCCGCCCGGCGAGAACTGGCCCACTCCGCCTGGGTGACCATCACCGTGGGCTGTGACAACTCGTGCACCTTCTGCATCGTGCCCCTGGTGCGCGGCCCCGAGGTGAGCCGCCGACCCGGGGAGATCATCGAAGAGGTGCGGCGTCTGGCCGCCGACGGGGTGG
Organism: Actinomycetota bacterium; assembly: GCA_016870535.1. Lineage (GTDB taxonomy): Bacteria > Actinomycetota > Acidimicrobiia > Spongiisociales > UBA11373 > VGBK01. The sequence continues at coordinate 1,134 of VGBK01000142.1, read as the reverse complement.
TCGAGGTCACTCTGCTCGGCCAGAATGTCAACTCCTACGGGCGCGATCTGGGCGTGGACGGCCGGCGCCGCCCGGTTTTCGCCGACCTGCTGCGCCGGGTGGGCGAGGTGCCCGGCATCCGGCGGGTGCGCTTCACCAGTCCGCATCCCAAGGACATCCGGGAGGATGTCGCCCGGGCCATGGCCGAGACGCCGGCGGTGTGCGAGCACCTCCACCTGCCGCTGCAGTCGGGCAGCGCCCGCGTGCTGCGGGCGATGCAGCGGGGGTACACCCCGGCCCGCTTCTTGCAGCGCCTGGCCATGATGCGGGCCGCGGTCCCCGGCCTGGCGGTCACCACCGACATCATCGTGGGCTTCCCCGGTGAGACCGAAGGCGACTTCCGTGCCACCCTCGAGGTCATGGAGGAGGCGGCCTTCGACGGCGCCTACACCTTCATCTTCTCGCCCCGTCCGGGGACGCCGGCGGCGAGCCTGGAGGGGCAGGTGGATCCGGCGGTGGCCGCCGAGCGCTTCGCCCGCCTGGCCGACCTGCAGCAGCGGTCGTCGCTGGCCGGCAACCGGGCTCTGGTGGGCCGGGAGGTCGAGGTGCTGACCGAGGGGCCGAGCCGCAAGGACCCGGCGATGGCTACGGCGCGTACCCGCACCAACAAGGTGGTCCACCTCCCCGGGGTGTTCCCCCCGGGGACGTTCCTGCAGGCGCGCCTCGTGCGGGCCGCCCCCAGCCACCTGATGGGAAGGCCGGTTCCCTGAGGCCCGTCGCCGCCCTGCTGGGGCCCACCGCCTCCGGCAAGAGCGAGGCGGCTCTGGCCGTGGCCGAGGCGGTGGGGGCGGAGATCGTCTCGGTGGATTCGATGCAGGTGTACCGGGGCATGGACCTGGGCACGGCCAAGCCCAGTCCCGCTCAGCAGAGGCGGGTGCCTCACCACCTGATCGACCTGGCCGACCCGGGGGAAGCCTTCACCGTGGCCGAGTTCCAGCGCGCCGGGCGCCGGGTGCTCGCCGACCTGGCGGCCCGGGGGGTGCCGGCGCTGATCGTGGGCGGGTCGGGCCTCCACTTCCGGGCCCTGGTGGATCCCCTGGAGTTCCCGCCGCACGACCCCGAGGTGCGCCGGGCGGTGGAGTCTCTGGCGCCGGA
>VGBK01000141.1 GCA_016870535.1 Actinomycetota bacterium | reverse complement strand
CCGGTTGCCCGCGGCCCTCGTCGCCGCCGGGGCCGACCGCAGTGCCAACCTGGCCGGCGAGCTGGCCGCGTTCCGCGAGCTGTCCGGCCTCGACTACCCGGCCCTCTCCGCCTCCGTCGCCACCGGGGAGGGGCTCGACGGCCTCGGACCCTGGCTCTTCGCCTCCCTCGGGGTGGTCCGGGTCTACACCAAGGTCCCCCATCGTCCCGCCGACTACAGCCGGCCCTACACCCTGCGACGCGGGCAGACGGTGCACGACGTTGCCGCCATGATCCACAAGGAGGTGGCGGGGAGCCTGAAGCACGCCCGCCTGTGGAACCGTCGCGGCGCCGAAGGCCTCCAGGTGGGGCGGGACCATCGTCTGGAAGACGGCGACGTGCTCGAACTGCACGCCTGAGCCCGGCAGGCCCCGGCTCAGGCGCTGCGCCGCCCTTGCTGCACATCCTGCAGACGTTCGAGCATCGCCAGCACGAACACATCAGCGGGCGCCTGCGCCTCCGAGGCGAACCACTCCACCAGGCCGTAGCGCTGCAGGGCGGCGTCGGTGAGCAGGTGCGTCACCACGTCGCCGCCGTCGACCACCAGCCACGGCTCGCTGCCGTCGGGAGCCTCACCCTCGGGACGTACCCCCATCAGGTCGCCCACCCGGCGCGCCAGCTTGCGGATGTGGGTGGCCGAGCGCCCCTTGACCACCACCGTGTGCTCGGGGCCGCCGCGCTGGGACAGGTTGAAGGCTCCGGCCACATACGGGGCACAGAGGGCCAGCACCTCGTGGAGGCGTTCGGACGGGGAGGGAGAAGCAGCAGCAGTCGCCATTCCGGCAGCGTAGCCGACGGGGGGGACACCGCCCCCGGAGCCGCCCGTTCCCGGCGCCGGAGGCCGGGAGGTTCGAGGCGACCCTGGAGAGCGCCGCCGTGGGTCGTCCCACCACCGGCCTCGGGGCGGCCTCCCCTGGGGCTCTCTTCGTCCCCTTCGACGGGAGAGGGGCGGTGCCGGCGCCCGGCCGCAACGGCCCGCCGTCCCGGGCACTACTCTGCCCGGCGGCCGCCCCGCAAGGACGAATGATGAGCGCAGACCGGCCGGCAGCCGCCGACGACCTCACCGCCGACGGCCGGGCATCGGCGCGCCTGGCGGTGCTGGCCGCCGCCCTGGACGGCGACGCTGGAGCGGCCTACCACTTCCTCTCCGGTCTGCTGGGCGAGGGCGTGTCCTTCGAGGAGATCCTCTTCGAGATCCTGGCTCCCCTGGAAGGAGAGGTGGGGCGGCGCTGGCACGAGGGGGACTTGAGCATCTCCGAGGAACACCTGGTGACCTCCACCCTGGAGACGGTGGTCTCGCTCCTCGCCGGGTCCTTCGACCTCCCCCCCGACGCACCCCGCCTGGTAGTGGCCTGCCCGGAGGGGGAAGCTCACTCCCTTCCCGCCCGAATGATCTGGGCCTACCTGGTCTACCGGGGCCGGCGGGCCGCCTTCCTCGGCCCGGGCTACCCGGCCGTCGACCTGGGAGGCTTCCTGCGCGCCCAACGCCCGGCAGCCCTGCTGCTGTCGGGCACGGTGGCGGCCGCCCTCCCGGGAGCCCGGGCGGCGGTCCGGGAGGCGCACGCCTCGGGAATACCGGTGCTGGCCGGCGGCGCCGCCTTCGGGCCCGACGGCGGCCGCGCCCGAGCGCTGGGAGCCGACGCCTGGGCGGCTCACCCGACGGAGATCGAGACGACCCTGAACACCTGGCGCCCCGATCCGGCGGCCGCCGAGGCGGCGGTGACGGCGCGCGCCCCCGGCCTCGAGTGGGACCTCCCGGCCGACGGCCGCCGCCGGGTGGTGGCTGCAGCCCTCGCCGGCCTGGGGGCGGCGCCCGCCGCCGCCGGGTGGGAAGGGCCCGGGGTGACCGCCGCACTGGAAGCCCTCTTCGATGCCGCGGCGGCCGCCCTGTTGGTGGACGATCCCGCCCTCCTCGCCGAGTTCATCCGCTGGCAGCGGGAACTGGCGGGCTACTCGGGCAAGGGAGACATCACCCCGGACCTCATCGCAGCCCTCACCGCCGCCCTCCACGAGGTCTCACCGGTTGCCGCCCGCCTGCTGGCGGGGGCGGCCGCCGGCTGATCCCTCACGGGCAGGCCCGGGCGGCCACCCCTCCTCCTGCCGCGCTGAGGAGTACCTTTGCGCGCAGGCGAAGGGGAGGACACCCACCATGCATGGCAACGAGAGTCGCGGCCACTTCCGCAGCGCACTGGCGGGGGCGCTGATCGGCGGGCTGCTGACGGCAGCACTGCCCGCCCTCGGCGCCGTCGCCGGCGACCCGTTGCTCCTCGGCCGCACCAACACCATCAACAGCCGGACCACCCTGAGCGGCAGCCCGGCCACCAGCCTGCGTGTCGTCAACCAGGCCGCCGGGGCCACCGCTCTCGACCTCCAGGTCCAGCCGGGGAGCGCCCCCCTGGCGGTGAACACCAGCCGGCGCATCTCCCGGCTCAACGCCGACTACCTGGACGGCCGTCACGCCGCCGATCTCCTGCGGGCGGCCGCGGCGCGCACCGCCAACGCTCCCAACGTCAACGGGGATGTGCTCACGGTGGAGGTGGTCGCCCCCGCTGCGGGCCTCCTGATAATGGAAGGGTCGGTGGACGTCCTGGGCGTCACCCGCGACGTCCTCAACTGCGCCCTGAGGCTCGACGGCGCCCAGGTCGCCGGCACGGGACGATCCATCGTGGTTCACGACACTACGGCCAGCGGAGGCACCGACAACGGCAGCGAGAACTGCGCCTCCGGAGGCGGCATCGCGGTCACGGCCGGGGCGCACACGGTGGCCTTCGAGGTCGGCGCCCTCGACGCCGGCACCACCGGACTCGGCGAGGCTTCCCTGTGGGCCCTCTTCGTGCCTTTCGACGGCAACGGGGCCGCGCCCGCCGGGTAGCCGTCCGGCTCAGGCCAGAGGCTTGCGCAGAGTGGTCCAGCGGCGCACCACGCGGAAGCCCACGCTCTCGTACAGCCGGAAGGCCCCGTGCAGGTTCTCGGTGAGCACACTGAGGGCCGCCTCCTCCATGCCGCGCTCCTTGAGGGCGTGCAGGCTCTGCACGAGAAGGCTGCGAGCCAAACCGCGGCGCCGGTAGGGCTGCCGTACCGAGATGTTCTCGGTGTAGCCCCGCCTGCGCCCCATGGCCTCGTTCTCCGCGGCGACGATGAAGGAGCGCACCTGGCCGGCCACTTCATCGCCGTCCCAGGCGACCCGCCACAGCGAGGGGTCCAGGTCGGGGAACTCGAGCATCTCCCGGTATCCCTCCTCCCCGGGCGGGGCGGCTCCCAGATGATCGACGAAGGCCTCCACCTCGGCGTCCCACACCCGGCGGAGCTCGTCATCGCGAGGGGGGCGCACTACCAGGCCGGCCGGCACCGGGGCGTCGGGGATGCCCTCGAGGTCGGGGCGCAGCATGTCGGCGGCGTGCAGAGCGGGGAGATAGCCGGCGGCGGCGTAGAGGGTGGCGGCCCCGGCTTCGCTGCCGCTGCAGGAGACCTCGAAGGTCTTTTCCCCGTCGGGGTGCGCTGCGGCGATCTGCCGCAGCCGGGCCTCGCCATGGGCCAGCAGGGCGGCGCCCAGCCCCCGGCGACGCGCCTCGGGCACCACGAAGCAGAAGGGCTCGTAGCGGCGTGCCCCGGTGTACTCCTCCCGCCAGGTGACCCGCTGATAGGCCACTACCTCGCCGTCGACCTCGGCCAGCACCACGTCGGTGGCGGGGTCGCAGTTCCGCAGGTTCCGGTAGGCGACGACGAAGTCCTCCAGCCTGCTCAGTTGGTCCACCCCGTCGGCGGCCTCGGCCGCCGCCTTCACCCGGCACATCGCCGGCAGGTCCTCCTCGCCGCGGTAGGAGCGCAACCCGAGGCCCGGGATAGAGGGCGGCTCGGCCAGGAAGGCCCAGGAGGCGGTCACGGCCGAATCACAATAACGGCGCTCCGACGGCCTCAAGCCGCCCGGCCTCGCTCCTCGCGCCCGGCCGACACCACGAGTCGTCGCGCCCGTCGACCCCGGGCTCCCCGCGCCGGCGGCCCCCGGCACGATCCGCTCCGGTCACGAGCTGCGCCGGGCCATCCGGATGGCGGTGCCCGATTCCGAAGCCGACCGGCCGCGGCTCCGCCCCAGGGCCGGAGGGCCGGGGTTCATCTCGGGTCTTGACGTTCCGTGCGCCGCTCCCCGGCGAGCGCAGCAGCGCAGTGGCGGTGCGGCACCGGCCGCATCCCTCCCGAGGCGGCCGGGGAGGCGCGCCCCCGCCCCACCATGGTCTTCCCTGCCCCGCGCCGACACCCCGGTGGCGGCGGATGACCCTCGCCGATGGGGTGCGCCCGGGTGGCCGCACGCCCCTGCCGATGGTGCGAGCCCCACCCGGCGCTCTCGGCCCTGCCCCGGCGCCACCAGAGGGGGAACCTACCGGAACCCGCCGGCTTCGCAGCCGGGGGTCCACCACCGCTGCCCCGACGTACCCGGCCACCCCGCGACGAGCATCGTCACAGCAGTTCCCGGCAGGTGACCCCGGGAGCGGGAAGGCTCGGGTAGGCCGCGGCCGGTCCCCCTCCGGAGACGGCGCGGTAGGCCCCGAGCACGGAAGCGATGAAGCCGTCCGCCATGGCTGCCTCCACCAGGGCCACCGCGCAGCCCCCGAAGCCGGCGCCCGTCATCCGCGCCCCGAGGCACCCGGGGGCGGCCAGCGCGGCCTGCACCATGGCGTCGAGGGTCTCCCCGGACACCTCGAAGTCGTCGCGCAGGCTCTGGTGGCTCTGCACCATCAACGCTCCCAGCCGCGGCCCGTCGCCCCTCTGCATGGCCTCGGCAGCGGCCGCGGTGCGGGCGTTCTCA
>VGBK01000140.1 GCA_016870535.1 Actinomycetota bacterium | reverse complement strand
CACCGTCGCCGAAGTCGAGACTGCGCTGCGCGGGGTGATAGACCCCGAGCTGGGTGCCGACGTGGTGGAACTGGGCATGGTGCGCCGCATCGATCTGGCAGACGGTCTGGCCACCATTCATCTGGCGCTGACCATCGCCGCCTGTCCGCTGCGCGACCAGATCGAGGGCGACGTGCAACGGAGGGTGAGCAGTCTGCCGGGGATCGCCGGGGTGGAGGTGCGGGTGGCGGCGATGGATGCCGCCCAGCGCGCTGCCCTCATGGGGGTGGCTCGTCGCCGGGCCCGGGAACGGGCGGACGTGACCATGGTGAGCCCAACGACGCGGGTGATCGCCGTCGGCAGCGGCAAGGGCGGGGTGGGGAAGTCGTCGCTCAGCGTCAACCTGGCGGTGGCCCTGGCGGCGACGGGGCAGCGGGTAGGGCTGCTCGACGCCGACATCTGGGGGTTCTCCATCCCGCGGATGCTGGGGGTCACCGGTGCCCGTCTCGAGGCAGGGCCCGATCGCAAGATCGCTCCACTCCGAGCCTGGGGCCTGGAGTTGGTCTCCACCGGGCTGCTCCTCGACGACGAGGACCGGGCTCTCATGTGGCGGGGCCTGATGCTCTCCAAGGCGCTGGAGCAGTTCTTGCGGGACGTCGCCTGGGATCCCGCGCTCGACTATCTGCTGCTCGACCTGCCCCCCGGCACCGGCGACGTGCAGATGGCCCTGGCCCGGCTACTGCCTCAGGCCGAACTGGTGGTGGTCACCACCCCGCAGAAGGCGGCGCAGAAGGTGGCGGTGCGGGTGGCCGACATGGCTCGCCGTTCCTATTTGCCGGTGGTGGGGGTGATCGAGAACATGTCGGGCTTCACCACCGAGGACGGCCGCCACTACCCCCTCTTCGGCTCGGGGGGCGGGCAGGAACTGGCCGACGAGTTGGGGGTTCCGCTGCTGGCCCGGGTGCCGCTGGATCCTTTCGTCGTGGAAGGTGGGGACGCCGGGAGCCCGGTGGTGGCCGCCCACCCGGCGGCCCCGTCCGCCCGGGCCATCACCGCCGCCGCCGCCCGGCTCAAGGAACTGGTGCCTCCGGCCTCTGCCGAGACCTGCACGGCGCGGGTGGCGCGGCTGGCGGAGCAACTGGAGGAGCCCGGGGGTGACGAACCGGGCCGCGCCGTCCCGCCTACCGGCAGAGCCTGACCATCAGCTGGTAGGGGTTGGTGAGCGGCCCTCCGGCCGGCTGGTAGCCCAGGTGCAAGTGGGGTATCCCGGCGTTGCCCGTGTCTCCTACGAAGCCGATCACCTGGCCCCGGTTCACCCGCACCCCGTCGCTGATACCGCCGGCGATGGCCGACAGGTGGGCGTAGTAGTAGACGTCGCTGCTGTCGCCCCGCAGGTAGAGGCCGATGCCGCCCAGGTAGTGCCATCCGGTGTTGCGGATCACTCCGGTTTCGACGGCCACCAGAGGGGTGCCCGTGGCGGCCACCAGGTCCAGCCCGTGGTGCTGGCGGCCGCCGGGCCGGGGCTCGAGCCAGGAGTTGCGGAAAGTGTGGGGGCCGGCCACCGGGCAGGTGCGGCCCGCCGCCGGGGTACCGGCGCTGGTGCCGTAGCCGGACGCGGCGGCAGCGGCGGCGGCCGCAGCGGCGGCCCGGGCGCGTTCGGCCGCTTCCCGAGCGGCGATGCGAGCCTGCTCCTCGCGCCACCACTGGTCGAAGAGATCCTGGTAGGCGCGGTTGGCCTCGTCGAGATCTCCGAGCATCAGGTCTACCTGGCGCTGGAGTTCGGCGTTCATGCTGCCCTGGTCGGCGAGGAGAGCCTCGAGCTCCGTCTTCAAGCGAGCGCTGTCCTGCTTCAGGTAGTTGAGCTCGTTCACCGCGTCGCGTTCGGCGGCTACCAGGGTGCGCATGTAGGCGTCACGAGTGCCCGCCCGCCCTACCTCGTTGGGATCGAGCCCCTTGCCCCGGGTGCTGCCGAAGTTCATGTACAGGTCCACCGCCTGCTCGCGGGCGGCGAAGCCGGCGAGAGCCAGGCGGCGTTCCCGGTCGGCGATCTGGGTTTGGAGAGTGGCGATGCGGTCCTCGTACACCCATCCCTGGTACATGGCCGCTTCCAGTTCGGCCAGGCGCCCTTCGAGGTCCGCCGACTTGGCGCGCACCTGGGCCTCCGCCTCGGCCAGTTGGGCGCGAGTGACCTCGGCCACCGCCGCCGGGGCGGGGAGCACGAACAGCATCACCAGGACCAGCGCAGCCAGCCTGCGCATGGGGCTCCTCCCGCTCTTCTTGCCAGCGGGTGGAGTCTACCGGCAGGCCGGCGACATGAGCCGGGGGAGACCTAGCGACACAGCTCCGCCACCACCGGGTAGGGGTTCACGTACTGCCCGCTCGACAGGATGCGGGCCAGATGGAGATGAGGGACGGAGGCGTTCCCCGTCTGCCCCACGTACCCGATCAACTGGCCGGCGGCCACCCGCAGCCCGGCCTGGATGCCGGGGGCGTAGCCCGAGAGGTGGGCGTAGTACCACTCGTCGCCGCCGTCGCCCTTCACGGTGATGCCGATGCCCCCGGCGTAATGCCAGCTCAAGTTGCGCAGGGTTCCGTTCTCGATGGCCACCAGCGGCGTGCCGATGGGCGACAGCATGTCCACGCCGGTGTGGCCCCGGCCCCCGGGCCGCGGCTCCCCCCAGGAGTCGCGGAAGGTGGTGGCCCCGTCGACGGGGCAGACCATGGTTCCCGGCGGAGCCGGGGGCGGCGGGGGGAGGGTGGTGGGAGGTGCGGGAGGCACGGTGGTGGTGGTACCGCTCCCTCCTCCGCCCGCGGTGGTGCTGGGGCTGGTGGTAGAGGTCGCCAGCCACTCCCGCAGACGGCGCTCCTCCTCCTCGCGGCGGATGCGCTCCGCCTCCTGGCGGTCCCACGCCTGCTTCACCGCCTGGTACTCCCGGTCGGCGGCCTCGAGGTCGGCGTAGATGCCGTCGACCAGGCGGTCCAGTTCGGCCGAGACCCTCTGCTGGGAAGCCAGGGTCTCCATGAGGAGAATCTGATGGCGGGCGTAGTCGCGCCGCGCCTGCTCGAGGCGATTGATCAGTTCGCGATCGCTGAGGGCAACCGAGTCGAGGTAGGCGAGGCGGGCGGGCCCGCGGGGATCGCCCGCTCCCAGCAGGGTGATGGAGGCGCCCTGGCCGGCGGCGATGTACATCTCGGCCACCCGGGCGCGGGCGGCGTCGCGCGCCAGCGCCAGATCGCGCTCCCGGCCGGTGAGGTCCAGGCGGAGACGATCGAGCCGCTCGCGCAGCAGGGACTCCTCGAGCCGGGCCGCCTCGTAGCGGGTCACCTCTCCCTCGAGGCGGGCAGTGACCTCACGCAGGCGGAGGCGGGCTTCCTCGACTTCCCGAGCGGTGACCGCGGCCGCGGCGGGAACGGCCAGGAAGGCCACTCCTGCGGCGGCGACGGCAAGCACCGCCGCCGCGGCGAACGACCTCCCGAGGCGCTCCCGGCGGCCGTGGTTCATTCCCCCGCCTCGTCGTAGCCGGGCTCGGCGGGCAGCAGGACGCGGAACCCGCCCTCCGCGTCGAAGGCCAGCCGGGGCTCGACTCGCACCACCCCGTTGGGCCCGGGGGCGGCGGCCAGCACGGAGTCGGCGGTGGGGTGGGCCGCCAGGGCCTCGAGGTGCTTGCGGGTGGGGAACTCCACGCGCCACCGCCCGTCGGCCGCCCGCCGCAGGGCCTCGGCGGGCTCGACCCAGCAGGCCTCGGTGACTTCGGCGCGATCGGGGGCGCAGGTGGTGCCTGCCGGCAGCAGGGCGAGGTAGAAGCGAGCGTCGAAGCGGCGTGGGGCACCCCGGGGAGTCACCCAATTGGAGAAGTAGACGAGTCCGTCGGCGTCGAAGGCGGCCCCGGAGTCCGCGAGGGCGGCGTAGAGCGGGACTCCGCTCCCGGGGACGGCCCTGCCGGCGGGGACGGTGAGGAAGACGCCCGCTTCTTCGGCCAGTTCCCGCAGCGCGGCCGCCCGCCAGGGGCGCTCCTCGGGATCTCCGCTGAAGCGGACGGCCCGCCAGGCGGCGGGGCCGCGGTCGGCGTCGTCTACGGCCCCGCCGGGGAAGACGCGGGCATCGCCCATGAAGGCGGCGGCGCGGGTGCGGTGGACGAGCAGCACCTCGAACCCGGCCCGGGCGGGGCGGAGGGCGATGACGGTGGAGGCGGGGCGAACCGGGGGCTCGGCCGGCGGCAGGGCCACGCGGCGAACATACCAGGGGCGACGGGTTGTGCCCAGGCTCCCGGCTGAGAGCCGTCCCAGGCGCCGACCCGGGGGAGCGGGGTTAGACCACCACCCGGTGGGCGAGCATCTGGCGTCGCTCGATCTCGGTCATGCCCCCCCAGATCCCGTAGGGCTCGCGGATCTCGAGGGCGAAGCCCAGGCAGTCGGCTCGCACCGCGCAGACGGCGCAGATGGCCTTGGCCTTGGCCTCGCGCCGCTCTCGCTCCTCCTTCCGCTCGATGGCGCTCGGAGGGAAGAAGAGGTGGGAGTGGTTGCCGCGACAGAGCCCGTTGAGCTGCCAGGAACGATCCAGCGGGGCCACCTCGGCCATTCCGCCCTCCTTCGCTTGCCGCCGCGCTCGGGCACCCTACCAGCCGCGTCGAGCGGCTGCCAGGGAGAATATGGCATGGGAGGCCCCTTCCGCCGCTCGTGGCCGGCCGGCGGCGGGCCGGCGCGGGCTACAGTCCGGGCTGGGATGAGGGACGTCCTGCTGGTTGCCGATGTGGCGTGGGTGGTCGACGCGGTGCGGGCCGCGCTGGATGGTGGCGGCTACCGCGTGAGCGTCGCCGCCGACCCCGAGGGCGCGGCGGGCCGATGGCAGGAGGAGTCGCCGGCGGCGGTCCTCGTTGACCTCCAGGTCGGCTCGCGTG
>VGBK01000139.1 GCA_016870535.1 Actinomycetota bacterium | reverse complement strand
CGAAGCCGCCCACGCCATCGGGTGGGCCCAGGAACTCATCGGACTGGGCCTGGCCGAGGAGTACGCCCTGGGGGCCACCACCCTGGAAGACGTCTACATCCGCCTCACCGGCGACGTGGAGGCGGTCGGTCGAGACCCCGAGGGCCGAGAGGCGGCAGGTTGACGGCCCCGGCGCCTCCGGCATCCCGGCTCCGCTCCGGGCTCGGCTACTGGTGGCACTCCTACCGGATGATGCTTCGCTGGGAGGTGACTTCCCTGAGGATGGTCCTGGCCATCACCGTCATCGTGCAGATTCTGACCGGCGCCGGCTTCGTCCTGGCCCTCAGCCTGTTCTTCGGCCAAGTGCCGCCTCGCTCCGCCCTCTTCGTCTCCACCGGGGTGCTGGTGGTGACCCTCATCACCATCGGCCTCGTCCTCGGCCCGCAACTGGTGGCCATGCAGAAGGCCGAGAAGACCTACGACTTCCTCTGGTCGCTGCCCGTGCCCCGCACCACCGCCGCCCTGGCCTGGGTCACCACCAACCTCATCCTGGGCCTGCCCGGCATGGGAGTGGCTCTCGGGGTGGCGGTGATGCGCTACGACCTCGACCTCCACGTGACCTGGGCGATCGTCCCCGCCGTGCTGCTCACCGTCTTCACCGGGACGATGGTGGGCTACGCCCTGGCCCACTCCCTGGGCAACCCCATGCTCATCGCCGCCATCACCCAGATGCTGATCTTCGTGATCATCGGCTTCTCCCCCATCAACTTCCCCGCCGATCACCTGCCCGGGTGGCTGGCGGCGGCCCACCGCTGGCTGCCGCTGGCCCCCATGGCCGACACGGTTAGGGCCGGCCTGACCCAGGGGGTGGTGGCCGACGTGGCCCGCTCCTACCTGGTGCTGGGCGCCTGGGGGCTGGCCTCGATGGGGGTCAGCGCCGCCGTCCTGGGGAAGAGGGGATGACCGCGCTCCCCGTCCCCGTGACGCGCCGGGGCGCCGCCTACTGGCTGGCGGGATACCGGGGCATGCTGCGCTTCGACCTGGCGTCGGCCCGCGAGTGGCTGGTGCCCTTCACCCTCGTCCAGGTCCTCATGGGCGCCGGCATGGCCATCATCTACGGCTTCTACCTGGGGGACATGCCGCCCCGGGCAGCCACCTTCGTGGCCACCGGCGCCCCCACCCTGGCCGTGATCCCCCTGGGCATGGCGCTGGCCCCCAGCCTGGTGGCCGGGCGCCGCATCGAAGGCACCTACGACTTCATGTGGTCCTTGCCGGTCCCCCGCCTGACGGCCGCCCTGTCGTCCTTCACCCTGTTCACCCTGCTCGCCGCCCCCGGGTTCGCCGCCTCTCTGGGCATCGCGGCCTGGCGCTACGACCTCGACTTGCACGTTTCCGCCTCGGTCCTCCCGGGCGTCCTGCTCTGCTCGCTGATGGCGGCATCGGTGGGCTTCGCCGTAGGCCACGCCGTGGCCAGCCCGGCGCTGGTGAACGTGGTGACCAACCTGGTCATCTTCGTGGTGCTGATGTTCTCCCCCATCGCCTTCCCCATCGAGCACTTCCCCGGGTGGCTGGCGGCGGCGCATCGGGTGCTTCCCTTCTGGCACATGGCCCAGGTGGTGCGGGCCTCCCTCACCGACGGCCTGGTGACCGGGGTGGCGGCCTCCTACCTGGTTCTGGGCGCCTGGACGGTGGCCGCCTGGCTGCTGGCCGCCTGGGCGGTTGGCCGGAGGCGCTGAGCCCAGGGGCCGAAGCCGACGGTCACGGCCGGGGCGGGCCTGCCTCCCCGGCCACGATGCTCAGACGGACCACCGCCCCCACCTCCGGGCTCTCCGGGGTCGCGGCCGAGTAGTCGATCTCCACCGAGAAGCCCCCGAGGGCCGCCGGGATGCCGGCGGCCCGCAGGGCGGTCATCCCGCCGGTGGCTCCCTCGGCGGCCGCCCGAATCAGATCACGGATCTCGCTCGTTTCGCCCACGGCTCCTCTCCTCCAGGTGGCGAGACCGAGATTGCCGAACCGCTGTCTCCCAGATGTGCCAACCACCATCGTCGCGGCGGGGAGCCTTGCGCTCATGCCTGCTCTCGCCGCCGGGTCCTGCCCCGATCAGGCGTAGGCCGGCTCGTTGCCCGCACGCCACTTGATGGAGCACCCCAGGCTCGGATACTGCCGCGCGTCCACCTGCTCCCCGCCCAGGAGGGCGTCAATGGCGCGGCGCAGATCCTCACCGGTGACCGGGACATCGGTGCCCGGGCGGCTGGCGTCGAGGCGCCCCCGATAAGCCAGACGGCGATCTGGACCGAACAGGAAGAAATCCGGGGTGCAGGCGGCCGTGTAGGCCTTGGCGGTCTCCTGGGACTCGTCGAAGAGATAGGGGAAGCGGTAGCCCTGCGCCTGCGCCTCCTCGGCCAACCGCTCCGGGGCATCGCCGGGGTGGTTGGTCGGATCGTTGGCGCTGATGGCCACCATCCCCAACTCGGCCTCGCCGTAGTCCGCCCGCAACTGCACCAGCCCGCGGCGGACGTGCTGCACATAGGGGCAGTGGTTGCAGATGAACATCACCAGCAGAGCCGGCTGGGGGAAGTCCTCCAGGGAGACACTGCTTCCGGACAGCGGCTCGGGCAGGGTGAAGGCGGGCGCCGGGGTGCCCAGGGGCAGCATGGTGGAGTTGACGGCCATAACGCTCCTCGTTCGGCTTGAAGGGGCATCGTAAGGCCCCGTCGACCTCAACCGAGCAACGGGGCGGCGGATAGCATCGCCCCGTGCCGTCGCGCCGCCTCACCCTGCTCGCCGTTGTCGCCCTGGGAGTGAGCGCCGGGGCGACGACCGCCTTCCTCCTGCTGCCCGCGCCCCGCGACGCCGCTGCCACCGGGACCGCCACCACCACCTCCACCACCCCGCCGTGGGTCTTCCCTCACGAGACCCGCATCGGCTCCACCGTGGTGGTCCCCACCGGACTGCAGATGGAGGGCCCACGGGTCCTCCTCACCTACGACCTGCACCCCATCGCTCCCCTGGCAGATCTGGCGGCAACGGAGCACGCGCCCGAGTGGTTCCCCGGGGCGGCCCCCGCCTCGTTCACCCTCACCTATCCCGGTGGGTCGGCAACCGCCCGGGTGCTCGGACCGGAAGGGCGCGCCGCGCGCTTCGACCTACCCGCCGGCATCTCCACGGCCCAGGTGGAGAGCATCAGCGTCGACTCGTTCTGGGTGCCCGTCCCCGCCGGGTACACCATCAGCCTCTCCCCATCGAGCGGCGACTGGGTGGCGGCGGCTCCCGGGCTGCAGGCCCGCATCGTCCGAGTGGTGGAGCAGGCGGGCAACCGCCTGGTCATCGTGGAGTGGGGAGGCGAGACGGCGCTGGCGGGCGATCTCGCCATCGCCGGGGAGGGCCGCGAGTGGCGAGTCTCGTCCTACGCCATGATGGGAGGCGGGCAATGGACCCTCGACTTCCGTGGCGAGGCCCTGCCCGACCCGGTGCGATTGGTGGTGCGCGGCGTCGGCTGGATCGAGGTGCCCGGAGGCGGGCCGGTTGACCTGGAAGGCATCCCCCGATGAACGGCGACGCCCTGCGCGAGGTGCTCCGCTCGCCGCTCGATGATCCAGCCCCGCCGCGCCGCGGGGGCCGGGCGATCGGGGCCGTCCTGCTCCTGGCGGCCGCCGGCGGGTTCGGGGCGGTGGCCGGCGCCCGCGCCCTGACCGGGAGCGAGAGCCCGGCCACCACCGAAGGGACCACCACCACTATTGCCTCCCCCGTCACCGCGGCGACCGCGGTCATGGGCGGGGTCGGGGTGGAGGCCATGGCCGCCTGGCGTCAGAACGGGGCGCTCTTCGTGGTGGTGAGCACCGCCGTACTCCCCGGGGAGGACCCGGAGACGGTGACCGGGGTGCCCAGCGCCCACTGGGCCCTGCGCCTGCGGGGAGGAGATCTCCTGCCCGCCGAGGCCGAGCTGACCACGATCCTCGCGCCGGGGATGTTCACCCTCCAGTTTCGCGACGCCGACCTGTCGGCCGGCGCCGAACTGCTCGCCTACCCGGCCGAGGACGTCATCGAGCGGACGTTCACCACCACCCGCGACTCGACCCGGCTCCCCTGGGAGGGGCCGCTGGACGGGGACGGCGGGGTGCTGGGAATGTCCTACCGCCTGGGTGGTCAGGAGATCGCCTTCCATACGACTCGCCTGGATGACGCCGGGGGCGAGTTGGGCTGGTATCTCCTTGGGGACTCGGTGGCCCGGGCGGTAGTGGACGCCGGAGCCACCTACACCGAAGAGGACGGCCGCCCCCAGTCCATCGTGCCCGAAGCCCGGCTGCCCTACGCCTACCTGACGGCTCCCCCCGGCAGCGCGCCGCCGGCCCGCTCCGGCGGCCTCCACCTCTTCCACCTCGACGACGCCGCCAATCCCACCTTCCGCAGCCGCTTCCACGGAGACCCCGAACGCGTGGTGGCCATCCGCCAACTGGTGCTGGAGGTCTCCGTGCGCCTCTACCGCTACTCCGCCGCACCCGCCGTCATCCCGTTGAGCCTCACCGTCGCCGGGGAGGGCTGAACGGTCCGGCGTCAACCCGGCCAGGGCAAGGTGGTCTTGGAATCAACCGATGAGCGCATCCACCCCTGCCGGCCAGGGCTCGCGTGAGCCGTGGCGATGGTCATGCGCCACGTCGAGAGCGCCCGCCAGCAAGCGGCCCACCAGCACCGAGAGCGCCAGGCCCTCCTCCCGGGCCCGCTGGCGCAGCGCCCCCGCCACCTCGGCCGGGACCAGGGCCACCAGGCGCTCGCGCGGCTCCCGCCAGCCCGCCGGCCGGGGGGATCCCCAGTCGATGACCGCTGCGGGGTGGAGGACGGCCGCCATCCCCGGCAGTAAACCAGATTGCGCGCGCCGAGTGACGGATTTCGCGCTCTCGGCGCGCAA
>VGBK01000138.1 GCA_016870535.1 Actinomycetota bacterium | reverse complement strand
ATCCCCCAGCCCAGCAGGGGCCACAGGGGCCAGAAGTGGCCGGGGCGACTGGTCACCCACCAGATCACCACCAGCAGGAGGTTCACCAGCAGGTAGATCACCAGGTGCTGCCAGAACTCCTTCTTGGCCTTGAGTCGCTTCACCGCGGCCTCGCGGCGGGCTTGGTCGTCCATGGGAACCCTTTCGACGGTCGGTGCTGAGGGCCGACGCTAGTCGATGGGCTCCCCACCACGCGAGGGGCCGTACCATGGCCCCGAGGGAGGTCCACATTGCCCACGGCGAAGCAAGAGGAGTATGTGCTGCGGACGGTGGAGGAGCGGGGGATCCGCTTCATCCGACTCTGGTTCACCGACGTGCTGGGGTTCCTGAAGTCGTTCGCCATCACCCCGGCGGAACTGGAGGTTGCCTTCGACGAGGGCATGGACTTCGACGGCTCCGCCATCGAAGGCTTCTCGCGGGTGCAGGAGTCCGACATGCTGGCTCGTCCCGACCCCACCACCTTCCAGATCCTGCCCTGGCGCGGGTCGGAGAGCGTGGCTCGGATGTTCTGCAACATCGTGATGCCAGACGGCGAACCGTTCGAAGGCGACCCCCGTTCGGTGCTGCAGCGCAACCTGTCGCGGGCCGCCGACCTGGGCTACACCTTCTACGTCGGCCCCGAACTGGAGTACTTCTACTTCGCCGACTCCGGGGAGGAGCCGCGTCCGCTCGACCGCGGCGGCTACTTCGACCTCACCCCCCTCGACGTGGCCAGCGAGTACCGCCGCCACACCATCACCGCTCTGGAGGCCCTGGGCATCTCGGTGGAGTCCTCCCACCACGAGGTGTCGCCCAGCCAGCACGAGTTGGACCTGCGCCACACCGACGCCCTGGCCATGGCCGACAACCTGATGACCGCCCGTCTGGCAGTGAAGGAGGTGGCGCTGGAGCACGGCATATACGCCACCTTCATGCCGAAGCCGGTGGAGGGGGTCGACGGCAGCGGCCTGCACCTGCACCTCTCCCTGTTCGAAGGCGACCGCAACGCCTTCTACGACCCGGGCGCTCTCCACGGGCTGTCGCGGGCGGCGCAGGGGTTCATCGCCGGCCTGCTGCATCACGCCGCCCCCATCACCGCGGTGACCAACCAGTGGGTGAACTCCTACAAGCGCCTGGTGGGCGGCTTCGACGCCCCGGTGTACGTCGCCTGGGCACGCAACAACCAGTCGGCCCTGGTGCGGGTGCCCTCGGCGAAGCCGGGGAAGCCGGCTTCCACCCGGATCGAGTACCGCGCTCCCGACCCGGCGTGCAACCCGTACCTGGCCTTCTCCGTGATCCTGGCCGCCGGGCTCGACGGTATCGAGCAGGGGCGCCAACTGCCTCCCGAAATCACCGGCAACGTCTTCGACCTCACCGACGAGGAGCGCGCCGCCGACCGGGTGAGCCGCCTGCCCGGGACTCTGGCGGAGGCCCTCGACGCCATGGAGGCCTCCGAACTGGTGGCCGGCGCCCTGGGCGAGCACCTGTTCGAGTGGTTCCTGCGAAACAAGAGGCGGGAGTGGGATCGCTACCAGCGGCACGTCTCCCGCTTCGAGTTGCTGGAGTACCTGCCGATCCTGTGATGCTGACCGCCGCTTACCCCGAGCAGCCTTCGGTCCCGCTGGTGGAGGCGCTGCTCGCCGCCGGCGCCCGCCCCGTCCCGGTGGCCGACGCCGCCGCGGTGGCCGACCAGGAGCCCGAGGGGGGCTGGGCCGCAGTGGTGGTGGAACTGGGGGAGGACCCCGGCGCCGCCCTGTCGGTGGCCCGCCGGGTGCGCGCCGCCGGGGGGGCGCCGGTCCTGCTGGTGGCCACCCGGGCTCAGGCCGGATCCCTCCCTCTGGACGCCTGCGACGACTTCCTGCTGTCGCCGGTCGATCCGGGGGAGGTGGCCCTGCGCCTGCGTCGGCTGCGTTCTCTCACCGGCGAAGAACCGCTGCAGGACGTGATCCGGTTCAAGGACCTGGAACTGAACCTGGCCACCTACCAGGCTCGGCTCGGGGGCACCCCCATCGACCTCACCTATATGGAGTACGAACTCCTCCGCTTCTTCGCCTCGCACCCCGCCCGGGCGTGGAGCCGGGAGCAGTTGCTCTCCCGGGTGTGGGGCTACGACTACTTCGGAGGGGCGCGCACCGTGGATGTGCACGTGCGCCGGCTGCGGGCCAAGCTGGGCGAGACCCGGGCTTCGTGGATCACCACGGTGCGCTCGGTGGGCTACCGCTTTGGCTGAGGAGCCCTTTCCCGCGGTCTCCGTGGTGATGCCGGTGCTGAACGCCGCCGTCACCGTGGCCGGGGCGGTGGCGGCGGCCCTCGACCAGGATTACCCCGGCGAGGCAGAGGTGGTGGTTGCCCACGGTCCTTCGCAGGACGGCACGGCGGAGATCCTGGCGTCCCTGGCCGCCGACCCACGGGTCAGGGTGGTGCCCAACCCCTCGGGCGGCACCGCCGCCGGCCTGAACGCCGCGGTGGCCGCGGCGACCGGCACGGTCATCGCTCGCTGTGACGCGCAGAGCCGCTTCCCCCGCCACTACCTGCGCCGCGCCGTCGAGATCCTGGCGGCCACCGGGGCCGACAGCGTGGGAGGCATCCAGGCGGCGGTCGGGACCACCTTCCTCTCCCGGGCGGTGGCCATCGCCCAAACCACCTTCCTGGGGGTGGGCGATGCCCGCTACCGCACTGGGGGCGAGCCCGGGGCGGTGGACACGGTGTACCTGGGCGTGTTCCGCCGCGAGGCCCTGGCGCGGGTGGGCGGCTTCGATGAAGGCCAGGTGCGCAACCAGGACTACGAGTTGAATTGGCGGCTGCGGGAGTCGGGAGGCACCGTCTATTTCCACCCCGACCTGGCGGTGGCGTACACCCCCCGTTCCCGGCTGCGGGCCCTCTGGCGGCAGTACTGGGAGTACGGCACCTGGAAGCGGGTGATGCTGCGCAAGCACCCCCGGGCGCTGCGCTGGCGGCAGTTGGCGCCGCCGGGCCTGGTGGCCGGGCTTGTTGCCTCTGTGGCCATGCTGCCCACCCCCTGGCCCTGGGCGGCGATCGTCGTGCCCGGGGCCTACCTGGCCGCCCTGCTGGGGGTGACTCTGGTCGAGGGCGTGCGGCGCGGCGACGCGGCGGCACTGGCTCTGCCGGTAGTGCTGCCCACCATGCACCTCGCCTGGGGCCTGGGCTTCCTGGTCGGCAGGGCGCGCTAGGCGCGGGGTCGGCGGGTAATGTCGGCCGAGAGTCCCCTGGGGGAGGACCGGTTTGGGCAAGTTCGGGGCGTGCCCCGAGTGTGGCCGGCTGATCGCCCGCGACCTCAGCCGCTGCCCCTATTGCCGTGCCGAACTGGCACCGGGCGCGGTGACGGAGCAGCCCGCCGGCGATCAGGACGCGTCCCGGAAGTGGGAGCCGCCGGAGCGGCGATCTGCTCCCCCCACCGAGGAGATCCCTGTGAAACGGGCCGCCGCGGCGCCGTCTTCTGCCCGCCCATCCCACGGCGACCTGAGCCGCTACCGCCCCATCAGCAGTTTCGGGTCCGCCCTGCAGCTCATGTTCGCCGCTTGGATGGGACTCCTCGGCCTGGTCGCGGCGGGTCGGCTGGTGGCGTGGAGGGCGTCGGACCGCCTGGCCTCGAACCCCTTTGCGGTGTCGTACGAGCAAGCTTCGGCTGCCGACCAACGGGCGGTTGTTCTGGGAGTGGTGGGGATCGGGGCCTATGCGGTCACGGGCTTGCTCTTCGTCACCTGGCTCTGGCGCGCGTATCGAAACCTGACCGCGTTCCAGCAGGCTCCCACCCGGTTCCGCCCGGGCTGGGCCATCGGGGCGTGGTTCGTTCCCATCCTGAATCTGGTGAGGCCGAAGCGCATCGTGGACGAGTGCTGGCGGGAGAGCGCACCGCGTCCCACCGATGGCCCTCGGCTAGCCCGGACGGGGTCTGTTCCCTGGGTGTTCCATCTCTGGTGGGGGCTGACGATCACCGGCCGGTTCCTGGGTTCGTGGTTCTGGCTGGGTTCGCCGGACCAGCCGGGGCTGTTTCGTTGGAGGGCACTGTTGACGGTGGTGGCGGCCTTCGCGGAGATGGGCGCGGCCGGCGCCGCGTTCTGGGTAGTGACCTTGGTGACCCGCCGCCAGGCGGCCCGGGCGGCGAGCCTGGGACTCGAAAAGACACCCCGGCCGGTCTCTCGCCCGGCTGCCGTTCTAGTGATCGTCGGGCTGCCGCTCGTCGCGGCGGCGGCCACCGTGCCGGCGCTCGTCGCCTGGCATGAACCACCCGCCTTCGTTGTGATCGGTGGCCTCGATCCGGAGCAGGAGCAGCGCTACGAGGCTCACGGCGTTGGTTTCAGGTACCCGGGTGGGTACGTGGCTGCCGAGAGCTCCGGGTTCGGAAGCGGCAAGCCGACCTACGGGTACGGCATGATTGCCCTGACCCCGGAGACTCCGGCTCTGCGCGATCACTACCTGGTGGTCGAATGGGCAAGCGGACTCACGACCGACGACGCTGCGGAGTTCATCGCCGCCGTCGTGGACATGGTCACCCGGACCGAGTCCGGAAGTCCGCTCCGCAGGTTGTCGGACCTGGTCCACCTGCCGTTCGGCAGCGGGGAGGTGGTGGCGCGGACCTTCTCCGCCAGCGAGGGAGGGGCATGGATGTCCGGGGCCGTGGGATACGGGATGTGCCCCTCCAGCGACCGGCTCTTCGGGATCCGATACATATACCCCTACGCCAACCGGCAGGGCACCGTGTTGGGAGACCTGGAAGCCGTCTTGGCTTCCCTGTCGTGCTGAGAGCCTCCCGGCATCCGGCAAGGGCCCCGGGAACGAATAGGCATTAGTTGGCGTTCCATAGGACGATGGAGCCCGCAGGACCATGACTACGACCCTCATTCGACCTCGCACCGAACCTCTCCCCGACTCATTGACGCTGTACCTGGAGTCGGTGGGCCGGCACGACCTGCTCACCGCCGCCGAGGAGATCGAACTGGGACAGCAGAT
>VGBK01000137.1 GCA_016870535.1 Actinomycetota bacterium | reverse complement strand
ATCCGCAACGCCGACGGAGGGTTCTGCGGCAACGGGCGCAGCCTCACGCTGGAACGGGCCCTCGCCGTGTCCTGCAACACCGCCTTCGCCCAACTGGGGATGGACCTGGGGGCCGCCGCCCTGATCGAGGCGGCGGAGGCAGCGGGCTTCAACGGGACCGTCCCCTTCGACCTGGGTGTGGTCCCCTCGCTCTTTCCCCCCGGAGACCTCTCCCGCGATCTCCCCGCCCTGGCCCAGACCGCCCTGGGCCAGCGCGACGTGCGGGCCACCCCCCTGCAGATGGCCCTGCTGGCGGCCGCAGTGGCCAACGATGGGGTGGCGATGCGGCCCCACCTGGTGGCCGCCATCCTCGACGCCGACGGGGGCGAGGTCGGCCGCACCCGGGGCGCCTCGTGGCGGCGGGTCATGGGGCGGGACACGGCCGCGGCCCTCACCCGGATGATGGAGCAAGTGGTCGTCGCCGGGACCGGCTGGCGGGCGGCGGTCCCCGGCGAGCGCGTCGCCGGGAAGACGGGGACCGCTGAGATCCCCGGCGGGCCTCCCGACGTCTGGTTCATCGGCTTCGCCCCGGTGGGAGCCGCCCCGGGGGAGGCCCGCATCGCCCTGGCAGTGCTGGTGGAGGACGGGGGCCGCCTGGGTGAGGACGGCGGCGGCGGATCGGTGGCGGCGCCCATCGCCCAGGCCGTCCTCGCCGCCTTCTTCGCCGGCTGACCCGGCCCGCCCTCCCCTACGCCGAGCCTCCGGTACCATCCTTGCTCCGTGGAAAGCCAACAGGTCCTGGCGGGCCGCTATGCCCTCATATCCCACCTGGCGCGCGGCGGGATGGCCGACGTCTGGGTGGGGCACGACCGTCTCCTCGACCGCCGGGTGGCGGTGAAGATCCTCCATCCCGAATTCGCCGCCAACGAGGCTTTCGTCGAGAGGTTCCGCCGGGAGGCGCAGGCGGCGGCCAACCTCAACCACGACAACATCGTCGACATCTACGACTGGGGACGCGACCAGGACGTCTACTTCATGGTCATGGAGTTGATCCCCGGCCGGAACCTGCGCGACCTGCTCCGCACCCAGGGAGCCCTGGAGCCGCGCTCGGTCGCCGAGATCGGGACGGCGGTAGCCGCCGCCCTGGGCGCCGCCCACGAGCGCGGCCTGGTGCACCGCGACATCAAGCCGGCCAACGTCCTCCTCACCCCAGACGGCGTGGTCAAGGTCACCGACTTCGGCATCGCCCGCGCCTGGGACGACTCCGACCAGTTGACCCGCACCGGGGCGGTGATCGGGACCGCCACCTACTTCAGCCCCGAGCAGGCCCAGGGCCTCAGCGCCGACGGGCGTTCGGACCTCTACGCCCTCGGCGTAGTCCTGTACGAACTGCTCACCGGGGTGCCCCCCTTCGTGGGGGAGAGCCCGGTGTCGGTCGCCTACCAGCACGTACGCGAGTTCGCCCCGCCGCCTTCCGACCTCAACCCCAACATCCCGGCCGCCCTCAACGCCGTGGTGATGCGCTGCCTGGAGAAGGATCCCCGCAAGCGCTACCAGAACGCCGGCGCGCTGGCGGCCGACCTCGGCCGGTTCCTGGCCGGCGAGGCGCCCGTCGCCACCCCCCCCACGGAGGCGCCCACCCGCCTCATGGCTCCCGCCGGCGCGCCGCCCCTGCCTCCGTCTGCCGGCACCGGCACCGCCGACCGTACCGCCTACCGCGAGCCCGGCCGGCCCGACCGCAGCACTCTGATCATCGCCATCCTGGCAGCGGTGGCCCTGCTGGGCCTGGGCGTCATCCTGCTGCTCCGCCTCCTGCTTCCCGGCAGTCCCCCCGCCGCGATTCCCATCCCCGACCTGCGCGGCGAGACCCGGGCGGTGGCCGCGGCCACGCTGGAAGACCTGGGCCTTCGCTTGGGCGAGGACATCCCGGTGCCCGACCCCGACCTCGCCGCCGGGCTGGTGGCCGGCACCGACCCGGCCGCCGGTGAGGAAGTCGACCGGGGCTCCCGGGTGCGGCTCCTCATCTCCACCGGGGCGGGCGACACCGAGGTGCCCTCGCTGGTGGGCGCCACCGAGGCCCAGGCTCGGGACCTCCTGACCCAGGCCGGATTGGTGCCGGATGTCGGCTACGAGCCCTCCCAGGTGATTCCCGAGGGGATCGTGATCTCCCAGGACGTCGAGGCGGGCCGGGTGGTCCCGGCGGGGACGGTCATCCGTCTGGTGGTCTCGGCCGGCACCGAGGCTCTCACCGTTCCCGATGTGGTCAATCGCTTCGAGCAGGACGCCCTGCTCCAATTGGCCCGGGCGGGGTTCGGCCCCGAGCAGATTCGCATCGAGCGTGAGCCCTCCGCCGATGTCATCAAGGGGTACGTCATCGAGACCGACCCGGCAGCCGGGGTCACCCTCCCCCCCGACGGCCTGGTCACCGTGGTCATCTCCGAGGGAGCGGTGCCCACCGTGGTGCCCGACGTGGTCGGCCGCAATCCCGACGACGCTCGCGCCGAATTGGAGGACCTCGGCTTCGTGGTGATCTTCGGGACCCCGGTGGAACTCGAGTTCGGCGACCCCGGCGACGGCAAGGTGGCCGAGCAGAGCCCCGAGCCCGGACGGCGGGTCGAGTTCGGCTCCACGGTCACTCTGCGCCTCGGAGTGAGCGCCGAGACCATTCCCGTCCCCAATCTCCTCGGTCAGTCCCCGGAGGCCGCGCGGACCGCGGTGGAGGCGCTGGGCCTGGTCTACGCCGAGGGCGCCCCCCTGCTGCTCGACACCGGCGACCCCTACATCGGCAACGTGGCGGCGGTCTCCCCGCCGGTGGGCACCCCGACCGAACCGGGCGACACGATCACGGTGCGCATCGGGGCGGCGGGCTCCCGGGTGCCCGACGTCGCCGGCTCCTGCCTCGATCCGGCCGCGGCGCGCGCCGCCATCGAAGGCGCCGGCCTGGTGTACCGGGAGATCGGCATCGACGACACCCTGCCGGTCGGCAGCCCCTGCGACGGCAAGGTGGTGGAGCAGTCCCCCTTGCCCTTCGGCATCACCAACACCCTGGTGGCCGGCGGGAGCACCGTCGAGGTGCGCGTCGGCCGGGCGATGGTGACCGTCCCCGACGTGCGCGCCTGGACCCTGCAGGCCACCAATCCGCTGGCCTACAACTTCGCCGCCTCCAAAGCGGCCCTCGAAGCCGCCGGCCTTCGCTGGCGGGTGGAGGAGTGCCAGCCGATCCCGGCCTACATCTCCTACGTGGGAAAGGTGGTGGACCAGGACCCGCTCGGTGACCCGCCCGGCACCGCCGCCCTTCCCCGTAACAGCCGCATCGTCATCTACCTGGGTGTGGAGAGCGGCGCCGCCTGCCCCCACCCGCCGCCCCCCTGAGCCGGCCGGCTCAGCCCATCATCCCCCCGTCGTCCAGGAACACCCGGCCCAGCCACTCGTAGCCGGCGAGGAGCAGCGCCAGGGCGCCGGCCACCAGTAGCGCCGCCACGACCACCCGCAGCCACACTGGTCCCGGCAGGCGGCGGAAGGCGCGGATCACGAGACCTCACCAACCACCAGGCCGGCGTTGGGACCGCCCACTAGACGGGCCACCACCACCAGCCGCTGACGAGCCGAGAGCCGCGGATGGCAGGTGGTCAGCGTCAGCCAGCCACCCTCCCACTGGCCGGTCACCCAGATCTCGGTGGGGGCGACCACCAGGGATTGCACCACCTGATAGGCGTGCGTTCCCGTGGTCGTGGTGACCGTTATCAGATCCCCCGGCGTCGCCCGATCCAGGCGCTCGAAAGGCGCCCCGTAGGTGGTGCGGTGCCCGCTGATGACCGCGTTCCCCGGCTGCCCGGGAAGGGCCGTGCCCGGCATGTGGCCCGCCCCGCGGCGCAGTTCGGCCGGACCGACCCCCTCCACCACCGTCCAGTCGATGCCGGCAGCCGGCAGGCGGATGCGACCCAGGGCGTCTCCCGCCGGCGGCGGCACCTCGGCGGACAGCACGGCACCCCAGGCGGCGGCGGGCGGCGTGGCGGGCGGCAGCCCGGCGGCTTCCAGAGCGGCGGCCAGGTCGGCACCCCCGGGTGACGCCAATCCGGCGGGCAAGGCGATCGGGAAAGGGGCCAGCCCGGGGTCCGGAGCAAAGGGCACCAGGTCCACAGCTGCGGTGGAGATGCGCTCGTCGAGGCGGGCCCGCAAGCCGTCTTGGGCCCCCTGGGCGAACAGGCCGGTGACCCACAACTGGTAGGCCACGAACCCCCCGAGGAGCACTCCGGTGGAGAGAAGGGCGATGCCCACTCGCCGGGCGATGGCCAGACGGCGGCGGCGGCGGCGGAGCGAGGCGCTACGGCCGGCTTCCCCGGTGCTCAGTCGACACCTCCTGCCGGGCCCAGTCCCCCGGCCGCTACGCTGGCCCCATGCCAGTGTCCAAAGGACGGCGCAAGCCGGGGCGGCCCCGACCCGCGGCGGCTCCGACGCCCAAAGCAGAGAAGACTTCCCCGAAGTGGTACGTGGTGCTGATGTTCTCGCTGATGGCCATCGGCGTGGTGGTCATCATCCTTAACTACATCGGCATCTTCCCCGGAGGGACCGACAACAACTACCTCTACATGGGCCTCGCCGGCATCGCCACCGGCTTCCTGATGACCCTCTGGTACCGCTGAGGCCCGCCCGACCCGGGTTCTCCCCAGCCTCATCCCCAGGTGGGGATAGTTTTCGCGTTCTCTCGCCGCCGCTCGGTCAATGGGGCGCGACTCCGCCCTGCCGCAGGCGTCTCCATGCGCCCGCCGCGGGCCGCGCCGTCAGCCACATCAGCAGCGTGATGATCACCGCCGAGGCCAGGCACCAGGCGCAGGTGGCGCCGATGACGAAGGGCTCCAGGAAAGTCAGGTAGGCCGAGAACAGCACCCCGGCGACGGTCCCGGCGAACAGGGTCACCGCGGCCACGTCGGCGGCGCGCCGCCTGCCGAGCCGGCGGCTGGAGAGCATGCGACCACCAGTTCCCTGTGAGCCGTCGGCGGAACCCCCGGAGGAATGCTGCCGCGGGGGAATCTCGTCCTTCCGGAAGATGCCCTGCGTCG
>VGBK01000136.1 GCA_016870535.1 Actinomycetota bacterium | reverse complement strand
AGGCGTCGCACCCGAACTCGCTCCGCCATCCCGCCCTCCTTGATCGAACACACGCGCGACACCCCCACAATGCGCGATCCGAACGACCAAGTCCAGAACCCCCCAACGTTTGTGGTCAAGGCACTAGCGACCGCGCTCGGGCACGCCGCCATCCGACGCCGGTTCAGCGTTCACTTCGAACGCTGCGACCGGCTCCTCAAACGACTCCGCGCGTCACGACTCGACAACAGCCACGACTCCGAGATCCGCAAACTACTCCGCGTCGACCTGCTCATCGTCGACGACTTCGCGCTCCAGAACCTCGATCCGCTCGACACCGCCGACACCTACGAAATCATCGTCGAACGCCACCGGACAGCAGCCACGGTCGTGACCTCCAACCGGACCCCGATTGAGTGGCTCGGCCTGATGGCCGACCCGCTCCTCGCCCAATCAGCGATCGACCGGCTCCAATCCGCCGCCCACGAACTCGTCCTCGACGGCGAGTCCTACCGACAACGCCAACGACCCGGCATCACCAGCCCACTTGACCAACCACCGGCCACGCCGCGATCATCACGACGCCGACGCTGACACCCCCGAGACGGTCCCATCACACTGACGCTCGGGTGGTCCCATCAAGCTGGCGGCCGACAACGGGCCCTCAGACGAGCAGCCAACTGCGCGGCTTCGTCAAGATGTTCGACGGGAACAGCAGCCCGGTGCTCCAGCCGACGTCCAATCTGTACGTCTTCGGCCCTTCGGCCCCTCCGGCGATCATCTACAAGTCGCCCTCGACGCTGGCGGCACCGTTCCTTCCTAACACGAGCACCCCGCCCAAGTTCGGCGTCTACTCCGAGGCCAACTACTTCACCTACGGGGCCGGGGGCACCGGCACTTTCCAGATCGGCACCAGCCCCGGCTCGTACCCGCAGCAAGTTGCCTTCAACCTGCCGGCAGGCACCAACAGCTGGCAGGTGTGGACGGACTGGGACGAGCCGGGCATCAGCCCCCTGGTTGCCGGACAGACCTACTACTGGCGCGCCACCTTCGATCCCGACGGCCCGGCCCCCATCATCTTCGGGAGCCAGCAGCAGTTCACCATGCCCCCGGCGGCGACCTGCGGGGGGCAGGCGGTGACGGTGGCCATCGGCCTGGGGCAACTGCCCACCGAGGGCAACGACGTGATCATGGGCACGCCGGCTGCCGACACCATCCACGGCGGGGGTGGCAACGACATCATCTGTGGGGCCGGCGGCGACGACATCCTGATCGGCGGGCCGGGGAACGACACCCTCATCGGGGGCGGGGGAAGCGACACCGCCGGTTACTCCGATGCACCGGCCGGAGTCACCGTGAACCTGGGCTCGGCGCCGCAGAACACCGTGGGGGCCGGTACCGACACCCTCATGTCCATCGAGAACCTGGAAGGCTCGGCGCACGACGACACGCTGACCGGGAATGCGGCCGCCAACCGCCTCATCGGAGGCGCCGGCAACGACCGGCTCAACGGGGGCGGCGGCAACGACACCCTGTTCGGCGGCCCGGGGAACGACAGACTGAACGGCGGGCCGGGCAGGGATCGCGCCTCGTACGCCGGGTCTCCCGGCGGGGTGAGGGTGAATCTGGCGGTGACCGGGTCGCAGAACACGCTTTCCGCCGGCTTCGACACCCTGACCTCCATAGAGGATCTGACGGGTTCCTCGTTCGCCGACACCCTCCTGGGGAACGGAGCGGCCAACCACCTCATCGGAGGCCCGGGGAACGACACCCTGAGGGGCGAAGGAGGGGATGACACCCTCGAAGGCCTAGCTGGGAACGACATCCTCGAGGGGGGGCCGGGGAACGACACTCTCAAGGGCGGCAAGGGCACCGATACCGTGATCTACTCGGGCGCCGCCTCCGGTGTCACCGTCGACCTGGCGCTCACCTCGGCCCAGAACACCCTGGGAGCAGGCTCGGACACCCTGTCGTTGATAGAGAACCTCACCGGCAGCAACTACAACGACGTGTTGCGCGGCAACGGGGGCCCCAACGTCCTGAATGGCTTGAAGGGGACCGACGTGTGCAACGGCCGCGGCGGCATCGACGTGGCCATCTCCTGCGAGACGACGTTCGGCATTCCGTAACGCTGCTGCTGCCGGACGGCCGTGGTGGCCGTCCGGCAGCAGGCGATGGGGGCTTCCGAACCCGCGCCGACCGATTCCAATCGGCCTTGGTTTCCGTGACCTCGAGGAACCCGGCTCTCGGGGCTGCCGGCCGAGGGATCTGCGGCAGAGCACGGTTCGTCGCCTCCCGGTGCTCCCCTTCCTGAGGCTCCGTCCTGGGTTGCCGTGGTCGGCGGAGGCCCGCCGGCGACGCGCGGCTACTGGGTGGCGTACTTGCGCAGGAAGGCGTCGTACCCGCCTTGGTGGGTCTGGTTGGGCAGCGCGCCACCGACATAGCCGGTGACGTACACCGCGGCGGCGCCGGCGGCGATCCCCCGGCCCTCGTCCCGGTCGGCGGTGCCGAACTGGCGGAGCCACTGATGCTGACCCCCATGGCCGTAGGCGCGGACGAACGCATCGGCGTTGCCCCGGTTGGTCCACCCGGGGAACGCCCCGTAAGTGCCGCCGGTGACATACACCCCGGAAGTGCCTACCGCCACCCCGGAGCCGTAGTCGAAGTCGCTGGTGCCGAACTGGCGGGTCCACTGATGCTTCCCCGCAACCCGGGGGCCGGTGTCCGCCACCGCCGCCGGAGCCAACGCGGCTGTCACCCCCACCACCAGCAGCAGAACCCGGATGCGGCGCATACCCGTCTCCTCTCACCGGGGCCACCGCCGGGTCCGCAGAGCACCACACCTACCGTGTGCACCGCTCGGAGGGGGAGGCGGGTAGCCGGGAACGGTCTCCTCGTCACCCTAGTCGGCCGCAGCCGGCGTCGCCCAACCGCTGCCGGGCCTGGGGTGTCTGCGCGCAGGTCGGCCTTCTGCAGGGATCGGGGAGGTACGGCTTCTGGGGCACGTAGCATCGGCAGATGAACGCCGGTGGATTCGGCGGGCCCGACGTCGCCCGCATCGACCTCTACTGGATACCGCTCGGCGCCGGCGGCAACGGCTACGTCAGGCTCAACGGGCGCCTCTACGAGGTGGTCAAGGCCCGCCTGGAGAGACGGCGGCCGCTCGACCTCTACCACGCCGCCCTGGTAGTGCAGGTCTCCGCCGGCCGGTACACCGTCGAATGCGGCTGGCCCAGTCCGGATGCGGACACGGCCTCTCGCGGGGTGGTCCTGGAGGGGCCGGTGTTCGGTCGGAGCCTCGCCCGCTTCCGACCCTTCCGCTACGAGGTGCGCCGCTGGCGGGATGGGGTGATCCCCGACCTGGCTCAAGCCGTGGGCGGGCCGCAGACGGTGGCCCGGGACCGGGCGCAGGCGGAACGCCTGCTCGACCTGGTGCCCCGGGTGCCGGCCCTGATCTGGGGCCGGGACGAGCACGGAGCCGGCGAGATGTGGAACTCGAACTCGGTGATCTCCTGGCTGCTCGTCTCTGCCGGCCATCCCGCGGGAGATGTGCGGCCTCCTGGGGGCGGCCGGGCCCCGGGTTGGCAGGCGGGAGTCGCCGTGGCCGGAGAGGGCCGCCGGGGTTAGGGCCTCACGGAAGCCTGCGGCGCCCGCAAGGGCTCGACCCCTCACCGAGGAGAGGCCGGCCGGCCCGCCCGGCGGGCTTCGGACCGGGGATCATGGTCCTGGGGGGCTCACCCACACTGCGCCGGCGGGTCGTCCGGACCAGTCGCTCCCCACCGCCACCAGGCGAACCGCCGTCGCTGCCACGCCGAGGATCCTCTGGGCGTCGGGCCCGCCGAAGACGGCCTCGTCATGAGGTACCCGAGCCCAGGTGAGGCCGTCGGCCGAGACCCAAACGGCCCCATCCCTATCCCCGCCCGAGTAGTCGATCCCGACGGTCACGAAGCCCGGCCCGGCGGCGGCCACCCCCGAAGCCACCTGGAAGTCGGGCCCACCGAAGACGGCCTCGTCGTGGGGCACCCGCTGCCAGGTGAGGCCGTCGGCCGAAGCCCACATGGCGGCGTCCAGGTCGCCGTCGGGGTCGTCGGTGCCGCCGGCCGCGAAACCCGATGTGCCGGCCGCCACCGCAGCGGCCATCTGGAAGCCCGGCCCGCCAAAGACCGCTTCGTCGTGGGGCACCCGCTCCCAGGCGACGCCGTCGGTGGAGACCCAGACGGCGGCGTCGCGGTCGCCCCCCGCATCGTCGTAGCCCACCGCCACCAGGCGCCCTGCGCCGGCGGCTACCCCGGATGCCTCCTGGACACCGCCGGCGCCGAAGACGGCTGCGTCGTTCGGGATGCGCTGCCAGGCGAGGCCGTCGGTTGAGACCCAGACGGCGGCGTCGCGGTCGCCCCCCGCATCGTCGTAGCCCACCGCCACCACCCCCGGGCCGCCGGAAGCGACCGCCAGCATCCCCTGAGCGCCCGGCCCGCCGAGGACCGCGTCGTCGTGAGGTACCCGCTGCCAGGTGAGGCCGTCGGTGGAGACCCAGACGGCGGCGTCGCGGTCGCCCCCCGCATCGTCGTAGCCCACCGCCACCACCCCCGGGCCGGCGGAGGCCACCGCCGTGGGCTCCTGGTCGCCGGGCCCGCCGAAGACGGCCTCGTCGTGAGGTACCCGCTGCCAGGTGAGGCCGTCGGCGGAGAGCCAGACGGCGGCGTCGCGGTCGCCCCCCGCATCGTCGTAGCCCACCGCCACCACCCCCGGCCCGGCCGCCGCCACCGAGCGGAGGTCTGCTCCGGCGAAGGTGGCTTCGTCACCGGAGATCCGGGACCAGGCCGCGCCGGGGTCGGGGCCGGCGGGTGGAGCGGACGTGGTGGGCGCCCCGGTCACGACGGAGGAGGGAGGCAGGGTGTCCGTGGTGAAGGTCGACTCCTCCGCGCCGCAGGAAGCCGCCGCCAGGGAAAGCACGAGAGCGAGGGTGGCGCCGATGCGGTTCTTGACGGCTCTCTCCGTTGTCGAAGGGCCGGAGGGTAGGAGGGGTCGTGTTGCTAGACGGGCCGTCGAAGACGATGGGAGGCACG
>VGBK01000135.1 GCA_016870535.1 Actinomycetota bacterium | reverse complement strand
CCGCCCCAGCGGGGGAGGTGGCCCGCCAGGGCCGGAGGGGGAAGCCATCTTCTCCTCCCCCGCCCCAGCGGGGGAGGTGGCCCGCCAGGGCCGGAGGGGGAAGCCCTCTTCTCCTCCCCCGCCCCAGCGGGGGAGGTGGCCCGCCAGGGCCGGAGGGGGAAGCCATCTTCTCCTCCCCCGCCCCAGCGGGGGAGGAGGCCCGCCAGGGCCGGAGGGGGAAGCGGAACACGCCGACCTCCGTCGCGCCCTCAGCAACCCTCCCCCCAAGCCCCGTCCCGCTGGAGCGGGAGGGGGAGCAGTCCGCTCCCCTCCCCCGCGACGGGGGAGGGAACCGTGCCCTGGGCGAGGGTGCCGGAATGTCATCAGAGCAACTAGGGTCCAGGGGTCAGAGGATCCAACGGGGAGCCACGAGGGTAGCGACGCCAGCCAGATCCAGTTCGGTTATGACTCCTGTGGAGACGTCGTAGAGGAGTACCGGCAGGTACTCGAAGCTGTCCCGCCAGGCGGTCCGGGTAATGGCCACCGTCTCACCATCGGAATGCAGACGCATGACGAAGGCCCAGGGATCGGCCACCGGCAGCCGGTCAAGCTCGTGCCCGGTGCGAGTGTCGTAGAGGACGAGGTCGCTCGGGGAATCCTGCGGGAGGTCGGCTGATTCGACATAAGCGATGAGACTCGACTCCGGGATGGTCGTGAGAGTCCAGACGCAGCGGCATCGGCGATCGGCGGACCAAAGGGCGCCCCGGGCGGCTGGGTTGGTGGGCCAGTCGAGTTGCCCTCCACTCAGGTCCCAGGCACTGAACCACTCGCCGCCGTCACTAGTCGTTGACATCAGCAGGCGCTGGTCGCCTGGCTGCCAGCCGAGCCCGGTCACACTCCCCTCGCCGGGGAGGTCGGCGGGTATCTCCACGGGCTCCGTCCTGCCATCGAGGGGCAGCGCCCACAGGTGCAAGTAGGAGACGCCTCCCCCCGGGTAGTGGGTGTTCTCAACGAACAGCACGGTCGGGTCACCGGAAAGGGGGGCGACGGCCTGGATCGCAAGTAGTCCCAGGTCGGGGAGTGTCCAAGCATCAGGCAGCGGAGTCGCCCGAAAGGCCAACTGAACATCGCCATCAGGACTGACCCGCCAAAGGGCGTCGCCCCCAAAGCCCGCAGCATCGGGCCAGGCCTCAGGGTACATGTCTGGGTCGGGCATCTGGATGATGAGACCGCCGAGGCCGTCGGCCATCGCCACCTCGGTAGGAGTGGTGACGAGGGTGCCCACCATCTGCCCGTCTCGGAGCAGGTGGACACCGTTGCCGTTGGCCACGAGCAAGTCCCCCGGTTCGAGTGCCCAGCCGCTCTCCGCCTGAGGTTGCTCGGGCAGCAAGGTCGTGCTGGTGGTCGTGGGTGGAAGGGTGGTGACCGTCGTGGTCGTCGAGCTCGTCGGGGCCGGGATGCTCGAAGTGGTGACGGGCAGTGTGGAGGTCGGATTCGAGGTTAGTGATGACGTGGCCGTGGTGGCAGTGCTCGCAGAATGGCCACAGGCGGCGATGAGCACGATGACAACAAGCACAAGCCCCAGACCGGCTCGGGCATTACGGGCCATGGGGAACACCCCCTCTGTGCGTGGTTCTCCGAATGGCACGGCCGGTCTGCAGATGGGGGGGCCGGCTAACAGTGCAGCCTACCGGCGAGGCGGCCTGTCGTCTTGACTTGAGTTAGCAACGAAACTGGTCACGGGGGGCGGCGTGTTCGGGGGGCTTGGGGGAGTTACAGGTTTGGTATTTGTCACGGTGGGGGTGTACGTTGCTTCTTGGTGGTTGTGCAGGCACCCGGCCTCAGGTTGGGGTCGGGTCGAGTGCTCCTAGAGGAGGAGCCTTGTTGTCGTGCGCCACGAAGAGCAGGGGGGCTGGTTCCTGGCGTTGTACCAGGAGGCCGGGGAGGCTGGCGGCTCGTTCCGGGGGGTAGATCGGCCTGGTGCGGGTGGGGGTGGGGGGTGGGTGCCGGAGCCGGGGCGGGCGGCGGATGAGGCGGCCCGGCGTGCTCGGGGGCAGGTGCGCCGGTACTGCGCTGCTAACGGGCTGAACCGGTTCGGCACACTGACCTACCGGGGTGAAGGCGAGCACGACCCCCGGAGGGTACGGGCGGACATTCACCGATTCTTCCGGGGTCTGCGCCGGGGTATGGGTGGTGAGCGGTTCCCTTACCTGTGGGTTCCGGAACTGCACGCCTCAGGGCACGGGTTCCACGTTCATTTCGCTGTCGGCCGGTTCGTGGGGCGG
The DNA here is from genome assembly GCA_016870535.1 of Actinomycetota bacterium. GTDB lineage: Bacteria > Actinomycetota > Acidimicrobiia > Spongiisociales > UBA11373 > VGBK01. The sequence continues at coordinate 2,805 of VGBK01000135.1, read as the reverse complement.
GGGCTGATCGAGGAGGCGTGGGGCCGGGGTTTCGTGTTCATCAAACTGATCCAGGGCCTTCCGGTGGGTTCGGGGGTGCGGGATGAGGCCCGGGTGGCGGCCCGTTACCTGTCCAAGTACCTGGGCAAGGGCATGGGCGGGGCTGGTGGTCTGAACCGGTATGACGTGGCGCAGGGGTTCCAGCCTGAGGCCTGGCCGATCACCGGCCCTACGGTTGCCGGTGTGATCGGCGAGGCCTCCGCCCGTATGGGCGGCCCTCCGGACTATGTGTGGCGGTCGGAGTGCCAGCCGGGATGGCGGGGGCCTCAGGCGGTGTGGTTGTCATGGCGATGAGCACACCGACCCCGCAGCAGGTGACCGGGTGGGTGGAGCAGTCCACCAGGGAGCAGGTTTTGCCATTCCGGGTAGCTGATCAGGGGACGGTGACAGCGGCGGTGGCTCTGCTGCGGGAGGGACGGAAGCCGGAGCGGGCTAGAGGCGCCAGACCGGGCGGAAGCGGTTGAGGTCGAAGGTGTTGCGTCCCTTCACCGCCGGAGTGACGACGACATGATCGAGGATCAGACGGATGATGGCGTTCTGCCGGGTGAGAGGCAGGCCCGCCCAAGCGTCCCGCAAGAGGTGGGAGCGGCCGGCGTACTCGTCGACGGGCTGGGTCGGGGAGATGCGAGACAGGCGCCGCTGGGCGGCGTCGATGCGGGCCTGGATGGGCTGACGGGCGGCCATCCACTCCCGGTGACTGATCCTGCGGGCACCCACGTCAGCGGCCAGCTGGTCGAGCAGGGCCTCGTCGGCGGCGACCTGTTCGTGGAGTGCTTCGGCTTCGGTGCTGGCCCGACGGGCGTCGGAGAGGGCGGCGGCCAATTGGGGGGTGTCGAGGCGCTGCAGCACCGCCTCGGCGACCAGAGCCTCGACTGGTTCAGCGACGGTGGCCATACGTCCGCAGCCGCCGAAGCCGGGGCCGGGGGCGCACACGTAACGGCGGGCGCCGTCGGTGCGGGGCCGGGACACCATCGGCGTGCCACAGCGGCCGCATCTGAGCAGGCCTCCGGTGAGCAGATAGCGGCGGGGGGTCCGGCCCGCCAGGGCCGGGCCCGCCGCTCTGCTCCGGAGGCTGCGCAGGCGGTCGGAGTCGGCGGCGCTGATGATGGCGGGCCACACCGCCGGGGCGACCACCTGGCCGTGATGCTCACGGCGACCGGAGATACGGGCCGAACGCAGCATGCGGCCCAGCGACTGCAACGACCACCCTCCGCCGGTGGTGGTACGTACCCCCCGCTCGTTGAGATCCCCAGCCACCGACCGCAGCGACTCCCCCGCCAACACCCGAGCGGCCGCCTCCCGGATGATGGCCGCCTCCTCCGCCACCAGATGCAGGCGATCGGGGGTGTATCCGAAGGGACGGGTGCCACCCCCCGCCAGCTTCCCCGCCGCCGCCAACTCGGCATGCTTGCGGCGAATCCGAGCCGACTGCTTGTCCGCTTCGCTGCGAGCCATCGCACCCCGCATCCTGGCAAACGCCCGGCCGTCTGCCGTCTCCAGGTCAACCTCCCCGGCCATCACCGTACGAATCAGAACATCACCGGCAGCGTCTATCAGGTCGATGAAGTCCTCCAACTCCCTCGGCTGACGGTGCAGCCGATCGGTGTGCCAGCCCAGCACCGCATCCACCACCCCCGCCTTCACATCGTCACACAGCCGCACATACTCCGGACGCAGCCGACCCGACGACGCCGACAGGTCGTTGTCCACGTAAGTGTCGTGAACCTCCCAGCCCAGATCAGCGGCAAGACGGCGGCAATCAGCGATCTGCCGATCCACGCCCAGACGGGTGCCCTCCGGATCAGACGAGATACGGGCGTAGATCGCTGCCCGACGCATCCAGGAACATTAACACACCCTCCCCTGGGCGAGGGTGGTCACATCTGGTGTTCCTGCCGCCGGGCGTGGTTTCTGTCACTGGCGGGTGATACATAGTCAGCATGAGCGTCGGACACGCCGCTGCGATGGGAACGCCGGACATGCCGGCCCCCAAGAGCCTGTCGGATGATGGGCTGGTTACCGAGTTGGGCCGGGCGCAGCAGCAGCGGCGCCGCTGGGAAGCCCACGAAGCAGGCCTGATCACCGAAGCCGAACGCCGGGGTCTACCCCGCCGCCGCGGGTTCGGGTCTACTACCGCCTGGCTGACCGCGATCTCGGGGGAGCCGGGGTCGGTGTGCCGCCGCCAGGTGGCGGTGGCTTCGGCTCTGGAGAACATGCCGGCCACCCGGGAGGCGTTCTGCGCCGGTGAGGTGTCCGAATCCAAGGTGCGGGTGCTGGCGCAGGCGCAGGCGCTGGCCCCTGAGCAGTTCGCCGCCGACGAGAAGATCCTGGTGGATCAGGTGAAGACGGCTTCGGCGCAGCAGGCGCCCCGGCTGGTCGCCGCCTGGAAACGCCAGACCAACCCCGAGGGGGCTGAAGCCGAAGCGGAACGGCTGCATCAGCTGCGGGCTTTGCATCTGTCGGAGGGCTTGTTGGGGATGCTGCACCTCTCCGGGGACCTGGACCCCGAATCCGGTCTCATCGTCCGCCACGCCCTGGAAGCGTTGGCCGACCCCACCAACCTGAACCCCGCCGACGGCCGCACCCCGGCTCAGGTCCGGGCCGATGCTCTGGTGGACATCTGCCGCAGTCACCTCGACGGCAGCAACGGTGGGAGGCGTCCTTCTCGGGTGCTGGTCACCATCCCCTGGAACACCCTCCAGCAAGGCGAAGGCCTCGTCGACACCGAACCCGGGCCCATCGGCGCCGCAACTGCCCGCCGCTTGG
>VGBK01000134.1 GCA_016870535.1 Actinomycetota bacterium | reverse complement strand
TGGCCGATGCCGGCTGAGCGGGGCCTCAGAAACCCCTATATAGATAGGTGTAATCGGCCCCTATCGTTCCCATGAGACAAGCAAAGGATGAAGCCATGCCGTCGATCTCGAAGCATGCCGCGGCGGGGACGCTGAACCTGCTGGGCATCGAACGGCGCTACCAGACATTCGAAGGTCACACCGTCGCGTTCGAGACCTACCACCGCGATGTCGACCTGGCCCCCCTGTTCCGGGGCCTCCCCGGCGACCGCTGCCCGTCGCCCCACTGGGGGGTGCTGCGGCGGGGCAAGATCGTGTTCCGCTACGAAGACGGCGAAGAAGTGATCGAGGCGGGGGAGGCCTACTACGCCCGCCCCGGCCACACCGCCTGGGTCGCCGCCGGCACCGAACTGGTCGAGTTCAGTCCCAGCGGCCCGTTGGAGCAGGCCAAGGCGGCGAGCGTGCAGAATCTGGTCGCGGCGTTGACCGACCCCGACCTCCTCGGCGGCGGGCGGGCCGCCTCCCCGGCCGCCGCCTGAGAGGCGGGCGCGCGGGGGATCAGGGCCGGCGCCGGGCCGCCAGTCGGCGTAACGGCAGCAGCGCGGCCACGAGCCCCCCGAGTATCACCGCTCCCGCCAGGAAGGTGGGTCGCTCTCCCACTCCGTTGGCCAGAACCGCGGCCAAGGCCGGACCGGCGAACATCCCGACGCGGTTGCCGCTGACGTAGGTGCCCACCAGGATGCCGCGGTAGCGGGGCGTCCCCGCCGAGGTGGCGAAGCCCATTATCACGGGGACCAGGAGGCCGTACCCGGAGCCGACCAGCATCACGCCCGGGCCGACGGCCCACAGCGTCGGCGCCAGGGCGAGCGCGGTGAACCCGGCGGCGGCCAGCGGCAGGGACACGCAGATGATGGCCACGGGGCGGAGGCGGGCCCCCACCCGGCCCGCCAGGGCGGAGGCCACGGCGCTGGCAGCGGCGCCGGAGGCGAGCAGCAGGCCGCGTTGGGTGGTCCCGAGCCCGAATTCGCTCTCCAGGAAGAGGGGGGTGACGGCGTGCGTCAGCCCGTAGTAGACGAGCAGCGTGAGCGTCGACAGCGGCAGGAGGCCCAGGAAGTCCGACAGGCGCCCCCGGCGGCGGAGATCCTGGAGGGCCTCCCGCAGGTGCCGGCCGGGCGGTTCGGGGGAAGCGGGGTGAGCGGGTTCGGGCAGGCGGCGGGCGGCCACCCATACGGGGAAGGCCACGAGGTACAGGAGGAAGGGGCGGAAGGCCCCTCCCTCGCCGAGGGCCCCGGCGGCGATGGGGCCCAGGGTGCCGGAGATGGTCATGGCCATGACATTCAGGCCTAGTGCCCAGCGGCGCCTGCTTCCCTCGAACTGGTCGCCCATGAGGACGATCCCGACGCTGAGCAGGGTCGAGGCGCCGACCCCCTGGACGAGGCGCAGGAGCAGCATCAGCCAGTACCGATCGGCGAAGAAGCAGGCGCCTCCGGCGAAGCCGAACAGGAGCAGGCTCCAGCGGACCACCCGCCGCCGCCCGAAGCGGTCGAGCAGGTATCCGACGTAGGCGGCCACGAAGATGCCGGCGAAGGCCACCATGCCGTGCACCAGGCCCACGGCGCCCCGGGACACTCCCAGCGCCCGCGCCAGCTCGGGGAGCACCGGGGGCACGGCGGCAAAGGACAGTTGGCCCGTCGCGCTGAGCGCGAGGATCAGGGCCAGGAGGGGCCGCCGGTCGCCGCTAGCGTCGTCAGGGTTGCTGCGGCTCATGAGCCCGCAACCCTAGAGAGCCGCCGGCGAACCTCGAGCCGCGGGGACGAAGCCCGGCGCAGGGTCACCTCAAGGCGATGAGGCCGGCGTCGGTGGGCGTGAAGCCGCAAGCCCCCAGATAGAAGGGGCGCAGGCTCTCGTCGAAGTCGGCGTGCAGCCATTCGCACCCGGCCGCCCGGGCGGAGTCGCGCGCCAGGGACACCAGGCGCGTGCCCACACCCTGCCGCCGGGCGTCCGGCGCCACCATCAGGTCCTGGATCCAGGCGTGGAGCAGGCCGTCCCACGGAAGGTTGACGAACCCGACCAGGGCGCTTCCCCGGCGGGCAGTCGCCCACCCCAGGCTGTGCCGCGCCACCAGGCCTCTCCAGTCGTCCTCGACGAGGGGATGGCCGAAGGCGGCGGCGTGGAGGGCATTCACCTCACCGTTGTCGAAGGGCGTCTTCCACGAGCAGGTGATGGTCATGGGCGCCACAGTATCGGCCCCCCCGGCCGCAACGGACCACTCGTAGCCTCCCCGCCCTGCGCTCGCCCGGCGGCGTCTACTACTTTGTGTCCATGAGAACCCTGGAGATCAGCCTCCTGGGTGGGTTCCAGTTGCGGCGCGGGGGGATGCCGCTGGACCCGATAGCCCTGCGCGCCGGGCGTTCCCTGCTCGCCTTCTTGCTGATGAACCGGGAGCGCGCCCACACCCGCGACCGCCTCGCCGGGGTCTTCTGGCCCGACCTGCCCGACGCCCGCGCCCGGCGTCGGCTCAGCCAGGCCCTGTGGCACGTCCAGGCTCGGCTCGGTCCCGGCGAGGATCCCGAACGCCGTCTGCTGGCCGCCACCGGTGACACCTTGGGGGTGAATTCCGCCGCGGCTTTCTGGCTCGACGTCGACGAGTTCGAATGGACGCTGGAGCAGGCCGCCTCCGGGGGGGTGACGGGCCGGTCGCAAGAAGCCGAACTGCTGGTGACGGCGGTGCGCCTGTACCGGGGCGACCTGCTCGAAGGCCTGTACGACGATTGGTCCGACCCCGATCGCGAGCGCCTGCGGGCAAGGTTCCTGAGTGCGCTGGAGCGGCTCACCGATCTCACCATGGGCCGGGCCGACTACGAAGCCGCTCTGATCTACGCCCGCCGACTGGCGCAGCACGACCCGATGCGCGAGGAGGCCCACCAGCGGGTGATGCGCCTCGCCGTCCTGCTGGGACGGCACAACGACGCCATCCGCCAGTACGAGGTGTGCCGGCGCATCCTGACGGAGGAGTTGGGGGCGGAGCCATCCCCGGTCACCCGGCAGATCTATGAGGCCACCCTGGCCGAGCGGGAGTCCGGGCACACGGCGTCGCGGGCCGGGCGGGGAGCACCGCTGTTCGAGCCGGCCGGAGAGGTTCCCTTCGTCGGTCGGGAGCAGGAGCGCTCGGTGCTGGTGCAGCATCTCGACGCCGCCCTCGGCGACCACGGCGGCCTGGTGCTGCTGGAAGGAGAGTCGGGGGTGGGCAAGACCCGGCTGCTGGCTGAGGCCGCGGAGGACGCCCGCTGGCGCGGCATGGACGTGCTGTGGGGCCGCTCCCCGCCGAGCGGCGGCCATCCCTATGCCCCTCTGGCGGATGCCCTGGTCGGCGGCCTCTCGGCGTTGCGCGCCCGCCAGCTCGCCCAGCGCCTCGAGGGGGTGTGGCGGGAGCCGCTGTCCCACCTGGTCCCGTCGTTGGAGCGCCAGGGCGACGATCCGGCGGCCGCCCCGCTGCGGCCCGCCGACGAACAGGCCCGCATGCGGGAAGCCATCGCCCTGGCCCTGCTCGCCCTGGCCGACATCGCTCCGCTGCTGGTGGTGCTGGAGGACGTCCACTGGGCCGACGAGGACACCATTCAGGCGCTGGCCCATCTGGCGGGACGCACCGAGGGCCACCGCATCGTCATCGCGGTCAGCTATCGCCACGCCGAGGCTCGGGAGCGGCCGGAGGTGTGGGGGCTGCTGCGGTCGCTGGACCGCAGGCCGTCGTGCACCCGGCTGTCCCTGGGGCCCTGTTCGCCGGCGCAGACCGAGGAACTGGTGCGGCGGTGTCTGGGCTTGGCGGAGGTCGGAGCCGAGTACTCGGAGCGGGTGCACCGGGAGACGGGCGGGGTCCCGCTGTTCGTGATCGAGGCGCTGCGCGCCCGGTACGAGCAGGGTGACCTCGAGGAGGCCGGAGCCCAGAGCCCCGGCGAAGACGGCGGGGGCGGGCGGCTGCCGCTGACCCCGCGCATCCACGGCCTCATGCGCAGCCGCCTTGCGGGTCTGGACGGGGAGGCCCGGGCCGTCCTCGACCTGATCTCGGTCCACGACGGCGCGCTCACCCTGGCCGAGATCGTGGCGGCCTCCCCGCAGCAGGAGGATGAGGCGGTGCTGCGCGGGGTCGACGACCTGGCCCGGCGCCGCCTGCTGGCGGAGGCGTCCGGGGGCTATCAGGTGAGTCACGAACTGCTGCGGCGGGTGGTGTACGACGACCTGCCCTTGTCGGCCCGTCTCGACCTGCACCGGCGAGTGGCGCTGGCGGTAGAGGCGCACCGGCCCGACGAGGTCGAGGTGCTGGCCCACCACTTCGCCACCGCTCGCATCGCCGACCGGGCCGCCGACTACCTGGAGGGGGCGGCCGATCGGGCGCTGGTCGTCCACGCTTACGACACCGCGGCCTTCCACCTGGCCCGGGCGGCCGCCGCCCTGGAGCAGATCGAAGCTCCGGCAGAGCGGCACTACCGGGTGGCGGCTCGCCAGGAGGAGGTGCTCGACGTGCTGGCGCGCCGCGCCGACCAGGAGGCCGCCTTGGTGCGGATGGAGCGTTACGCCTCGGCCGAGGTCGGAGCCGACGCGCATCGGCGGCGCGCCTGGTGGCTGGCGCACGTGGACCGCTTCCCGGAAGCACAGGCGGAGGCCGAGCGCGCCCTGGAACTGGCCCGGGAGGCGGAGGACGGGGGGCGGGCGGTGGCGGCGCTGAGCACCCTGGGCATGATCGCCTGCTTCGCCGGCCGGGCCGCCGAGGGGGTGGTGCACCTGGAGGCCGCCGCCGCCTTCCGCGGGGCCGATCGACGCCAGCAGGCCGATGCCCGCAACGCGTTGGGCCAGAACCTCATCGACCTGCAGCGCTTCGACGAGGCGGAGTCGCAGCTGCTGGCGGCCCTCGCTCTCTACGGGGAGATCCACGACGCTCGGGGCCAGGCCGAGGTGCTGGGGATGCTGGGCACACTGCGCATGGAGCGCGGGGAGTCGGACCTGGCCGAGGCCGACTTCAACCGGGCCATCGAGATGAGCCGGACCATCGGCTACCGCCACGGTGAGGCGGTCTACCAGATGAACCTGGGGATTCTGCTTG
>VGBK01000133.1 GCA_016870535.1 Actinomycetota bacterium | reverse complement strand
ACCCCATCGTTGGCCACTGCGGCCGCCAGCAGGGCCATCTGCAGGGGGGTGGCCCGCACGTCGCGCTGGCCCAGGGCGGTCTGGGCCAGGGCGGGGAGATCGCGGGAGAGGTCTCCGGGGGGAAAGGGCGAGGGGACCACACCCAGGTCGAAGGGGATGGTCCCGTTGAATCCGGCCGCCTCCGCCGCGTTGAACAGGGCCGCGGCCCCCAGGTCCATCCCCAGTTGGGCGAAGGCGGTGTTGCAGGACACGGCGAGGGCCCGTTCCAGCGTGAGGCTGCGCCCGTTGCCGCAGAACCCTCCGTCGGCGTTGCGGATCACCGCGGTGGATCCGGGCAGGGGGAGTTCGTCGAGGTCGGGCAGTTCCGTCTCCGGGGTGTGGTCCCCGCCTTCGAGAGCGGCGGCGGCCACCACCACCTTGAAGGACGACCCCGGCGGGTAGGTGGCGCCCAGCGCCCGGTTCAACAGGGGCTCGGCCGGGTCGGCGGCCAGGGCGTCCCCTTCGGCCGGGGTCCCGGAGGCCAGGACGGCCGGGTCGAAGCCGGGGTGCGAGACCAGGGCCAGCACCGCGCCGGTGGTGGGGTCGAGGGCGACGACCGCACCCCGTTGGTCTCCGAGGGCCTCGGCCGCGGCCCGCTGCAGGTCGTGGCGCACGGTGAGGCGCACCTGGTGAGGTCGGAGGTCTCCGCCGAACAAGGAGAAGAGGGCGGCGGTCAGGGAGCCGTCGTTGCGGGAGCGCAGGTCGTCGTTGCGGGCGGCTTCGATGCCGGTGTCGCCGAAGTAGGCGCTGGCGTAGCCGGTGACGTGGGCGTACAGGGCGCCCTCGGGGTAGGTGCGCACCCGGGTGCCGTCGTCCCGGCGCTCCGACCGGGCGACGACCACCCCGTCGGCGGTGAGGATGGGGCCGCGGGCGCGGACGGCCCGCTCGAGGGCGGCCCGGGGGTTGCGCCCGTCGTCGCGGTAGCGGGAACCGGCCACCGCCTGGTGGTAGGTGAGCCCGGCGGCGAGCGCCAGCAGAGCGGCCAGGCAGGCGGCGGCCAGGCGGCGCAGGGCGGGGTTCACGAGCCCTCCTCGTGGGAGACCCGGGCCAGCAAGGAGATCAGCACCAGGTTGGCCAGCAGCGAGGACCCACCGTACGACATGAAGGGGAGGGTGATGCCGGTCAGGGGGAGGAGGCGCAGGACCCCGCCGACGATCAGCACCGTCTGCACCACCAGGGTGAGGGTGAGGCCTCCTGCCAGCAGCTTGCGGAAGGGGTCGCGGGAGCGCAGGGCGATGCCGAAGCCGGCGGCGGCCAGCAGGGCGTAGGCAGCTACCACCGCCAGGCCGCCGGCCAGGCCCAGTTCCTCGGCGATGGCGGCGAAGACGAAGTCGGTGGCCGCGGCCGGGATGAGCTGGGGGTGGCCTGCCCCGATCCCGGTGCCGGTGAGGCTCCCGCTGCCGAGGGCAAAGAGGCCCTGGGCCACCTGGTAGCCGGTGCCGGCGAAGTCGGCGAAGGGATGCAGCCAGGCCTCGACCCGGGCACGAACGTGATCGAAGTACTGGTAGGCGGCCAAGCCTCCCCCGGCGAGCAGCACCAGGGCGGCCGCGGGGTAGGCGAGGCGCCCGGTGGCGGCATAGAGCATGGCGGCGAAGACCACGAAGAGGAGCAGCGAGGCGCCCAGGTCGCGCTGGTAGATCAGGACGGCGAAGCTGACTCCGAAGGCGAGGAGGACGGGGAGCAACTGGCGCGGCTCGGGGAGGCCGACGGGGCCGAGGCGGCGCGGCATGACGGTGAGGGCGCGGTGGCGGTCGGCCAGGTAGGAGGCGAGGAAGGCGACGATGAGCAGCTTGGCCGCCTCGCCGGGCTGGAAGGAGAGCGACAGGTCGCCCGCCTGGAGCCGCACCCACAGGCGGGAGCCGTTCAGGGTGACGCCTCGCACGGGCCATCCGGCAGGGAGAAGGGGCAGGAGCAGCAGGCCCAGGCCGGTGACCAGGAACAGGTAGCGGTAGCGGCGCAGTACCCCCACGCCGCGGCGGCGCAGCAGGTAGAGGGTGCCGGCCGCCAGGGCGGCCCCCACCAGGAGCCACCACTGCTGCAGGCGGCCCAGGTCACGGTCGATGCGGGCCACCTCCACCCAGCCCAACGCGGTGAGCCAGGCGGCCAGGGGAACGAGAGAGCGAGCGGCCCGCCCCGCCCAGCGGCGTACCGCCAGCAGCAGCCCGCCGAAGGCGGCGAGGAAGACCGCCGGCGCCACCAGGGCGTCGTAAGTGGGGGCTTCCCCGGCGGCCAGGGAGGCGATCACCGCCCCGGCCCCCGCCAGCGCGGCGGCCAGGCTCACCAGCACGGCTTCGGTAGTGCGGCTCAACGCGCCCAGTCGATGACGACGACGCTGATGTTGTCGACACCCCCGGCGCGGTTGGCCGCGTCGATGAGGTCGGCGGCGGCGGCGGCCGGGTCCCCGGCGGCGAGCAGGTCGGCTACCGCGACGTCGGGCAGCATGGTGGTGAGCCCGTCGGTGCACAGCAGCACCCGGTCACCGGGTTCCAGGTCGCGCTGCAGTGAATCGACCGTGATGCGGCTCTCCATGCCGATGGCCCGGGTGATGACGCTGCGGAAGGGGTGCACCGCCGCCTGGTCCGGGGTCAGTTCACCCGAGGCGATCATTTCGGCCATGAGCGAATGGTCCCGGGTCAACTGGGTCAGGACTCCGTCCCGCCGCAGGTAGGCCCGGCTGTCGCCGATGTGGCCGATCTCCACCGCGCCGGGGGTGAAGAGGGCCAGGGTCATGGTGGTGCCCATGCCGGCCAGGCGCGGACGGTCGAGGGCGGTGCCGACCACGGCGGCGTTGGCGGCGTGGACCCGCGCCGCCGCCTCGCCGTCGGCGGTGACGGCGGCTTCGATGGCGAGACGGCTGGCGACCTCGCCTCCCACATGGCCTCCCATGCCGTCCGCCACCGCCGCCAGCAGGGTCTCTTCGGCCTCGCCGGCTGCCCTTCCTGAGGCGTCCTCGGGCCGGGGCCAGAGGGCGTCTTCGTTGTGGCGGCGGACGCGTCCGGCATCGGTGGCGGCGGCCCATACGAAGGTCATCGCAACTCCAGGACGGTCTGGCCGATCTGCACCCGGTCCCCGCGAGCGAGGGTGAGAGGAGCCGCCAGTCGCTCCCCGTTGACGAAGGTGCCGTTGGTGCTGCCCAGGTCGTGGAGGCGCACCTCTCCCCCCTGGAAGGCGAGGCGGGCATGGAAGTCGGAGGCGAACTGGTCGTCGAGCACCACGTCGGCGTCGGGGCTGCGGCCCAGTATCAGGGGGCCGGTCACCCGGAAGGTGAGGCCGGCCTGGGCGGGGGATTCCGTCACCGCCACCGTGGGCGCTTCCGAGCGGGCCGACTCCGCCCGCAGGTGCCCGGCGATGCCGCGTCCCACCGCCCACAGGAAGAGGTAGAGGAGGGCGATGAAGCCGATCTTGATGAGATGCAAGGCGAGGGCGGGCACATCAGACCGATCGGAAGACGAAGGAGGGAACCCCAAAGGAGAGGAGGTCGCCGTCGACCACCTCCGCTACTTCGGGGATGGATTCGCCGTTCAGGCGCGTGCCGTTCGATGAGCCCAGGTCGGCCACCCAGATCCCCCCGGCCTCCTGCCACAGGAGGGCGTGGCGGCGGGAGACCTCGGCGTCCGGAAGGCAGACGTCGGCCTCCGATGATCGGCCCACCACCGCCCGGTTGGGGCGCACCTCGAGGGCGGGCCGGCCCGGGGGGAGGAGGCGGGCCCAGGCGGGGAGGGGGCCGGCCAAGAACTCGCCCCGGACTTCGGCGGCCGCCGCCGGCCCCGTCCCGGGGGCCAGGTCCACCCGCACCGGGCCGGCCAGCCGCCAGCCGCGCTCCACGGCGGTGGCGGCCACGGCGGCGGCCAGTTCGCGTTCCGCCTCGAGGCGGGCTTCGACTTCGGGGGGTTCCCCTCCCAGGGTCACGGTGAAGGCGTTGGGGGCCTCGGGCCCCAGGGGCCCGACGCGCAGGGCGAGGTCGGCCTGCCGCACCAGCAGGTTGGCCAGTTCGACGGGGTGCATGCGGCCGCGAAAGAGGCGGGCGGCCATGCCGTCGACCAGTTGCTCCAGGCGGCGCTCGAGGCCGCGGGCGAGGCTCATGGGGCAAGTGTACGGAGACGGGCCGCTTCCGCGAGACGCCTTCCCCGGGGGCGGCGCGGCGCGGGGGACCCCGGGAATGGTTTGCGGAGGCCCGTGGTACGATCGCTGACCCGCGGGCGAGTGGCGGAATTGGCAGACGCGCAGGATTCAGGTTCCTGTGGGCGCAAGCCTGTGGGGGTTCGAGTCCCCCCTCGCCCACTTCGATGTCCTACCAGCAAGTGCGCCGGCGGCGTCGGCGCCGCCTCCTTGTGACGCTGGTCGTCCTGATCGTGATCGCGGCGGTGGGCTACGCGGTCAGCCGGGCCGCCTCGGAGAGCCAGGTGCGGCGGGAGTACCTGGATCGGGCCCTGGCCTTCGCCGCCGCCGAAGCCGACCTGGCCGAGCGGCTGGCCGACATGTTGCTGCGCCTGGAGCAGATTGGCCGGCCGGCGATGGCGGAGACGCTGGACGGGTTGCAGCGGGACACGGCGCAACTCGCCCGCGACCTGGAGGAGATCGGGTCGCCTCCCGGCGACCTGGGGACGGCCGACCGCTACCTGTTCATCGCCGCCACCCGCTGGCGCGACGGCATCGCCCTGGTGCGCCGCGGGCTGCTGGGCGTCAGCGAGGCCGCCATGGACCAGGAGGGGCGCGACCTGCTGCAGCAGGGCTTGACTTACCTGCGGGTGGGCGACGCGGCGTTTTCGGGCTTCCTGGCCGGCCTGGCCGAGGGGGATCGCACCTTCCCGGGCCGGGAGTTCCCCGCGGTGGCTTTCGTCCCGCCGGGCGGGGAGTCGCTGTTCGACGCCGGGAAACTGGCGGACCGGCTCATCCTCAGTCCGGGGCTGGCCGTGCTGGAGAACATAGCCATCGCCGACCTGCGCCTCGACCCGGCGCCCATCGGGGAGCAGGTGGGCCTGCCGGTGGTGCCTTTCTCCGAGAACCTGGACGCCGACGTGACCGTGGCCAACCGGGGGACGGTGCGCGCGGTGGGCATCAC
>VGBK01000132.1 GCA_016870535.1 Actinomycetota bacterium | reverse complement strand
CTCCGGTACTCCTTCCAGCCGGCGACGCCCACCCGGCTCCCGGTACCGATGCCCTCTCCCGCCAGGACCTCCTCGATGGGCTCCGCTCCCCGGCCGGGCTGGCCGGGCAGGCTGAAATCGGCGAACCGGCGGCGGCGCAGGGGCACCGGGGCCGTCCCGGCCAAGCCGAAGCACTCGTTGCCCACCAGCAGCGCCGGGTCGCCCTCGGGGCCCAGCACCAGCAGGGCCTCTTCGAAGCGCGGGTCGAACCCGGTCAGGTAGGCGAGGTTGGCGCTGTGCTCCCGGTCGGCGTAGACCACCAGGCGGTCCCAGCCCCGGGCTGCAGCGCGCTCCCGCAGGCCATCCAGCCGCCGCCGATAGACGGCGGGCGGCACCTGCGGCGCCTCTTCCGGCATGCCGAACTCGGGCAGGTCGAGGGGGGCGAGCCGGGCCCGGGCGCTCATCGCTCCCCCCGGGGAGCCCCATCACCGGGGGACCACCGCCGCGGCTCGCCGTCGCGGACGATCACCACGAATCCGTCCGCCCCCACCTTCTGCCAGGGACCGAACTCGCCATCGGGCCACTGCACCCGGACTTCTGCCGAGCGGGCCTCGCCCAGGCCGAAGTGGATCCAGCCCAACTGGCCGCCGGCATGCCCGCCGCCCACGGTCAGTTGGCGCAGAGTCGTGCGATCCCCGGAGCGCACTTCGATCCAGGCCCCCACCCCGAAGCCGTTGGCTCCCGGCTGCTCCAACTGCAGGGCCAGCCAATGGCCCATGGCCTGCGTCCCGGCGGCATCCCCCGACCCGGCGTTGCGCCACACCCGCACGTCCTCCCGGCGCACGACCTGCACCAGGTCCGGCAGGCCGTCGAGGTTGCAGTCCACCAGCGCCGCCCCGCGATCCTTGCCGAAGGACAGGTAGCCGGCGTCTCGCGCGCCTTCCACGAAGGCACCGCCGGGCCCGCCCAGCAGCAGGTTGCTCGGATCCTGGGCGGCGAAGTCGGGCATCGCCTCGACGTTGCCCTTCGAGATGTACAGGTCCATGAAGCCGTCGTTGTTGACGTCCTGGAACTCGGGGTGCCAGGCGGTCGAGGGCAGGATGTCGCCGCCGGCGAAAGGCCGGTGAGCGGTGGCCCCGAGGCGGATGGCGATGTCGCCGTAGGCCGGCCCGGCGGCTCCCGGGTCGAGGCTCTGCAGCTTGTTGTCGCCCTGGCTGGTGATGACCACTTCCGGAAGGCCGTCACCGGTGAGGTCCTGGGCGGCGATCCCCATTCCCCAGAGCACCAGGCGCTTCCAGCCTTCCTCCCGGGTGTAGAGGCGAGGGGGCTCCCCGGCCGCCACCCGCCACAACTGCTCTTCGCCGTCGCGGTAGTAATGGCGGTCGTTGGCCAGGCGCAGATCACGCCTCCCGGTGTGATCCCAGTCTCCAAACAGCATCGATAGGGTGCAGTACCCGGGGGCCAGCGGGGTAGCCGTGGGGTAGGCGGCCCCTTCGGGGCGGAGCAGCACGCTGTCGTCGCAGTCGAACGTCGGCTCGCCGGCCTCGTCGCGGGCCAGGTAGTTGCCGAAAGCCAGCATGGGGAAGGCGTCGTCGCTCTCCCAAGCCGCGCTGAAGGCCGCCGTCCAGGCCGTGCCGCCGTCGAAGGACCAGGCTTCGCTGGCCCGTTCGAACCGGCATTCGCCCCGGCCGCGCAGCAGGACGTTCTCCCCCGCCCGGAGCACCGCCAGGTCCACGATGCCGTCACCGTCGACGTCCAGGGGGTACGCCCCGACGACCCCGGTGAGATCGGTGGCCGCATCGGCCACTCGGGAGAAGTGCAGGGCACCGCCGACCTCACTCCCATTGCGGTAGAGGGAGGCCGGGAGGGCGCCGCCGGCGAGGTACAGGTCGGGGAGGCCGTCGTCGTCGCAGTCGAAGACGGCCACGCCCCCGCCCACGAAGAACTGGAACTCGCCGTCGTAGACGTGGGAGATGCCCGAGGTCGCCGTCTCCTCCACCAGTCGCGGCGCCCCCAGGGCGGCCGGCGGCTCCTCCTCGCCCCACAGAGCCCGCGCCCCGGTGACGAGCCCGAAGGCCGCCAGCGCTCCCCCGGCGAAGCCGGCGGCGAGCCAGGCCAGCGCCGTCCAAATGCCGCGCCGCTCAGAGCCCGGCATCGGCGCCTCCCCCGAAGTAGCGCTGGGCCTCGGCCCAGGCCGCCTGCCCGATGCTCGCCCCCATGACCCGGCCCGCCAGGTCGTCGGCGCTGATGTGGATCCCGCCGTAGAGGCGCGACAGCCCGGCCTGGTCGGCCGCGTCGAAGTAGGTGGCCCACTGCAGGGTCACGTCGGCCGTGGGCCCGGCCTCGAAGTCCAGCGACCCGGCCGCTTCGACCCACTCCCCGAGGCCGCCGGGAAAGAACTCGCTCCCGGTGAAGGCGGCCATGACCTCGGCCGCGGCCCGGCTGAAGGTGCTGTGCCCCGACACGTAGGCCGGGAAGGCCGGGGTGACGAAGGTGGGCAGTTGGTAGGGCATCCAGTCCGCCGCCGGCAGCCAGCCGACCCCGCCGATCTCGGTCTCCGGGTCCTCGGGCACACCCCGCCAGGAGAGGACGGCGACTTCGCCCTCGTGCTCCGCCAGGGCGGCGTGGCGTTCTCCCGGGGCGCTGCTCTCGGAGGTCACCAACTCCACCAGGCCCGGGACCAGGGGCAGCCCCTCCGGGTCGTACGAGGGCCCGGCGGGATCGCTCGACTGTCCCCTGCCTCCCAGGTAGCGGATCATGCAGATGGGGCGGGCGGTGTCGTAGTAGCCCTTGACCCCCCAGGCGGCGATGGCCGCGTCGTGCGCCGCGCCGTTGAGCGCCAGGTAGAGCTTCACGTCCCACTCCAGCCGGTCCACCACCGCGCCGGCGCCGCCGATGCGCAGGTCGGGGGCCAGCGTGTCGGAGACCTCATTGGCCAGGGTGTTCCAGTGCCCCGGCGGCGTCTCCGACTTCGGCCCGTCGGCCCAGAACTCCGCCAGGGTGCGGGCGAAGTCGGCCTGGTTCACCAGATTCGGCTCGTAAGGGAGGCCGGTCGCCGGGTTGAGTTCGTGCCCCGCGCCGTCGTTGGTGCCCAGGGGATTGTTCCCGAGGGCGCCCGGGGAGATGTCGACCATCACCCCGGCCGTCGGGTCGAGCAGGCTGCTCAGGCGGATCACTTCCACGGTGGAGTCCTTGAACTCCCGGTCGCTGCCGGCGTCGCCCAGTAGCGGCGGGGCGCCCGGATCCAGCGGCAGCCCTGCCTCCCCGCCCGCGGGCAGGGCGAAGGAAGCCACGTGCCCCCAGTGCGTGCCGATGACCTGCTGGGGCCCCGAAGCGAGGGGTATGCCGTTCTGGGTGACCATGTTGTCGATCTCCAGAGGCTGCCAGCGGTTGGGATCGGCCATCACCGCGCCCGACTCCTTCACCACCAGGGGCTCGTTCACCGGCCGGTAGCCGGTGGCCTGGTAGCCGCCCGCCTCGTTGGCGCCGTCGGTCAGGCCGAAGGCGACGATCGTCGCCGCGATGCGGTTGCCCAGGGCGGCGGGGCCGTCCCCTTCGGTCGTGATCACCTCCGTCGGGTAGCAGAGCGCCGCCATGAGCGCGTCGAATTGGGGGATGGAATCCGACGCCCCGCCGGACCTCAGGTAGCGATGCTCGAGGAGGCGATAGGCGGCGTAGCTGATCGCCTCGTCGCGCGCCGCGGCGACGTCGCGCGCGGCATGCTTCTCGTTCACGAAGTACCCCGTGGCGTCGGGCGCGTAGGCGGCCCAGGCGTCCCACATGGCCGCCGACAGGTGGAACAGGTTGCGAGCATGGACGGTGGGCATGGGTATGTCGCGCCGAATGGCGTCGAGGAGCGCTTCGTTCCAAAGACGGGCGACCGACCATTCCGGGTGTTCCCGGGCCGGCACGCATGAAGGCTCTTCGCCCCGGCCGGGGTCGAGGGTGAAGAAGGTGAGCAGCACCGTCGTCACCCCGAGCACCGCTCCGACCAGGAACGGGGGCAGACGGCGGCCGGAGAGCAGCGATGCCTTGCCCGAATCGGACCGCCCCGGCGGCAGGTGACTGGAGCGCCTCACGATCGGAACACCGGCGGCCGCCCGGCGCCGCCGGGGTCGGCGATGGTGGGGGTGAGAGCCAGCTCGGCCGCTCCCACCAGTGCGGCGTCGGCCCCGAGCCTGCTGGGAGCGATGGTCACCTGCTCCCAGGGGGCGGCCAGCGCCCGGGTGCGGGCGGCCCGCATCACCGCCGCCTCCAGGTAGGGGAAGAACCGGTGGTAGAGGCCGCCGAGGACCACGACCTCGGGGTTGAAGAGGTTGATGAGGTTGCCGACGCCGATACCCAGCCACCTGCCCACCTCGGCCATCGCCGTCAGCACGGCCTTCTCGCCGACCGCGGCCCGGGCGCCCAAGGCGTCGAGGCTGGCGAGGCCCGTCGGCGTCACGCCGGACCCGGCATGGCGCAGCAGCGCCGCCTCGCCGGCCTCGGTCTCCCAGCAGCCCGTCGCCCCGCACCCGCAGCGGCGGCCGGCGGGGTTGATCAGGGTGTGTCCCGCCTCCCCGGCGTAGCCGGCGGCGCCGAGGAGTGGTTCACCGTCGACGATCACCCCGGCGCCGATGCCCACTTCGCCCGACACATAGACCAGGTTGCGCACACCCGGCCGCACCCCGCGGCGATGCTCCGCCAGAGCACCGAGATCCGCCTCGTTGGCCACCACGATTCGCTGCTCTCCGAGCTGGGCGCGCAGCAGCTCGCCCAGCGGGGCGTCGCGCCAGCCCAGATTCGGGGCCAGATGCACCAGGCCGTCGGAACGGCGGGTGATGCCGGCGACGGCGACCCCCACCCCGGCCAGCCGGTGGTCGGCGGGCAGCGCCGCCAGCAGGGGCTCGGCCAGCAGGGCGGCGTCGGCCACCACCCTGTCGGGCAAGCGGCGCTGCCGGGGCCGGGCGGTGCGGCGGCGGTCGAACACATGCCCTCCAAGACCGACGGTGGCCACTGCCAGGAAGTCGACGGCGAACTCCAGGGCGAGCACCACGGCACCTTCGGGACGGCAGCGGACTTCCGGCGACGGGCGGCCGGGCCCCGAAGGCGTCCGGCCCGGCCCCTCGGCCACCAGGCCGAAAGCGGCGAGATCG
>VGBK01000131.1 GCA_016870535.1 Actinomycetota bacterium | reverse complement strand
GCCGCTCCAGTCGTACTCCGGGTTGATGGTGTAATTGGCGGTCTGGATGTCGGCCTCGGCCACCCCGCTGCCCTTGAGGGCGTCGATGATGGCGGCGGCGAGGGCGGCGGCGTCGCCGGTGGCCCGGTCGACGGTGGGCCGCAGCACGGACACCCCCAGGCTGACGGTGAGGGTGTCGGGCTTGCCGGTCACCTTGCCCTGGCCGCTGACGTTGATGCCGCTGGTGATGCTGCCGTCGCTGCCGGCGGGGGTCACCAGCGACTCCTCGCCGCTCCCGCAGGCTGCCAGGAGCAGCGCGCCGGCGGCCACCAGCATGAGTACCTTGCGCATGCGAGTGCTTCCTCCATGTCGGGTTCGTCCTCCCCTTCGACGCCGGAGATGCGGCGCCGGGTTCCCGCCGCCGGCCCAAGCGCCGGTTAAGTTCGGCTCAAGAATGGCGCGGGCCCGCCGATAGGAGAAGAGTGCTGGGACCGACTTTCGGCTGCAGCGTGCTGGTCGTGGACCCCGACCCCGCCGCCCGGCGGCGGCTGGTGGCCGGGCTGGCTGCCGAGGGGCTGGGGGCGGCGGGCGCCGCCGACGGCCTGGCGGGACTGGAGCAGGCCTTGCACGAGCCGTGCGACGCCGTAGTGGCGGCGCTGCCCCTTCCCGACCTGACGGAGCGCCAGTTCCTGAGCATGATGCGCTCGGTGGGGGACTTCCCGGTGGTGGTGCTGGGCGCCGATCCGAGTGAGGTGGTGGTGGTGTTCGACGCCGGGGCCGACGACGTCGTGCCGGGCCGGCCCTCGCCGAAAGAAGTGGCGGCCCGGATCCGGGCGGTGCGCCGCCGTTTTCGCCCCGAGCCGGTGGAGGCGCCGGTGCAGGTCGGCCGACTGCTCGTCGACCCGGCGCGGCGGGAAGCACGCCTGGGGGCCCGGCGGCTCGAGCTGACCCGCAAGGAGTTCGACCTGCTCCACGCCCTGGCGCGTCGCGAGGGTCGGGTGGCCTCCCGGCGAGAACTGCTGGCCGAGGTGTGGGATCAGCCCTACGGGGGGCCCGACAAGACGCTCGACGTGCACCTGTCGTGGCTGCGGCGCAAGATGGAGGAGTCGGGGTCCAAGCCCCGCTATCTGCACACGGTGCGCGGGGTGGGGGTCAGGCTGATCGATCCCGAAGCCTGACGAGTGCCGGCGGCCCTTCGGGCACCGCTCCGTTCAAGAAGGCGGGGTAGTGGCGGCGCTCTGCGGGCGGCCGGCGTTCGGGACGGCCGTCGAAGATGGCCGCCAGGGCGTCCGCCACCTCGGCATCGAACTGCGAGCCGGCGCAGCGCCGGACTTCCTCGACGGCCAGGGGGGTGGGCAGAGCCGGCCGGTAGGGGCGGTGGTTGGTCATGGCGTCGAAGGCATCGGCCACTTGCACGATGCGAGCCACCATGGGCAGGGTGCGTCCGTCGAGGCCGCGCGGATAGCCCTCGCCGTCCATGCGCTCGTGGTGGTTGAGGACGGCCGAGGCCACCTCGCGCTCCATGATGTCGGCCACCAGGCGGTGTCCTTCCTCGGGGTGCTCCCGCACCACCCGCCACTCGGCCCGGGTGAGGCCGGAAGGCTTCCACAGAATGGCCTCGGAGATGGCCAGCTTGCCTACGTCGTGCAGGAAGCCCGCGGTGTACAACAGGTCGAGCGTGTCCACATCGGCGCCCAACTGGGCCCCCAGCGCGCAGGCCACCTCGGCGGTGCGGTGCAGGTGATTCGCCAGCGACTCGTCGCGCAACCGGACGACCTCGGCGAACTTGCGGGTCACCGCCTCGGCGACCGCCCGGTCCTGCTTCATGTGGTCCCATCCCTTGCGCGCCCCTCGGGGAGCGACACGCTCGCTGTTTGAGCCGTCGCGGCCCAGAGTGCCGCGCCCCGCCGCCGGCGGGTACTGGTCGACGTGAGAGGAAGCATCGCGCCTGGTGGGCTAGGGATTCGTCAGGCGGAGGTTAAGGCCTGACCAAGGGCTCACCGGGTATCTCGCGCCGCAGGCGGGAAGGCTCTCCCGGCAAAGGAGAAGGTGCGTCGTCGGGTACCGCGGGTCTCCCGTGTGCCACAATCTGCGGTCATGGTGCTCGCGGCACAGGATCCCGACGGCCTGCTCCCGGTCCTGCGCGGGGTGAGCGACGCGCTCGGCTCCTTCCGGCTGAGGCACGGCGGGGGTGACGAGGGGCGCCGGGCGCTGCGGGCGCGGATCCGGGACTACCTGGTTCCCCGGCTGCTCGATCCCGACTCCGCCCTGGTGGTGGCGGTGGTGGGAGGTTCGGGCAGCGGCAAGTCGACTCTGGTGAACTCCCTGGCCCGCCGCCGCATCAGCGCCTCGGGGCCCCTGCGCCCGACCACGCTGACGCCGCTGGTGTGGACGGGGGAGGGACTGCCCCCCACCCTGGGGAGCTTCCCCGCCCTGGTGGCCGGCCGGGGGGTGGTCGCCGACCCTCCCCCGCCCGAGGGCCTCATCGTGGTCGACACGCCCCCTCCCTCGGTGGCGGCCGACGGCGAGCGAGCGGCGGCGATGGCGGTGCTCGACGCCGCCGACGCCTGCGTCTTCGTGGCCAGCGGAATCCGCTACGCCGACGCCGCCGGCTGGGACCTCATCGACCTGGCGGCCCGGCGCCGCCTGCCCACCCTGTTCGTCATCAACCGCCTCCCCCGGGCGCCCGAGATCCAGAACTTGCTGTTGGACGACTTCGCCCGGCGCCTGACGGCACGCGGGGTGCTCGCCGGAGCCGGGAGGGGAGGAGTGGTGGGGGTGGCCGAAGGGCCCGTCCTCTCCGAGAGTGGGGGCCTGCCACCGGAGTGGGTCGGTGGGTTGAGGAAGGAGATCGAGGCTCTGGCCGATCCGCTGGCTCGCCGCCGGGCGGTCGAGCGGGTCATCGGGGCCGCCTGGCACGAGGTGCGGAGGGGGCTGGGCGCCATGCGCGGCGCGCTGGTCGACGAAGCGGTGGCCGCTCTGGCCCTGGGCGACGCGGTGGAGGCCGGCTACCGCGCCGTGGAGTCGGAACTGGCCGCGGCGCTGCGCGGGGGGCGCCTGGCCGCGCTGGCCGCGGAGGCCCCCGAGGCGCTGGCGGCGGTCGTGGTGCGGCGCAGCAGCCTGGCGGCGCGCCGGGTGGCGGCGGCCTGGGAGGCCGGGCCGGCGGGAGCCGCGTTGCTGGCGGGCCGGCCCGACCTGTGGGCTCACGCCCCGGAGACGGCGGAGGAAGCCCGGACGCAGGCCGCGGCCTGGGCGGCGGGCTTGGGCCGCCGGGCCGCCGGCCGCCGGATCAGGTGGCGCCGGCGCCGGGCGCGCCGGCAGGCGGCGATGCTGTACCGCCTGGCCCTGGATCCGTTCCATCGGCCGGAGCCCGGGACGCGGGGCTCCGGCGCTTTCCTGGTACGGGCGGCAAAAGAGGCCCGGGCCGCGCTGGCCGACTCCTGGCGGGTCGTCCTCGAGGCCGATGCGGAGCGATTCCGAAGCCTGATCGGACCGGTGCCCTCGGGGACGCTGCTGGCGCGTCTGCGCCTCGCCGAGGAGGAGAAGTGAGCGAGGTCATCTCGGTCATCGACGGGCTCGACCTGGTGGTGGCCCTGGCCGAAGGGCAGGTGCACCCCGAGGATCTGGACCGGGCTCGTGGGGACGCCCGGGGGGCGCGGGAGCGGCGCGGGCACCTGGGCGGCACCCTGGTGCTGGCGCTCCTGGGCGGGACGGGTTCGGGCAAGTCCAGCCTGCTCAACGCCCTGGCCGGGGAGGAGGTGGCCGCCGTCAGCGCGGTGCGGCCCCACACGGCGCGTCCGCTGGCCTGGGTGCCGGCCGGGGCCGAGCCGGCGCTGGGGCGCCTGCTGGATCGCCTCGGAGTCGAGGAGCGGGTGGCCCAGGAGCGCTTCCCGGGCCTCGCCCTGCTCGACCTCACCGACGTCGACAGCGTGAACGCTTCCCATCGAACGGCCGTGGAGCGCCTGCTCCCGGACGTGGACGGGATCATCTGGGTGCTGGACCCCGAGAAGTATCACGACCCGGTGCTCCACGACGACTTCATTGCGCCCCTGGCCGACTCCTCCGACCAGTTCCTCTTCGTCTTGAACCAGATCGATCGCCTGGCCGCCCATGAGGTGGCGGCGGTGGTGCGGGATCTCAGGGGCATCCTGGAGGCCGAGGGGGTGGAGCGCCCGGTGGTGTTCGCCGTCGCCGCGGCTCCTCCCGGACGGCCTCCCCTCGGGATCGAGGACCTTGCCGCCCACCTGCGGCATCGCCTGGACGCCAAGCGGGTGTACCTGGGACGGCTGCTGGCCGGCACCCGCCGGGCGGTGCGGGCGCTGGCCGACGCCGCCGGCCTGCGGCAGGGGGGCACCTTGCACTTCGAGGAGCGGTGGGCGGAGGTGGTGGAGGCGGTGTCCGCCTCCCTCGCCGTCGCCGGTCCGGCCCCGGGGGCGATGGAAGAGGCCACCTGCCGGTTGGAGGATCTCGTGGGGCGCCTCGCCGCCGAGGCCGGAGGCCCCTTCGCCCATCGCGTGCGGCACTCGTTCCCCACCTCCCGGATCGAGGAGGTGATCGGCCGGGCGGCCGCCCGCATGGAAGCCGAGTACCCCGCCGCCCTGAACCGGGCGGGCCGGAGGGTGGTGGAGCCCGAGAGGACGGCGCAGGCGGCGGCGGTGGCGGCCGAGGAGATCCAGCGCGGCCTGGGGGCGCCCCTGCGGCGCATGGTATGGGAGCGGGCCGCCCTGGCCGCCTCGGTTGCCGAGGTGACGGTGGAGGCCATGCAGGCCGAGGCGACGCTGCAGCGAACCGACCCGGCCGGGTCGAGCGCCTCACCGGCGGAAGCCACCTCCTCGTGACCGAGTGGGTGCAATGGCCCGCGTGGCGGCGTCTGGTGGCCATCGCGCGCGCCCCGGTGGGTCGTTCGGCTGCGGCCACCGGCGCCCTGGCCGCCGCCAGCCTGGCCGAACTGGTGGAAGGCCTGGAGGAGTATGCCCCCGAGGCCTACCCCCAGGCGGTGCGCACCATCGCCGAGGAACTGGTGGAACGGTGCGCCGCGGTGGCTCCGCTTCTCTCCCTGGTGAACACGGTCCACCTCAACCTGGAGGCCGGCCCGGCCGCCCTGGCCGGCGAACTGCGCCGGGTGGAACGGCGCATGGCGGCCTCGGCC